>CAZXYP010000463.1:0-2983 GCA_964644955.1 uncultured Anaerolineales bacterium | reverse complement strand
TGCAAGGGGATTTGGGCGACAGTATTCGTTCGCGGCGTCCGGTGCGGCAGGATTTGGAAGAGTTTTTTCCCGCGACGCTCGAACTTGCCATGGCGGCGCTGGTGATTGCGATAGTGATTGGGATTCCGGCGGGGATTTGGTCGGCGATGCATCGCAATCAGTGGCAAGACAATATCGTGCGTATCTTTTCGCTCGTCGGCGGCTCCCTGCCGATTTTTTGGTTGGGGCTGTTGGCGATTGGGCTGTTTTACGACCAACTCGGTTGGCTGCCTGCCGGCGGACGCATTGACCAATTTATGCAGCCGCCGCAACGGATTACGGGGATGTTTACAATTGACAGTTTGCTCACGGGAAACATTCCGGCGCTGGGGAACAGCTTGCAGCATTTGCTTTTGCCCGCGTTTATTTTGGGTTATTTTTCTACCGCCGTCATTGCGCGCATGATGCGTTCTTCGATGCTCGAAGTGTTGAATCAAGATTACTTGCGCACCGCACGCGCCAAAGGGCTGCGCGAACGGGTCGTCATTATTCGCCACGCGTTTCGCAACGCGCTGATTCCGACGCTGACCATTATCGGTATCACGTTCGGCAGTTTGCTGTCGGGCGCGGTGTTGACCGAGACGATTTTTTCCTGGCCCGGTTTGGGGCGCTATGCGACAGCGTCGGCAATTGGTTTGGATTTTCCGGCGGTGTTGGGTGTAACTCTGGTCGCCGCCATCGCATACACTCTTTCCAGTCTGTTTGTGGATTTGAGTTACGCGTGGCTCGATCCGCGCATTCGTCATGGCTGAGCTCACTCAATCTTCCGCGTCGTTCGCGCCGCCCCGCATGGCAATCAAGCGCAAGCGGCGGATGCCCGTACTGCTGCGCAGCCCGCTGACGGTTGCGGGGCTCATTATCGTGGCGGTGTTTGTTACGGCGGCGCTGCTCGCGCCCGTACTTGCGCCCTATCCGCCGAACAAACAACAGCTGTCACTGCGCTTGAAAGCGCCGACGGCAGACCATCTTTTGGGGACTGACCAATTGGGGCGCGATGTCTTGTCGCGGCTCTTGTGGGGCGCGCGCGTTTCGCTGACGGTCGCTTTGGTCGTGGTCATTGGCGCGTCTATCTTTGGGACTGTCGTCGGTTTGATTGCGGGGTATTTTGGGAAATTGTACGACGATGCCTTGATGCGCACGACAGATATTTTCTTTGCGTTTCCGTCGCTCATTCTGGCGATGGCAATCGCGGGCGCGTTGGGTCCGAGTTTAGAGACGGCAATGATTGCGATTGCGGTCGTGACGTGGCCCGTATACGCGCGTTTGGTTCGCGGGCAGGTCTTGTCGTTACGCAAACGCGAATTTGTCGAAGCGGCGGTAAGTATCGGCTCGTCGCATTTTCGCATCATTTTTCGCCACCTCTTGCCGAATTCCCTTTCACCGCTTTTGGTGCAGGCGAGTTTTGATATGGGCGGCGTGATTTTGATTGCGGCGGGATTGAGTTTTATCGGTTTCGGCGCACAGCCGCCGCTGGCGGAATGGGGCGTCATGATTAGCGAAGGACGCAAATACGTGACGACGCATCCGTGGCTGCCGTTGTTTCCGGGGTTGGCGATTTTGGCGACAGTCGCGGCGTTCAATCTTATCGGCGATGGTTTGCGCGACGCGCTCGACCCGCGCCTGCGGTCGCATTTGTGAGTCCCCACGTTTCGCGTCATTTCATCGTGAGGTGGAATGACTTTTTTTTCGCAAGCGCGGTGGGAGACCGGGGATTGGAGACTGGAGACTAGAGATTGGAGACTGGAGGACGGAAGCTTGAATGTCCGTTTTCGTTTGAGGGGCAAAGCGCATGAAAATAATGTCGTTCGGAGAATTTTTGCGTTCGCCGCGTTTTCCGATTTTTCTGATTGTGTTTGTGGATGTGTTGGGGCTGGGCATTACGATACCGGTGCTGCCATTGTTTGCGCAAAATCAATTGGGCGCGTCGGCATCGCAAATCACGCTCATGACTTCGATTTTTTTTACGGCGCAATTTTTTGCCGCGCCGTGGCTCGGGCGTTTGTCGGACCGCGTGGGACGGCGCCCGGTTTTAATCCTTTCCCAATTTGGCACCTTGACCGCGCTGCTGATGAATGCGCTCGCGCCGACGCTGGCGTTCTTGTACCTGTCACGCATCATTGACGGCATCACCGGCGGCAATGTCACGGTCGCGCAAGCGTACCTGTCGGACATTACAGATGAAAAAAATCGCACGCGCGGCATGGGACTCATCAGCGCGGCGTTCTCGCTCGGATTTATTTTCGGTCCCGCGTTCGGCGGTTTGCTCGCCGCGCAGTTCGGTCCGCGCGTGCCTTTTTTCGCGGCTGCCGTGTTTTCGCTGCTAACGATTCTTCTTTCGATTTTTCTATTGCCCGAATCCTTGACGCCGGAAAAACGCAAACACGACCACGCCGCCGCGCAGCTCACGCCGAAACGCAGTCAGTGGGAATTGCTGCGCGTGCCCGCGATTGCGTTGATTTTGTTGGTCGCATTCGGCACGCAGTTTAGTTTCTTTTCATTCCAAACGATTTTTGTGCTGTGGTCGGAAGAATTATTATTCCCCGGCGAATCGCAAGCATACGTGACGCAGGCGATTGCGATTGTGCTGACGCTGATTGGAATTTTTGGCGTCATTACGCAAGTGTGGTTGGTGGGTCCGCTGGTGAAACGTTTCGGCGAAGTAAATTTGGCGAACGCGGGCAATCTGATGCGGACGATTGCGTTTGCCATTCTTGCGCTCGCGCCGATTTTGTTTTCGGCGCTTGCGGTGATTCCGTTGATGGCAATCGGCGGAGGCATTGCGCTGCCCTCGCTGGTCGCGCTGCTCACGTTCGCCGCGCCGCCGCACGCGCGCGGCGGCGCGATTGGGCTCAATCAATCCGCGAATGCGTTGGGCAGTATTTTGGGTCCGCTGCTCGCGGGGTTTTTGTTTGACGCGGTAGGTCCGAACGCGCCAATGGTGGCA
>CAZXYP010000462.1:0-3469 GCA_964644955.1 uncultured Anaerolineales bacterium | reverse complement strand
CTTTGGTGATGGTACCGATTACGCTCCAACAGGTGCCGCTCACACCGGCTTGACACAGAATCAGCAGCAGTAAATCCAAAAATGCCAATACGGCAGTCACGATTGCGCCGATGACGGTGGAACCAAGCGCAAACAGCAGCAGCGACACAATCGTGCTGGCGAGCGCGCCCGCGATGACAGTATTGAATGCAATCGAGCCCACCGTCAGGTCGCTGCTGAAAATCGAATACATCGCAAAGCCCCACGGCAAGGCGAGGTCGAAAACCAAGCCCGCGGCGCGCGCGTATTTCGTCATGCCAATCACTTCGGGATTCGCTTTGGCGAGCGCGAGCACGGAATCGGCAGTCAAATCTCCTGCCGCGTGGAGCGCGGTCAACAAACTTTTAACCGCCAAAATCGGCGTGACGACGACAATAATGAATAACGAAAAAGCGAGCAGGACTGCGCCCGAAATCAAGAGCGCGTCATTGCCCGTCGCCTTGCCCGCCGCGAACAAGCTTGCGCCGACCAATAGCGTCACAATCGTGACGATAGCGAAAACGCCGACAAAGGTCTGTCCCCCACTTTCGCCGATACCGCCAAATTTGCGCTGGAGCCCTTGTTTGATGTTGACGACGTCAATCCCCTGGTCGCCCAATTGCGCGCCGTCGAGATAACCGAGATAGGTAAAGACGTTCGCAGACTCGACGCGATAAACCAAGTCGAGCTGTGTCACAATCAAGACGGTGATGGCGCGCGCGCCGCTGCCGCCCGGTTTCAAATAATTTTTCAGCGTAGAATCATTTTGCACGCGCGCCAAATCAGCGGTCGGCGTGTCGCCCACTTTAACCGTCGCGTTCACGCCGTTGTACACCGCGAGATAGTGCATTTTCGTCGCGGCGATTTTCCCTGCCGCCGATTCGGGTGTATCGCCCACATCGCCCGTCCCCGCATAACGGCGCGCCAGTTCCGCCCAATACAATGTCATGTCGGCGGGCAGCCATTGGTTCGACGCGCTGTCATAACGATACGGCGTCCAATTGATATTCGCAACCGTTTGCGGCATGATGCCGTTCATGTCAAACGTGACTTGCGAACCGGACCATGCCACACCGCCGCTCGTTTCGGTTTCGGGCGCCAACGCAATCGCGCGAAAACTGTCTTCACTCGCGTAAAGAATAGTTGGCGTTATCGGTGCGCCCGAACTCCAATGGGACGTAAAGTTGCTGTTGAGGATATTTTTCGCTTCGGTCGAGCCGATGTCCACCACCGCGCGGTCGCGGTCGTTGTACGTTTTCGTCACCACGCGCAGGGTATTGGGAATCCCCCAACGTTGGTCTTCGGTGTAGCCGCCGTTTTTGGTGCGGTCGAAACGCGTTTCAATTTTTGGCGCGCCCACGCCGCGTCCGTTCACCGTGACATCGGGTTTGCCGTCGCCGACGCAGTTGCCGCTGCTGTCCGTCGTATCACAATCGCGCGCGCTGAGGAACGCGGAATCCAATCCGAGCGCGAGCGGCACGAGCGCGAGGTCGAGATTCAAATTGTCGTCCACCGCCGGGTCTTCGTACACCAGCGCGTATTCGGTGCCGCGATTTTCGCGCACGTTCATGGCGGTGATTTTGAAATCGTCGTAATAGGTTTGAACGATTTGGACTTGATTGTGATAGTCGGTGGTCCCGTCCACATACGAGGTGCAAACGCCGCCTTCGGACGCTTGACACACATCCGTCAACATTTGCACCGCCCATACCAAACGCGCTTGCTGTGCGCCGCCCCACGACGCATTGTAATTCGAGCGATACAGCATCTTGCCATAAAACGCCGCGCGGTCGCCCGTCTTTTCCGTCACCAATTGCAGCGGCACATACGCGTACGTCGTCCAGTTCGCGTATTTGGTGAAAATGCCGTAGGGCTGGAGTTCCGCAGCGGATGGTAAATTGTTCGCATAGCCCGACATGCGAATTTCGAGCATCGGCACGAGCTTGATGTCGCCGTTATCGTCGGGCGACATTTTGCAGTTCGTTTCGCCGTTCGCCACACACACGTCATAGAACGTGGTGTTTTGCGAATCTCCATCGCGTTGGATTTGCCCTTCTTTGTCGCCTTGCACCCAATCCAATACATTGAACGCATACCACAAATGTTTTTCATTCGTCGGGCGCAGTTGAAATTCGACATACGTGACTTTGTTGGGCGCGAGATTGTTGACGACGAACGAGAGCGCGTTATTTTCGCCAAACGTTTCGGTGCGTTTGCGTAACGGTGAAAGGTCGAGCGCGTTGGAAACGCCGTCGCCGTCTATATCGCGGTCAAACAAATTGGGAATGCCGTCATTGTCCAAATCCGGACAATTTGGAAATTGCGTTGCGGAACATTTTTGTCCGTCGAGAATCCCATCGTCGAGCGTGGATGCTTTTTGCGGGTCGGAATACCACGTTTGCGAATTGTACGCAAAGCCCGCGACTTCTTTGCCGTCATTCAGTCCATCCCCGTCGGTATCGGCAAGGCGCGGGTTCGTGCCGAGCAAATCCTCTTCGCATTTTTTCAAACCGTCGTTGTCGAGGTCGGAGGTGTCAACACACGCAGGGACGAGAGATTGGGGAACGGCAGATGGAGATTGGGGATTCGAGATGAGAGATTGGAGATTAGAGACTAGAGATTGGCTCGAGTCTCCCGTCTCCCGTCTCTGCTTTTCCCCTGCCGCGACGAATGGGTTGCGATGCGGGTCGGATGTGTTGGCGATTTCAATTTGTGCTTGCGCGTCCTGCTGCTGCTGCTCTTGTTTTTGTTTCGCCGCTTGCGCTTGCGCCTGCGCGCGCTGCGAATCATAAAACGCGTTCGCCTGCGCGGTCTGCATCAGCGGCGAAAGTTCCATCGAAACAATGATAAAAATGACGAGCGCGTTGTAGGCGTAACGCGAACGATAGACGCGCGAGAATAAAAATAATAACGCGGCGACAATGGCGATGGCGATAAATGAGGGTAAGACGGAAGGGAAAAGAGATTGGAGATTGGAGATGGAAGATTGGAGATTCGAGACAAGAGCTTGAGAATTAAAAGTGACAAGTTGGAAATTGGAAAGGTTGGTCTGCAAATCCGCGCGCGTCGCGGGCAAATCAAAAACGGCGAGCGCGAAAACGTCTTGCGCGGGCGACGCGGGAAAGTCAAAAAAATCTACCGTAATTTCGGCGTGCGTGCGGTAATCGCTTTGCGGCGGGAATTGGACGTTGACGATTTGGCGCAGGGGCAACCCATCCGCGCGCACCCACAATTCACCCGTGCCGGACATTTCGGCGTACTGCGCGGACAAGTCCAGATTCATCCCGTAGGGCAGTTCGCCTTTTTGTTTCAGCCGCGCTTCGAGTTGGTCGCGCACGAATGCGGCAAAACCCGCACCATCTATCTCATAGGTATAGCGCGTGAACGTTACGCCGCTGCGCGTTTCGTGTCCCGCGTTGGTGATATTTTTCGCGCCGGAGAGAAACGCGAG
>CAZXYP010000461.1:0-3489 GCA_964644955.1 uncultured Anaerolineales bacterium | reverse complement strand
TCGCGGAGAATTTTTGGGCGAGACCGGAATGGGCAGTTCCGAAACCGTCGGCGAAGGCAAACCCGACAAGGTGACCGCGTTCGATGTGTGGTTGTTTGATAAAACCGACGTCCGTACGGTCACACAAATTCTCATGAGCGAAGCGGCGTTCAACAATCAAGCCACGCGCCAGCGGCTCGCCACCAAAGGCGAATTGGTGCTTGCCGAAAAAGGCAAGACCGTCCGTCTCGAAACCGCGACGTTGGTAGTAGATTGCGAAATCGTGGATTTGGTGTACGCCAGCACGCCTGGGCTGCCGCCCAACAGCCATTTCCAAAAATTGATTGTCGAGATGGTGCCAAGCCAGAAATAAAACGCGCGTGACGTAGATCCGAAAAACGAAACGGGTTTCTTCTCAATCAGAGGAAACCCGTTTTCCTTTATGCTTGCATCTTGCGACCTGAAACTTCCGACTTGCTATACACGCGTCATCGGGTCGAACAAACGCGCGTACTCGTCCAGCGCGTAACGGTCGGTCATGCCGGCAATGTAATCGCACACCACGCGCGCGGGGACTTCCTCCTGCAATCGCGCTTGCGTTTTCGGCGGGAGCAGCCGCGGGTCCGCCAGATACGCGTGGAATAATTTCTCAATGACCTGTTCCGCTTTACTCGCCATCCGCATAACGCGATAGTGCCGATAAAAACGCGTAAACAAAAATTCTTGCAGGGGCTTGACGCGTTGAGCGAACGTCTCGGAAAATCCCGCGATACTCCCATTGAACGCGCGCAGCTGCGCAACCGATTCAATCTTGTGCGCGCGCAATTGCGCGTCAGTGTGATGTACCAAGTCGGTGACAAATTCATTCACCAGCCAGCGAATGAATTTGTGACGCGCCAAATCGGTCAGGCGCGGGTTGTCAGATTGCAGCTGCGCGCGCCAATCGCGCCAAAATTCCAACTCGTTCAACTCGAACGGGTCGAGCAAACCCGCGCGCAGTCCGTCGTCCAAATCTGCCGTATTGTACGCAATCTCATCCGCCGCGCTCGCCAACTGCGATTCCAGCGTCGGCGCTTCCGAAAAATCAAAATCGCCGAATCCGGTTTCATCGTACGCCGTTTCATGTTTCGCAATGCCTTCGCGCACTTCGTACGTCAAATTCAAACCGCGATGTTCGGGAAACCGCTCCTCCAATTCATCCACGACCCGCAGGGATTGCTGTTGATGATTGAATCCGCCAAACTCGCGCATCAAGTTTTGCATCGTGTATTCGCCCGCGTGACCGAAAGGCGTATGCCCAATGTCATGCACGAGACAAATCGCTTCGGTCAAATCTTCATTCGCGCCAAGCGTGCGCGCGAGCGTTCGCCCAATTTGCGCGACCTCGACGGTGTGCGTCAAGCGCGTGCGATAATAATCGCCTTCGGTAATGACAAACACCTGCGTCTTGTATTCGAGACGGCGAAACGCGGTGGTATGCAAAATGCGGTCGCGGTCACGTTGATACGCGGTGCGGTATTCGTGTTCCGCGTCGGGATGCACGCGCCCGCGCGTTTCGCGGCTCTTCATCCCGTAGGGCGCGAGCGTGAGATATTCTTTGTCTTCGAGTTGCGCGCGTGTGTAAAGCATCGCAGCCAACTTTCTATTTTTTCGGCTTTGCTTTCGCTTTTGCTTTCGCGCTTGCCTTGGCAAGATTCTCCTTGACGCGAAATTTCACGATTTTGGTAATGAGCGCATACGGAATCGGTTGGTCGAGCGGAAATTGAATCGAACCTTTGGCGTGTTTGTAGCGCGCGATTTCCGTTTGAAATTTTTCCGTGCCGCTCGGCGTCGGATAAAAACCGATGTGATGTTTGAACGCGGCGAAATGCACCAGATTGCCTTCCAACTTGAAGGTGGGCATTTGATACGCCATGGCTTCGGTCGCTTGCGGCGCGGCTTGTTGAATCGTTCGCCGTATCCGCTGCAAGATTTCTTGGATCTCCGGCGGAAAGCCCGAGATGTATTCGTCAATCGTGGTGGGGGTGGATTGATTCGTATGCATATCCTTCCGCGCGGCGCGCGCCGAAAATGTATATCGTCTCAGTTCCATGAGAGACGAATCAATTATAGCACGAGGATTCGACGAGCGGTGTTGTTACCTTGCGGTTGCGGTGGAGGCGACTTGTTCGATAGAGCGCAGGACCTCGGCGGGGTGCCGCGTCGAAAAAGCAATATCCTGCACAAGACCGCCCTTTTGCCTGAGGGCAATGACGATTCTGGGATGCTCCAGGAAATTGAACATGGCACGGTACCGCCCATGGATTGGCGAAAAATGTATCCCTGCGCCGCCAATCCGCCACAACAAAGTCGTGTCAAGGGCGCAATTCTCGATATTGGTGGTAGCAATCTTCCAACCAAAGATTCCGAAGCGCAGCTCCAAAATCTCTGGCGTCAAACGAATGATAAGGGTTCGATAATTCAGCGCATAGAACGAAAAGAAACAAGATAATCCGAGAAATACACCAGTCAGAAAATCAAGCCCGGCAAGCGTCAAGCGCCAAATGGCGAGCGCAATAAAGAGCAGCGCAAGTACCACAAAGAGCGCTTCTGTTCTGTTGGAAGTGACTCGTTCATGAAAAACGTAATTGCTCATATTGAGAATTGAGGCGGCTGCATCAAGCGGCTTCACCGTCGCGACAGGGTATGCCCAAACGGCATCCACTCGCTCGGCGCGCCCCGGAATCATTCCCGCTTGCGTGACCAAGTTTTCCTACGCGCCATACCCCGCGAGCGCGAGATATTCCTTTTCTTCCAATTGTTCGCGTGTAAAAAGCAGATCGCCTCAGCTCCAGTGAAGATGAGGCGATTATAGCATGAGGATTGAAAGTTGGCGGGCTACAACGGCTCCGGCGTCAGCCGCCGCCGACTCTGGCAAGACACGCCACGCTAACCAGGGCGAAACACAGGCAAGACTCGCCGCGCACACCCGCGCCGAAGGCGGTCGGCTGCACGCCGTTGTTGGGCGGCTTTCCAGTGAACCCTACACCTATTATCTCGATTCAAAGCCGGACACTCTACGCGGCTTGTTGCTGAAAGGCTGTTATGCCTGAAACAAAGCTCTCTGTGCCACACGATAAGCACTTGATACGCTTCGTGTTTCGCGAGAGTGGCCTTACAAACATTATGAGCGAGCCTATGAGGAGTGGCAATGCTATTAGCACATATATTAGGTCTCCCCAGGTCATCGGTCCGCCAGTACCCGGCTGTTCCAAAAGGCTCAATGGAAAAGCCCCAAGGAAGAACAGCAAGACACCCCAGCCAATGTAATGACCAACGCGCCCGACAAAGCGTGTCTTGTCTGCTTTACAACGAGGGCAAATGGGTTTGAGTACCGCCACCCCACAGTTGGCGCAAAAGGTGCTATTTATGGGGGTAAACTTGCCGCAAGATGGACAGGCCACCTTTCCAGCTACCCATTTGACAGCAGTGTTCCCTACTTGGCTAATCTCACTGCCCCATCGGATTATT
>CAZXYP010000460.1:2003-3490 GCA_964644955.1 uncultured Anaerolineales bacterium | reverse complement strand
CAGCGTTTCGAGTTGCGCGCGGTTTGGGGTTTGCGCGTTTAACATGGCACAGTTGTTATAATGCTTACGTTCGTGCCGCGCAATTCGATGAGTGCGCGGCGTTTGGAATTATACCTGCGGAATGAAATTACGCATGTCGCGCCCAAGAAACTTTTTGCTGCCGCGTTCGCCATTGACAATTCTTTTTGTCGTCGTTTTTATTGACTTGCTCGGCTATGGCATCATCATCCCGCTGCTGCCGTTTTACGCGCAGCGGCTTGGCGGCGACGCGGTCTTTGTCGGATTCCTCGGCGCGTTGTATGCGTTCATGCAGTTGTTGAGCGGACCGATTCTCGGCGCGTTGGGAGACCATTACGGGCGACGTCCGATTTTGCTCGCGTCTATCGCGGGAACTGCGTTCGCGTATTTGCTGCTGGGCATTGCGCCGACGCCACTCTTTTTGGTCGTGGCGATTCTGCTCGATGGCATCACCGGCGGAAATCTTTCGACTGCGTATGCGTACATTGCTGACGTGACGACGCCTGAAACGCGCGCGCGGGGCATGGGTTTGGTCGGCGCGGCGTTCGGTTTGGGCTTGATGATTGGTCCGGCGCTGGGAGGATTGTTGAGCGCGTTTGGTTTGAGCATCCCCGCGCTTGTGGCGGCGACGTTGGCATTGGGCAATGTGTTGTTGTGTTGGTTTGCCTTGCGCGAATCGCTCCCGCGCGAGAATCGCTCCCGCGTTTTGCGCTGGCGTTCGCTCAATTGGATTTCGCAGCTCGCGGCATTGGCGCGTTTGGCGAATGTGCGCGTGCTGCTGGTTGCCATCTTTTTGTTGAATCTCGCGTTTGCCGGGTTGCAGACCAATTTTCCGTTATTCAGTCAAGCGCGCTTTGCTTGGGACGCGACACAAAACGGAATTTTTTTTGCATTCGTCGGCGTGTGCGCGGTGTTGGTGCAAGGCGTGTTGTTGGGAAAAATCCAACCGCGTTTCGGCGACAAACGGTTGGCGTTGAGCGGTCTGTTGATGATGGCGAGCGCGCTGTTTTTGGTCGCGCTGGCGCCCGAAGCGTGGATGCTGTTTCCGTTGGTGGCGCTCGGCGCGTTGGGTAGCGGCACCAGTATCCCGACGTTGACCGGTCTAATTTCGCAGCGCGTGGCGGCGGATGCGCAGGGGCGTTTGATGGGCGGCACGCAGGTTGTGTTGAATCTCGCGGCGATTGCGGGCCCGTTGTGCGCGGGAGTCGCGTTTGAACGTGTGGGCGCGGGCGCGCCGTATGTGCTGGGCGCGTTGTTTGCAAGCTGCGCGTTTGGTTTGGCAGCGTACGGTTTGCGCGCGGTTAAATCAAATTCCGCAAATGTTCCACCGCGCTCGTGACGCCGTCTTGGCGTGACATTGCGCTTGCAATCGTTTGCGCGCGCGTGCGCATTGATTTGTCTGCCAGAATTTGTTCGAGCGCGTCGGTCAAGGCGCCGGACGAAAGCTTGGTTTCGGGCAGGGGACGCGG
>CAZXYP010000460.1:0-1993 GCA_964644955.1 uncultured Anaerolineales bacterium | reverse complement strand
AAATGACTGTCCAGGTACATCGGAACAGCGAGTTGCGGAATGCCCGCGCGCGCTGCAGCTGCCGTTGTCCCCGCGCCGCCGTGATGAATGACTGCGCGCACGCGCGGAAACAACCACGCGTGCGGCACATCGCCGACCGCGCAAAATGCCGCGCGCGGCAAATTTTCGTCCGCTAACGCGCGTTGAATCAAAAAACGCAAACCTGTAGCGCGCTGCGTGTCGCGCAGCAGAGCGCGCAAACGGTTGACCTCGCCCGTTTGCGCGCTGCCAAAACCGACATAAATCGGCGCGTCGCCCGCGCGCAAGAACGATTCCAATTCCGCCGACGGCGTCCACGCGCGTTCCGGCAAAAACCAAAAACCGACGATTTTGTGTGACGCAGGATAATCGTTTGGGCGCGGCACGAGTTGCTCACTGAACGCGTACAGCGTCGGCGCAGTTCGTGGTGACGCGGTGTCGCGCGCAATGTGAAAATTTTTTCGCCACGCGCGCAATGCGTCCCGCCATGCCCAATGCATCAGCGCAAAACAAACCGCATATGACAAGCGATTTCCTATCGCGCCGAGTGATTTGGAAAAGGGCAGCAGCGGGCAGGGAAACGCGCGCGTCGGCGTCAACGGCTGCATGAACGCGGCAATGCCGGGAATTTGCAGCGCGTTCGCCAGCGCGCCCGCCCAAAATGTTGGCAGCCCAAACAACAATGCGTCACTGCCTTGCGTCGCGCGCCATGCATTTTGTACGAGTTCGGCATACACGGGGCGCGCCGCGCGCCAATAGGCGAAAGAGGCGCGCAGTGAATCCAGTGGGTTTTTTCCGCCGCGCAGCGCGTCTAGATGTTCCGCGCGGTAAAACAAATCGCTCGGATTTTCACCGAGCGAAACAAATTCAAACCCCCAAACGGAAACAAGCGACGCGAACGCGTCATGCGCGGCCACGCGCACACGATACCCCGCGTCGCGCAATCCGATGCCCAACGCCACATACGGCTGCACATCGCCGCGCGTCCCGCCCGCGAGCAGGGTAATGGTCTTGCTCATGTTTTTTCAAATACCAGCCAGCGATATTCAATCAATCCCGATTGCAAACACTGCTGCAGCGCCATACTGCCCATCATGCTTGGTATCAACGGATGTCGGACCGGAAAATGATTTCCCGCGCGCTGCACGAACCGCGCAATGCGCCCGGGCAGCGCGCGCAATTTTAGATGGGGCGTCAAGGCACGATTGGTGACGAGATGCAAACCGACTTGCGCCGCCCGCGTCTGCACTTGCGCGACGGTTTGCAGATTCGGAATGTGCCAGCCGCTTTGATATGTGTCGAGCCAGGCGCGCTCGGTTTTGTTCCACGCGCGGCGTGCGGCGCGAAAATCGTCGCACAGAATCAACCGCCCGCCGTGCGTCAACACGCGCGCGGCTTGCTGCAAATATATTTCCGGATGCGTCGCGTGAGCGAACGCTTCGATCGAATACGCCATCGCAAAACTGGGCGCGGCGGGAACGGCTTGGAAATCGCCTTGAACGATGAGCGCGCGATGTTGCAGCCCGAGACGCGCGGCGCGTGTGTTGGCGATTTCAGCTTGGACCGCGCTGAGCGTAATGCCGAGCGCGCGCAATTCGGGTTCGCGCGTGACGAGATAAAACAGCGTGCCGCCGACGCCGCAACCGAGGTCAAGGACGCGCGGCTGCGAAGATTGCGGATGCGCTGCCTGCCAAACTTGCCACTCGCGGCGCAGTAAATCATTGGACGCGTCGAGGGCGTCCGATGTGTCGGTGATGCCTTGAAACCACAACGCGCGATGAATAGTGTAGGTTTCGTTTTCGCGCCCAAAGCGTAAAAAAAGTTTGGTGTTTTTGTCGTAATAGCGACGAATCGAGTCGCGTGTGATCGCGGTGGAATCACTCATGAAAATGTTACGGCGCGAGAATCCGTTCGCAGTTGGTGCAAACGACCAATTCACTGCCGAGCTTGATACGGGAAATCAAGCCGCCGGGAA
>CAZXYP010000459.1:0-3521 GCA_964644955.1 uncultured Anaerolineales bacterium | reverse complement strand
CACCAACATGGTCACCAACGCGCGCGATTTGCGCCGCGCGAGATTGCGGACGGACATGGCAGCGAGCGGCGGCAATGCCGTGATGCTTTGCAGCGCGCGGTCAATGCGTCCCGCGCCGTACGTGGGCGTAATGCCGTACGATTCCAGCGCGCGCTTTACGGGAATGCGCGTTGCGCCAAATGCGGGAATCGCGCCCGCGACAAGCGTGACGCCGATGCCGACGACAATACCCAAAAGCACGCCGAGCGGCGCAACGTGAAAATCCACCGGCAAATTGAGCAATGTGCCGATATACAACATCAACTGCCAACTCGCCCACGCTCCCACGAGCAAACCCAGCGCGGTGCCGATAATGCCATACACCAAAGCAGACAACAAGAACACCAACATGACTTGCGCGCTCGTTCCGCCCAATGCTTTCAACGTGCCGATTTCACTCACTTGTTCCGTCACAATCGCCGCGAGCGTGTTGGCGACGAGGAAACCACTCGTGATTAAGCCGACGATGGAAAAAATGGTCAGGACTGCGAGCAGTGCGTCGAGTTCGCGTTTGCCGAGAAAGTTTTGCGGGTCGCGCAGCGTCGGCGCATTGTGTTGAATGGCGCGACGGTCGAGCAATTGCGTCACACTGCGCGCCGTATCACGCGCCTGCGCCAAGTCATCTACTTGGAGCAGCAAACTATTCGCGCCGGACGCGCCGAGCAGTCGAATCACGTCATTGGACGGCGCATACAGCGTCGCATAGTCGAGCAGGGACGCGTTCGGATAATTGGGCGTTTGCACCGTGCCGACCATTGTGAACACGCGGTCGGGTTCGCCGCCGTTGCCGCGACAGGTCAGCGTATCGCCCAATTGCAGCGGAATCACCGCCAGCGCGGATTCCTCGAGGACTGCCTCGCCCTGTTTGGGAAAACGCCCCGTGCGTAACAGGATTTGGTCAACGCGTTGATTTTCAAAATTGGCAGCGCCATGCAAATACACATCGCGCGCGTTCGGCGCACTGTCCTGCGTCCAGTGACAACGCGTAAAAAAATCCACACGCAGTTCCGCCGCGCGCACATTGTCCACATCCTCGACCGCACGCGTGAGCGACGCAGGCGCGTTCCACACCCAATACGCGATATCGTTTTGCGACGCGTTCGCGTACGCCGCTTGCTGCGCGCGCGCCAAATTTTCGCCGGTCGAAACAATCGCGACGACGCCGCCGACGCCAATGACAATGCCCAACAGCGTCAGCAGCGAACGCACGCGGCGCTTGGTGACATCCCGATATGCTTTGCGAAAAAGGGCAAAAAACATTTATAATTTCACGCGGAGGTGTCTTATCCGATACATCTTACTCAATTACCCGACGCTGGTCATTGCGCTGCTCGTCGTGGGCGGAAGCATTGCGCTCATGATGTTGGCAACTTGGTTTGTGCGACAGCGCTTTCCCGAAGAAATCCACAACTCCAACAATCAGGTCGCGGGTTTTATCTTTGCGGCGGTCGCGGTGATTTATGGTGTGCTGTTGGCATTCATCGTCGTCGTCGTCTGGCAAACATTTGATGATACGCGCAAGATTGTCCAACATGAAGCCAACGCCGTGATGGATTTGTATCACTTTAGTTGGGAGATACCCGAACCGTACGGAGAATCATTGCGCGTTGCCCTCAAAGACTATACGACCGGAATCATTAACGACGAATGGACCACGATGGAAAACGGCAACGCAAGCCCTCGGGTTGAAGCGGCGCTGGACACCATTTGGACCATTCACCGCAACATTCATCTTGCCAATATCTCAATTCATCCGCAAGCCGGGAGTCTGTTTGAGGAAATCACAAAAATCGCAGACCTGCGGCGCTTGCGTCTGGATGAAAGCAATACCGAACTGCCGGTCTTGATGTGGATTTTGTTGTGGGGCGGCGGCGCGCTGACGCTGGCGTTCACATTGTTTTTTCGCGCGCCGAACGAACGCGCCCATCTGGTCATGATTGCCATGATAACCGGCATTGTGGCGTTCGTCCTTTTTCTCATCATGGAACTCGACCAACCGTTTCTCGGCGAAATCAGCGTCAGCCCCAAACCGTTTGCGCAAGCGCTGGCAGCGTTCGACCGTATCATCCGGTAGGCGCGGGCAATTATGGCTGGGGAGTAAAGCCGCGCCGCACGGGTGTCGCATTCGGATTCGCCTGCTGCGCGTTGCGCGCAAGCAAACGCGTGTACGCAATCACGTCCAGAATTTGGTCTTGCGACAATCGGTCGCCGAACGCGGGCATGTAACCGCGCCCGTTCAAAATCACCGCGTGCAAATACTGTTCGTCATGCAGTAACACATGCGTCGTCAAATCAAACGGCTGAGTGGGCAATGCGGTCGCGCCGGGTCCGTCGCCGTATCCTTTTTCGCCGTGACAGGCTTGACAGTATTCGGTATAAATTTGTTGTCCCGACGACGCGCGCGAAACATTCACCGGCACACTTTGCGTCGCCGCTGTTGTGGCGTTCACCGCATCAATAAATAATCCAACCCCCAACACAATCGCCACCGCGCCCGTGCCAATTGCCACCCACCGCGCGTTGCCCTTGCGCTTGCCGCCCGTTCCGACCAACACAATAATCACGCCGACCACTACCATCACCAACGCGCCGTCGCCTTCCAAATCGCCGGTGATAAAGCCGCGCGGACGACCGTTGCCTTGCACCGCTGCGCTGAGCGGATTGTTAGTACTGTTTGTCGCCGCGACCGGCGCAGGCGTAGGTAAAACTTGGACCTGCGCGGGCGGTTCGATTTTGATAGCGGGATTATCAAAGTCACTGTATTGCTCAAGCATGTAGTGACTCGCCGTCACCATCCCCACTTGTACCACGCGCGCATTTGCGTCCAGCCAATATGCGTAATGAATTCTTTCCGTGCCGCTGGTGTTGAGCGTATCAAACAAATAAATCTGCGCGGGCTGATTGTTGATTCTGTCGGCGCGTCCTTCGCGCGTCCGCAGCGCGGTATCGGCAAAATTGAAATTGGGAAAGACGAACGGCTCGACGCGCGTGCGCGCAAACCAATTGCCGTCCTTATCCTGATAGTATTGTTGCGAACCGATGGCGATGGACTCGCCTTGCCCTTGAATCCCAAATTTTGTACGGTCGGGCGCTTGATATTCGTAATCGGAAAGCGCGACGTTCCCCGCGCCGTCATTCAACTGTTGGCTCATGCGTAAACTTGTCAACGCGTTCATGGTCGCCTGCGCTTTTTGCAAAGCCAGCTGTGCCGTCATGACGGGCGCGATACTTTCATCGGGAAAACGCGGTTCGATGAAATAGGGGAATTCGACGCTGACATCCTCTACGCCCTTTTGCCGCACGGTCACTTTGATTTTCCACATGCCTTCCAACGGCAGCGCCGGTCCTTCCGCGACGTAATGATTATCCGCACGCGCCTCCGCGTTCACATTTTGCGCGCCCGTATCTTGATTCAAGTACATGAAATTGAAAATGACGCGCTGCACATCCGATAACGCGTTCCCCGCCGCGTCCGTCACCAG
>CAZXYP010000458.1:0-3545 GCA_964644955.1 uncultured Anaerolineales bacterium | reverse complement strand
GCATACCGGAGATAGTATGTTTGTCGATTTTGTGGGCATGGGCTGTGGACGAATCGCTATTCATCGCAATCATAGTTTGCTCGCAGCAGGCGATGCCAAGCCGCGCAGCACATCTCGACTTCTGCCGAAGAGGACTCCAGAATCGTGACGCACACCCCGAGAAAAACAGGAACGTGCCAAGAAATTATTTCTTTGTTACAATCCAAATGGAATGCGCATCTTGCTGCTTTCGGATATTCACGCCAATTTCGCCGCACTCGAAGCGGTCCTGCGCGCGGCGCCGCCGCATGACGGCGTGTGGTGTTTGGGCGATGTCGTCGGTTACGGACCGAAACCGAATGAATGTGTGGCGCGTCTGCGTCAATTGGAAGTGTTGACGCTGACGGGCAATCACGACCAGGCGGCTTTGGGCAATGTGCCGTTGGAACTTTTTCGTGACACGGCGCGTCAGGCGCTCGAATGGACGCGGCGCGCGTTGACCGCCGATACTGCCGCGTGGCTCGCCGCGCGTCCTACCACACACCAACTGCGCGCGTATGATTTGACTTTGGTGCATGCCAGCCCGCGCGACCCGCTTTGGGAATATATTGATAAACCCAAAACCGCGTACGAGAATATGGCATATCTCAAGACGGCGTATGGTTTTTTTGGTCACACGCATCAACCTGCCGCGTATCATTTGCTTCGGGACGGGATGTTGGTCAAGCAAAGTGTGACGCCCGGCATGCCATTGTCGCTTGATTTGAAATTTCTCTTTAACCCCGGCAGTGTCGGTCAACCGCGCGACGGCGACCCGCGCGCCGCGTTCGCATTGTATGACAGTACCGCCGGCACCGTGACCTTGCACCGTGTCGCTTATGATGTTGCCGCCACCCAGCGCGCAATGCAGCAGGCGCTCCTCCCGATACGTCTCGCGGAGCGTTTGGAAAAAGGGACATGAGCCCTTGCGATTTTGGAACGATTTGCAAGACCCTTTCGTCTCTTGTGTGAAGGCAAACAATGTTTCGCGCATCGTCAAAGGAGCAAGAGAAATGAAACGCTTCATCCTATTCTCATTTTTGATATTGACGCTTGGCGTCGCGTTTGGCTGTGCCGCCGCGCCTGCCGCTAAAACGCAAGAGAACAAGTCCATCATATAAATGTATGATGTCGTGCCGGGGGAGGGCGGCGCGGTTGCCCCGCAAATGCCGATGCCTCAAGCAACGCAGGCGGCACAACCCCGCTCGCGTGGAACAGACGCGCAGGCGCAAGCCGAATCGCGCATGATTGTCTATACCGGCGCGCTGTCGCTCCAGGTCAATGACACAGCGGATACAATCAATAAGGTCAGTGACATTCTCAAGAACGTCAACGGGTATATTGCCAGCAAATCGGTGGTCGCGTATGGCAAAGACAAATTGCGCGGCACCATCAATGTGCGCATCCCCGCCGCCGCCCTGGATACGACCCTCGGACAAATCAAAGCATTGGGCGTCAAGGTCCTCAAAGAGACCGCAGACTCGAACGACGTAACTGCCGAATACGTGGACCTTGACGCACGGCGCAAAAATTTGGAAGCCTACGAAGTCGAGTTGACCAAGCTGCTGGAAACGGTGCGCGAGCGGACAGGCAAAGCCGAAGACATTCTCGCGGTGTACAATCAATTGACCCAAGTGCGCGGGGAAATCGAACAACTCAAAGGGCGCCAAAAGTATCTGGAAAACACGAGCGCGCTCGCAACCTACACCATTGAACTCGTGCCGGTGGAAGAGGTGATTGTCGAGGGCGAACCCGGCTGGAACCCCGGCCAGATTTTCGCGGAATCGCTGGATGCGTTGGTGGGCGCGCTGCAAGGACTGGCGACCCTGCTCATCCGCTTTACCGTGACGGTGCTGCCAATTTTGCTCATTTGCCTTTTGCCGGCGGCGCTCTTTGTCTTGCTTGTGCGCTGGTTTATCAAACGCCGCCAAGCCAAAAAGACAGCACCTGTAAGTTAATGCCGCAGGGATGGAGAAATACTCCGTCCCTTGTTTTTTTTTGACAAACCGATAGACCGCGTTATACTCGCTTTGGTCTGCGGCATGGCTGCCCGGAAATTCAAGCGGCGCGCGCAGACCGTAATTTTTTGGAGAGATAGTTCACAAATAAACGATTATCCTACGCAAGACGTGACGGGTTTCTCGATGCTTGCATCGCAAAACCCGTCACGTCTCTACCAACTATGGCAACGATTTTCGTGCCGACGCCCATGCGCAAAGTGACAGGCGGGCAAAATAAAATCCGGATTCAAGCTGCCACGGTGCAGCAAGCGATTGACGCGGCGAACGCGACGTATCCCGGTTTTCGCGAACGCATTCTCGACAATGACGGCGAAATCAAACGCTTTATCAATGTCTTTGTGAATGGCGTTGACGTACGCACCTTGCAGGGGCGCGGCACGCCGCTTCAGGACGAGGACGAAGTGGCGGTGATTCCGGCAATGGCAGGCGGACAATGAATCCCGTCATGGTCTCGGTCGAATGGCTGCAAACGCATTTGGACGACGCGGATTTGCGAATCCTGGATGCGCGCGTGGCGGACCCGCGTTTGCCCATGGGCTATCGCATGTCGCACATTCCCGGCGCAGTGCCGTTTGATTTGAACCGCGACATGTACGAATTTGCGCCCGGTGGTCCGCGCATGAAATCCGCGGATGCTATCGCCGGCATTTTGGGCGAACGCGGCATCGCGAACGATTCCACTATCATCCTGTACGATGAAAATACCGGTCCGCTCGCTGGCACCGCGTATTGGCTGCTCAAATATCTTGGACACGCGGACGTGCGCGTCTTGAACGGCGGCTGGCACGCGTGGACACTTGCCAAGGCGCCGACGACAAACGATGTGCCGCCGCGCGCGCCCGCGCAATACATTGCGCGCGTGGACGAGTCGCAGCACAGCACTGCGGAATGGATTCAAGAGAATTCCGCGCGCGCCGATGTCTTGTTGTTGGACACGCGCATGGACAGCGAATATTACATGGGACACATTCCCGGCGCGGTGAATTTGTCTTTTGAAAGGGCGGTTGATTTTGCAACGCAAGCGTTAAAGAATGACGCGACCTTGCGCGCGCAATTTGAAAATATCGGCGCGACGCCCGACAAGGAAATTGTCGTGTATTGCGGTTCGGGTTCGCGCTCCGCGCATACGTTCATGGTCTTGCAAGCATTGGGGTACCCGCGCGTGCGGAATTACAAAGGTTCGATGCTCGACTGGGCGCATCATCGCGGGCTGCCTCTCGAATAACCGGAGATTGGAGATTGGAGCTTATGAGCCGTTGGAATCCCGTTATCATCAATGCGCCATCGGATATATCTGCCGACGAGACGTTTGACCTCAGGGGCGAGATTTGCCCGTACACATTTGTGAAATCCAAATTGATGTTGGAGATGATGGAGTCGGGACAAATTCTCCAGGTCATTGTGGACAATGACGAATCCGCGACCAACGTTCCGAAATCGTTGACGAACGAGGGCAATACGGTGCTTGGCACGGAGAAAATCAACGACACCGATTGGATGATTACG
>CAZXYP010000457.1:0-3554 GCA_964644955.1 uncultured Anaerolineales bacterium | reverse complement strand
ATTTCCAATCGCAAAACATCTATTTATACACATTCCCCTGCCAAGATGGGATAACAACGGTTTGAACTGCCGCAGACCGCTTTTCCAGCCGCCTCAGCGCCAGCCAGTACACGGTCATAAACACGACGCTCAATCCGGTGAACCAATACATTATCCGCGTCGCTGTCAACCCCGTGTCCGTCCCCGCGAACCAGCTGTGCAGCAGCACGCCGAGAAACGCCGCGAAACTCAAATAATGAATCACGCGGAACGTGCGAATGCCGAGCCATTTCCGCACGTAAAACGTAACCGTGACCAAAATCGTGAGATATGTTCCCACGATGCCGATGCCGACCCACGCCGGGCGATAGTCCGAAAGGAACGGCACAAACAGCTGCGGAACATTGAACGGCATGTATGTTTCACCCAACAAAATAAAAACATGAATCGCGGTGAATACCAGCGCGAGCAGGGAAAGGTATTCGTGCGCGTCATAGGTGAATGCGCGCGGCACCAATTTGTCAAACATTTTTGACGAAACCGCCAAACCCCACACCGTCGAAAGCCACAGCAGCAAATATGCAATGAGACCTGACGAGCGCGTAATAAACCACGTCATGTGTCCCGTACTCGCGCCAAACACCGCGTCGAGCATCCGACTCGATGCGCCGCCGAGCGCGGTTTGCAGCAAAAGAAAAATCAATCCTGCCACCGCAATCGCTAACGCAAGCAGCAGCCCGCGCAAAATTTTTTTCAACATCGTATCAGATGTGTTCCACTCGTTCATTGAAAAATTCCCCCGCGTTCTTTGAACCCCATAATTTCCCGTCGGGGTCCACCGCGATAAATTCCACATCGCGACGCGCCCCCGCAATCGTCAGCGCCTCGCGCGAACCTGCGAGCAACAACGCCTTTGCAAAAACTTCGGCGACCGTCGCGTGCGGCGCCATTACAGTCACGCTCAACCAATCCGTCGCCGCGGGCAGACCGGTGCGCGGGTCAATCAAATGATGCCGTTCCTGCGCGCCCTGTTTCCATTTGCGCTTGTTGACAGATGAGGTCGCCACTGCGCCGGGCGGCACACGCAAAACAGCCAGTGTCTGTTTACTGTCGCGCGGGTCTTCCAATTCAATCTCCCACGCGCTCTCGTTTTCGGACAAACCAATGGTAAACATATCGCCGCCCGCATTCACCGCGCACACATCCGCGTATTGCGCCAACACGCGCGCGGCTTGTTCCGCAATCCAACCTTTGGCAACGCCCCCCAAATCCACGCGCATTCCTTCGGGCAGCCATACCGCGCGCTGTGCCGCATGAAAACTTACGGCTTGAAAATCGGCAGGCAGCACAATCGGATGCGGCGTGAATGAATTGTCCGCGCGCACACACACCACATCCATACTCGCGTCATACCCGACATGTTCCAACGCATCCAAAATCGCGGGATTGAACAAGCCCTGTGTTTCGACATACAGTGCGCGGGCCTGCTGCAATACCTCAAACATTTCCGGCGACACATTGAACCAGCCGCCCGCCGCGCGATTCAATCGCGACAATTCGCTCGTCTCTTGAAAACGCGTAAACTGCGCGGCGTATTGTTCGACGCATTGGCGCGCGTGCGAGAATCCATTTTGCACGCGCGTCGGATCACCGCTTGCCGCCAACACCACGCGCGTGTTCATGGCGGCAAATTCAAAAAATTCCATGTGCCGTTACGAACCGCCCGTACGTATTCGCCGTTGAAACGGTGAAGCGAATTGTGTGCCGGATTGCGGTTGAGTTTGAGCATTTGGCAGGAGCTGCAAACCGGAGCCGGATTGCGGCGCAACGTCTTGTGAATTCCGCGCGCGCGGCGTGGGCAGTGGCGACAGTTGGGATTCACCGTTCTGCGCGGGAGTGTCCGACACAGATTGCGCGTTCTCGTACGGATTCGGCGCGTGCGCCAACAGCGCCCAGCCGCCGAGAAATGCGCCGACGCTTCCTGCCGCAATCAGAACGCGCAGCGATTTCGAGAGCGGGCGTGAGTTTTTCGTTTGCATGTTTCGATTCCTTTTAACGCGTGCGAATGCGAATCCGGCCATCGGACGTGATTTGAATCACACCGCGTTCCTGAAGCGCCTGCAATAAATTTTGATACTGCTGCAGCTGTTGATTCGCCTGCGCGAGCTGTTGGTCTTGTTCATCCAGCAGTTGGTTCAAATCGTCGAGCTGCGCGCGCAATTGTTGTTCGCGCGCTTGATATTGATTCACCAAATCGCGCAGCTGCGCCGTGTCGGCGCTTGCATCGGCAATGTCATGGTTCGAGACGACTGCGGCATCGGATGCCGCGCTGACATTGAGCGCCGGGCGGCTAAACAACGCGCTGCCGCCGATGACGACCATGACTCCCGCAATCAAACCGGTGACGAGAACAGAAGCGACTATGGCTTTGAATTGATTCATTGAATTCTCCGAAGCGAAGGATATGCAGATTTTAGAATCTCCGGCTGAGATTTCGTTTAAAGCCCCCTGAAATTGGTGTGGAATACTTATGGAGATTTCATGGAGAAGCGGGCTTTGTTTGTCAAACGCGCGCACTTGTGGCACGATAGCGCCATGACGCAAAGCAATGTCCCCATCATGGATTACGAAGGTTCGCAATGGCGCACCGAGTTTTGGCGCGGGCGCGAATATGAGGACGCTGTCGAACGCATCGCGTTAACCAAAGTCTTGCCCGCGCGCGGCACGCGGGTGGTCGAAATCGGCGCGGGTTTCGGGCGGCTGGCGGATTTGTATCGCGGGTACGAGCAGGTGATATTGTTGGATTACGCGCGCTCGATGTTACAAGACGCCGTTGCGCGTTTGGGCAAGGACCCGAAATTTATTTTTGTCGCGGCGGACTTGTACAATTTGCCGTTCGCGGACAATGCCCTCGACACGGCATTGACCATCCGCGTGCTGCATCACGTTGCCGATGTGCCCAAAGCATTTGCCCAAGTCGCGCGCGTCGTACGACCGCGCGGCATGTATCTCACAGACTTTGCCAACAAAAAACATCTGAAAGCGATTGCAAAATACTATCTCGGACGCAGTGGCGCCATGAATCCGTTTTCGGACGAGCCGTACGAATTTGTGAAATTGAATTTTGATTACCATCCTAGTTACATAAGAAATAATTTAGAAAACGTCGGATTCCAAATCCGCGACACGCTTGCCGTTTCCACTTTTCGCGTCGGCGCGCTCAAACGCGTTGTGCCGACCTCGGTGCTCGTTTCATGCGACGACGCATTGCAGCGCCCGACCGCGCGTCTGGCAATCGCGCCAAGTATTTTGTATCGCGCGGAAAATTTCAAGTCGGGCGACGCGCGCGTCAATGAGGCATTGTGGCGCTGCGTAAAATGTGGGGCGGAGAAAATGCGGGTGAACGGAACGGCGATGCAATGCAGAGAATGTAATGCAGAATTTTTTCAGAGGGATGGGATTTGGGAGATGAAAAAGGCGTGACGGAAAAAATTCGTCACGCTTTTTTCTGTGCGGTTTGCTACGCTTTCATTTTACGATACCGCTCGAACAACCAATCAAATAATTGTTTTGCA
>CAZXYP010000456.1:0-3568 GCA_964644955.1 uncultured Anaerolineales bacterium | reverse complement strand
AGTTTGGCGTAGGTAAGCACGCCAACAGCATAACCTTATTTCGCATAAAGTCTAGAGGCGAAATAGTCGAAACAAGCGTCACCGCAACAATTACAAGCGCAATGTCACTCCATTGTTTTCCCTTCCGATTTGACCAGATGCAATACGCACTCCATGCCACTATGCCCATTGACAATATCGCGCCCGCAATCATCGCCAGAGAGCGCGACATGGTTCGCCCCAACAGAGTCCACAAGCTTGTGTCTTCGACATAAAAAGAAAAAGAGAATTCTCTACCGAACGAAAACAGATTCCGGGCATAGTCAATCCACGCCCATACCCCATCAAAGAGAGAAACCAAAACAAAGCTAAAACCAAACCAAACTGCCGTCCACATTAGTAGTTTCCACCTCTGCCGAAACAAAAAATACAACAGCAGAGCAATTAACACAGGAAGCGGTTTGAGCAATAGCGCGACACTCAAGGCGCCCCCGCCTGCCATATCCTGTTGATTGCCTGCCAGAAACAATCCGCTAACCAATGCAAGCAGCACAAATCCATTGATTTGACCCGCCGATAGGGTTTGCAGAACCGGAACAAACACCGCAGTCAAAATCAAACAAAACGGGTCAAGCCAACTGCCACTTCGCCATTTTGACAACAGGAGCGCCGAAACATCAAATGCGATGCAACTTAACACAAACCACACCATCGCCGCATGAATCGGGCTTAACAGGGCAAGCGGACGAAAGACGAAAAAGAAAAACGGCGAATAGTGAAAGCGCATGACATTTTCGTCCTGCCGCGCGCCTTGAATCGGGAGATGTTCTGCCGGAATCCTCCAACGCTCGAGCGCAATTGCGTTCACGGTTGACTTGTCAATCTCATACGGACTGTAGCCGCTATATTTGGCGGTGAGAAAAACGTCATAGACATGAAAATCTACCAAACGGCGGTCCACATCTCGAAAGACATAGACAAACCAAACACTTTGGAGAACAATCAGCAAGACCAAACCGCCAACTCCAAGCCATTTTGATTTCGACTGACACCAATTTGCGAAATTTCGTTTCATATCTTCCATAATGCACACTGCGCCAAAATTTCAATCAGATTTTTTCTCAACCATCACATCCAATCCCATCACGCGTGCCGGCACACCAGCAACTGTCACGTGAGCCAAAACATTCTCCTTTACCAACGCCCCCGCGCCCACTACCGCCTCCGCGCCGATTTCCACACCCTGCAAAATCGTCGCGCCCGCGCCGATATACGCGCCGCGCCGCAGCACAATCGGCGCATGACCCGGCGGCAGCCGCGACGCGAGGGGACTCTTGCCTACATCCGTATGCGTGATGAATGTCACGCGCATCGAAACCGTGACGCAATCTTCAATCCGAATTTCATCTTTCAAATCAAAAAACACATCGCGTCCGAAATAACAATCGTTCCCAATCGTCAGATTGGAATAATGCTTGCCCCGTTCTGCGCTCGCATTGTGAATGATAAGCGGAGAATGAATCTCGACGCGTTCGCCGATGTGCGCGCCGTGCTGCCGCAGCGTCGGAACAATGAATTTTGCCGGCATCACCAACAACAGCGCGTTAATGCCTTCCGCTTGATACGCCGCATACGCCGCCCACAAAACAAACCGAAACAACAATTTGACAATCGCGTTCATTATCCTGCCGCCAACTTTTGTCGCACCATCCCCCCGCGCCACGCCACTTGATTCGCAAACAAAACCGGATACGCCAAAATTTTATCGCTCGTTCGTTCCAAACGCGCCGCAGACTGAAGCGGCTCATACACCGCCGCCGCAAAAAAATTCACCGCTTTGAGCACATCTTTACCGCGCGCGAGACGATGCGGATACACACAATACATGTCGGGATGTTTTTTCCGCACCAGATAATACGCGCGTCCGTACATGTAATGCTGATTCAAAAACGCGCGCAAGGTGGGGCGATGATGATGCAGCACGCGCACGCGCGGGTCATACCACACTTGCCAACCCAACTTTTGCGCGCGCCAATTGTAATCCACATCCTCGCCGCGAAACAGGGTTTCATCTTGCAAGCCGACCTGTTCAATGACCTCACGCTTGTACGAAACATTCACGCCCGGCACCGTTCGCACGACGCGCGCCGTTTCAAAACGCGGAAACGTCACCGTGTCCGCGATGCGGCTCACAAGCGCACTCGTATCCGCGCCAATTACCGCGCCGCCAATGACGCCCGCTTCGGGATGCTCTGTGTGTGCGCGTTTCATTTCCGAAATCCAATCGGGAAACACTTCGGCATCGTCATCCGTCATTGCCACAATGTCACCATCACAGTGCGGCAAACCGACGTTGCGAGAGGCAGCGAGGTTTTTGTTTTGCGTGGTGATGAGAGAAATAGAGACTGGAGAGTGGAGACTGGAGACGAGGGCATCGGTGCGTTCGTCGCCGCCGTTGACGATGACGATTTGGTTTGGTTTTTCGAGCGTGCGGCAAAGCAGCGCGTCAAGACATTGCGCCAAGAGTTGCGGACGGTTGTAGGTGCAAATCAAAACCGAAACGCGCGTCATGGGCTGTCGCGTTCCAACAAGAGACGCTTGAGATTGTCGTGCGTCAACAATTCCGCGTCGCGGCTTGTGACGAGAAACGGTTGAACGTCACGCGTCACATTCTGCCAATCGCGCGCGCGTAGAGAATTCCATACGATACGGCGCCAATTCTGTTCGGTCACAGTCATGCCGCGCCAACCGGTCTGCGCCAGCGCGTGATTCAGCAGCGTCAAGTTCGGTAAAGACCAATCCCTATCACCGAGATACCACATCAAATCATACACATCGCGCCCTTTGAGAAACGGACGCTGCAGCAGCGCGTGCAATTTGCCCGCGAGCAGCGACGCGCGGTCATGATGCTGCAACTGCAAAACGACATGGCGGCGCACGACCGTGGTTGTCAGCCCGGCGCCCGCCGGTGGACGCGTGTCTATTTCCAATTTGACGGCAAGCATCGTACTGCGCTGCGACGCCAAGCCGAGCTCGTACAACAATCCCGGGAAACGCACGAATGCGCTGTGTACGGTTTTGCGGTCATTCACTTTCAGTTCAACCGCATAACCTTCGCGCGTCAGCTCGGCGCGGATTTGCTCCAGATAGGCGCGGAAATCATAACGGGCGGCTTCGCGTTCCAACGCAAAATCCAAATCTTCCGAATAGCGCGGGAGGTCGAACAGAAAACGCAGTGCCGTTCCACCGTGAAAGGCGAGCGGGACCATCGCACCGGTGCGTTGGAGCGCACCGAGAATGCGCGCTTGCAGATACTCGCGGGCGAGATTGCGCGCGTGCGCAGGTGTTGGCGCGGCATGGACGAGTTCTGCCAGATACTCTTTCACAAAGTTTCGAACGCGTCCCTTTCTTGCGCCGCTAGGTCCGCCAACTGTGCGGCAGCGCGCCGCAGTTTGGGACGGCTCGCCATGCGCTCCAGTTCCGTCAGATTCAGTTGTTCCAAATTTTGCAAGCGCAGCTCTTGCAGAAATGCGCGCGCGTCCCCGCGCGGCTGAAGGTGAACAAGGTCAAGGAGCGCTTTTTCCGGCGA
>CAZXYP010000455.1:0-3570 GCA_964644955.1 uncultured Anaerolineales bacterium | reverse complement strand
AACGCCGCAGTAGTTGTACACAAAATTGTACGGCGGCAGCCACGTGGACATGGTCGCCCACGCCACCGTTGCCAGAATCAGCGGGATGATACTCCACACGATGGCGAATTGTTTGATCGCCTTGTCGTTGGGCAAAAACAAAATAATGATCAAGCCCAACAGTGGGATGAACGTGATAAGAGAAAGATACGGGATCATTGAATAACATCCTCCGCGCTTGACGAGTGCCTCTGCGTCTGGCACGCGCCGATTGCGTATTCCGCAAGTCTGCCGAATTTATGTGAATGACCGCAGTAAAAACAAGATTGCCAGCGCCATGGCTCCTGCCGCCGCAACCAACGCATAATTTTGCACGTTGCCCGTTTGCATGGTGCGCCACCACCCGGCGATTTCGCCGGTCACATCCGCGGTTGCATTGACCAAGCCATCTACGACGCGATTGTCGAACCAGCCCCACAACCGCGCGAGCATGCGTGTGAACCAACCCGCCAGATTTACCAACCCGTCAATCACCGTGCGGTCAAACCATGCAAACAATCGCATGAACGCGCCGACGAGACGAATGAGTAAACCGGGTTGCGCGGTACCGTCCAGATTAATCTTGTAGCCGTACAATTCGTCGAGCCAGTACTTGTTGACGAGCGTTTTCCAAATGACGCCGAGATGCGCCAACGGGTCATTTTGCCCTGCTTTGACGGAACGAAAACCGTAAATTGCCCACGCCACCACAAAACCGCTCAGCGCAATGCCGATGGAAACAAACGCATTCGTCAGTGCAATGTCGTCAAACTTGACATGCTCGAACGGCTCCATGCCCATAAACCCGGCTTCGCCGACAAAGTGGGCAAACTCGGGCGCGAACGGCGAATTCCACAATCCCAAAAAGACCGTGAAGGTCGCCAATACGGCTAATGGAATCCACATCGCAGCCGGCGATTCATGCGCATGGTCGTAGGCGTGTTGGTCGCGCGGTTTGCCAAAGAACGTCAAAAAGATTTGGCGTCCCGTGTACAACGCCGTGATGAACGCGCCCGTCGCAAGCATCAGGTAAATGATTTGCAGGAAATTGTTCTGTACGCCGCCTTCGTGCGGGAAATAACCGCCGCGCAGCGATTCCAGCAAAATCTCATCCTTGCTCCAAAAACCCGACAGCGGGAAAAAGCCCATCAACGCGAACGCACCAATCATAAAGGTCACGAACGTAATCGGCATCTTGCGCCACAACCCGCCCATCTTGAACATGTCATTCGTGCCGACGGAATGAATCACCGCGCCCGCCGCCAAGAACAACAACGCTTTGAAAAACGCGTGCGTAATAAGATGGAACGAACCTGCTACAAATGCGCCGATCCCCAACGCCGCCAGCATGTACCCCAGCTGCGAAATCGTCGAATACGCCAGCACACGCTTGATATCGTTTTGCGCCAAACCCATCGTCGCCGCAAACAACGCCGTGAACGCGCCGACGACCGCGACCACTTGCATTGCCGGACCACCCGTATCTTGCGCGAACTGCAACAGCGGGTACGTGCGAATTACCAAAAAGATACCGGCGGAAACCATCGTCGCCGCATGAATCAACGCGCTGACCGGAGTCGGACCTTCCATCGCATCCGGGAGCCAGATGTGCAGCGGGAACTGCGCTGATTTGCCAATCGTGCCGCCAAAAATCAAAAGCGCAATCACAACGGGCCATTCCACGCCCGGCAGCGGCTGTGTGGTTCCCGACAACATATTGTTCATTGCTTGCGGGTCATACATTTTCGTAAAGTCGAGCGTGCCGACCGTAATCAGCATCAAAATCATGCCCGACATCAAGAGGATGTCGCCGACGCGCGTGGTGAGAAATGCTTTGATGGCAGCCGCGCGCGCGCGTCCCACTTGCGCTTCGTCAATATGTTTTTCTTTGCGTCCGCGAAACGACCAGAAACCGATGAGCGCATACGAACAAAAGCCCATCACTTCCCACGCGATAAAAAATTCCAGCAGGTTCGAGGAAACCACGAGCAAAAGCATCATCGCCGCAAAGAGCGAAATATAGGCAAAAAAGCGCGCATAACGCGGGTCGTCCTCGGTGTGTGCGTGTCCGTGTTCATCCACATGCGTGTGGCGCATGTACGACGTGGAATAAATGAAAATCATCAAACACACCGTCGTGACCATGAACAGCATTGCCGCGCCAATCGGGTCCACGAACCAACCGAAATTGATGGTCGCATCTCCGAACGGGATCCAAACAATCGGCGCGCCATAAAACGGATTGACCGCCAACTCGGCGCCTTCGGACAGTGCTTCCAAAAAGACGCCATACGCCAGCACCAGCGCCGCGATAATGCCCAAAGTTGCGACCAGCGCGCTCAGGCGATTGTTGTTCCGCGTCAACAGAACAATGATGGCGAATGCCAAAAACGGCAGCAACGGAATAAAGAGCGTGTAGTTTTGAACCATGACAGGTTACAGGTCACAGGTCACACGTCACGCGACATGTGACGAGCAGCGTGTTACCACTTCAAGAGGTCAATTTCTTCCACATTTACCGTATCACGCGAGCGGTAAATGGCGATAATCAGCGCCAGCCCGACCGCCGCTTCGGCAGCCGCCAACGTAATGACAAACAGCGCAAAGACAATCCCGGCTTGATTTGCAATCGGGTCCGGCGAGCCGTACCGCCAAAACGCAACCAAATTGATATTGACGGCGTTCAGCATCAACTCGATGCCTATCAACACGGCAATGGCGTTGCGGCGCGACAGTGCCCCGAACAAGCCGATACAGAACAGAGCCGCCGCCAGCGCGAGATAATAGACGAGAGGAATCTGTATAGTCATAATTTCAATGGACAATGCGCAATGAACAATTGACCGCCGCACGTGATTCTGCGCCAATCCTGTTCATTGTTCATTCTTCATTGTTCATTATTCCCTGGCAATAATAAATGCGCCGACCAACGCGGCGAGCAGCAAGACCGAAACGACTTCAAACGGCAACAGGTAAGTTGTCAACAGCTGCTGCCCCAAAAACGGCACCGTATCCATGTACACCGCCGCGCCGCTTTGCAGCCACGGCACCTGCAGCGCCAGGATAAACATTCCCAAAAACAGCGTGCTGACTGCCAACGCAGCCCATGCCCATTGCTTGTTAAAACTGATCGTATCTTGTTTCATCAAACCGCGTGTCAACATGACCGCAAACAAGATCAACACCGCAATCGCGCCGATATAAATCAAAACCTGCACAATTGCGAGAAATTCGGCTTCCAGCATCAAATAGATGGCGGCAACGCCGAAAAAAGTACCAACCAAAGACAATGCCGCATGAAAGATATTTCGCACCAGCACACTCAGGAATGCGGCAGTGAGCGTCAATGCCGCAATCAAGAAAAAGACCAGTTGGGCAATCACCGTTGTAGTATCCATCGCTTAACCACCCAACCCTTTCAAAAAGTCAAGCACGCCGCGATAGAACCACAGGAGGACTGCGGTGAACAGAATCGTGCCGAGCATCACCGGGACGAGTCGCTTCCAACCGAAATTCATTAATTGGTCCACGCGAATGCGCGGAATCGAGCCG
>CAZXYP010000454.1:0-3570 GCA_964644955.1 uncultured Anaerolineales bacterium | reverse complement strand
GCGGGGACGGCGAGTTCGGGCTGGCGCGAATTAAACAAATTCGCGGGCGACGATTATTTTCAGACAACGCAATTGGCGACGCAGGATGCCCAATCCATCGCGCAGCTGCTGTTGGCACAGCAAGCGCCGCTGCAATTGTGGATGACGCAAACCATGCAAACCCTGCGCGAAATACAAACTCTGCTCGCGCAAAATGACGCGTCCGTATTGGAAAAATGGCTTGCGCCCGCGCAAGACGCGCGCGCACAGTGGCTCCGCAATGAAGTCGGCGCGCCGACTCAAACGGCAGACCTCTCCGAAGTCCGTTCCAGCGCAGCGCGCATGTTTCTGGGGGGCTTGGCAACACGTTTTGGAGGCGACAAGAATAAAGACAAAGGATAAAAGCGCCCGCGCGTGCGGCGGCATCCGCCTTTATCCCTACATCCAAGAAATCATGAATTCTCTTTCTTTTGTCATTCCGGCATTTAATGAAGAACCCAATGTGGCAGAAGCGCTGCGTCGCGCGTCGGCGGTCTGCCAAACTTTGGATTTGGATTATGAAATCATTTTGGTCAATGATGGCAGCCGCGACCGCACGGGCGAAATTGCCAAGAGCATGAGCGGGGAAATTCCGAATTTGCGCATCGTGGAAAACAATCCGAATCGCGGGTACGGCGGCGCGCTCAAAGCGGGTTTTTACGCGGCGACCAAAGACTGGATTGCCTTTGCGCCGAGCGACAATCAATTTGATTTCAATCAGGTGCGCGATTTGATGGCGCACGCGCCCAAAGCTGATATTATCACCGGCTATCGCGCCAACGACGCCGACCCGTTCATGCGCCGCGTGAATCGGTGGGGCTGGAATTGGCTCGTACGCGTTTTGTTTGGCTACATGACGCGCGACATTGATTGCGGGTTCAAACTTTTTCGCCGCGAAATTTTGCAGCACGTCACGTTATTGTCCGACGGCGCGATGGTGGACACGGAATTGCTCGCGGGGGCGCGCGCGCGCGGCTATTGCGTGGTCGAGGTCCCGCTGAAACATTTGCCGCGCACGGCAGGTTCGCCCACCGGCGCGAATGCCAAAGTCATTTTGCGCGCGTTCCGCGATTTGGTGCGCTTCCGTTTCCGTTTGTGGAATGAATTGAGTGACGAGAAAAAAAAAGGGGTTAAGCCGGCGATGACGGAACAGTAAAGCAATGGTAGGTGATAATAATCCAGCAAAGCACACGCGCCCTGTATCGAACAATATGGGGCGCGTGTCTTTTTTGGGGCTCTAATAATCTGTAACAAGGAACTTGGCAATGTATGCCTTGCGGTCGCATTGATCGGTTGGGTAAGGACACCCCGGACCTATATAAAAATCATTGAGAAATTCAATGGCTACCGTATGAATTCCCATGTGGTCATACGGACTCGGCAGCGGCGGTAGGTTTCGATTGATTTGGCGTCTGTCGTCATCGGCGGTGTACCAGCCCATTTGAAACTGAAAATATCCATTCACATAAACATTCACGAGAACAGGACCTGGATTATCATCAATTCCCGAGATCCGAACATGATTTGTGTACGCACCGTCAAACTCGACGGGATACTCGCCTTTAGCGCCTCTCCCCTGAAGGAATAGATAGGTTCCCGGTTCGGGCGGTGGCGGATGATCAACGTCTAGATTTGCAATCGTAACCCCCCAATAGCCCCAGTATTGTTCTGCCTCGCGCGCAAAATTGAGAAAGGTACTGCTCAAATCGTGTTCTCCAAGCGGTGGGGCTGCATCGTCAAAGGGAGGTTGAGCGCCAAATGTATAAAAGGGAGCATTGCTGTTCGTCATGGATGGTGTAAAGGCATAGCCATTTGGCGCCGCGCTGCTCACGGTCAAGGCAACCCCACAAGGTTGTGGTGTCGCAGACACGGTATCATTGCATGTCAGCGCATTGTAAATTGAAGGGTCTTTAAGAATTTGCTTGTAGGTTTTCCCCTGTCCTGCCAGCACATTGGTTTGGATTTGAATCGCATCATTAAAATGAAATTCCGACAGAATTCCATTTCGCAATGCGACCTGCCCACCGGTATCGGTAACACGATCAACGGGGACGTTGCAAGGAGCCGGTTGATTCCAACAAGTCCCTCTATCATCTCGAGCCCCTTTGCCTGGATTATAGCCGGCAACTTTGGTCGAAAGCATGGTAAACCAATAGTGCGGCTGGTTATTGCACCAAGGTAATGGGTTGTTATTGCCAATCGGATGCTTGCTCCAAAATACAACTACAGAGCGAATCAAAACTGCGCCAGCTTTTAGCGCTGCATTGCCATCACTTGGAAACCATTCGGCACCCAAACTGTCGCGTGTGAATGTGTCAGCATCAGCCGCGCCATAGGACAGACTCACACAATAGTTGGAACTACCAGGCGCGATGGGCACTGTTTTGGCGGTAACAACCACTGGAGAAGCTGTTGTCCCTTGCGCCTGAATAGGTTGCGGCGGAAAGAACAAAAGAAAAAACAATACGCCCATTAACGGCGTCATAAGTGAAGTGGTTATGCGGGTATTCATTGTATCCTCCATCACCAATCCAAGGTGGCGATAAAAAACTGTTGAAGTTCCACTGCATTCCGTCCTACAAATAGCTCGTGCCCATCTGCACTCAGCGCCATTCCCCTACCATTCTCAAATAATTTCTTTGGCTCCCCCTTTGTTATATTAATCGCGTAATACTCATCATAGACGCCCTCCTCGCCAGTCAAAGAGCGGTCCACAAACAAAAGCGTTTGTCCATCGGGCATCCATGTCATTCTTGTATATGCCCCCCGCTGGGTGCCTTGCAATACGCGATGCTTGTCACTGCCATCGGCGTTTATAACCCAAAGCTCAGGAATATCACCTTTTCCTTGAACATCAAATGCCAATCTTCCATCGGGCGACCAACCGAATGGACTTGGCAGATTCTCTATGGTATTTGTTAGTGTAATGACTTGATGATTGGCGAGGTCCACAAGTGCGAGCGTGCCTTCATCATACAAAACACTTTGTACTACAAGATGCTGCCCATCCGGCGAGAGCGCATAGTTCGAATCCATTACACGAATGTCAATTGAGAACTGTCCGGGATAAACGCCTGTTTCGGCTCCGGTGGATGAAGACAAGAGCAAGCGCTTTGTTTCCGTTGTAGGGTCCCAAAGAAAGAGGTCACCTTCTTCAGGAAAGAGAATTTCTCCGCGTGGTGAGACTCGAATATGCAGCCAGCTCGTAGCTTTGCTAATCAAGGTCTTGTTCCCACTCACGATATCAAGTAAATACAACTCGGTGGTTCCACCGGGTGGCGCGCCGTCATAGTAGGCAATTTGCTTGCCATTCGGTAACCATTGTGCATAGGCATTATCGCCAATGCGTTTATCTACTCCATTTGTCAGCGAGCCGTACCACAAGCCATCTTTTTTGCCGCAAAGAAGTTGCTCTCCGTCTGGTGCAATGGCTGACCAATCGCACTTGTATTCAAATGGAATGAACTCGCTCACATGCAGCCGTTCAAGCGGGATGACATCCATTGCAGTTGCAGTCGGCGTAAAAGTGTTTGCTTGCGCTGCCGCTGCCTC
>CAZXYP010000453.1:0-3611 GCA_964644955.1 uncultured Anaerolineales bacterium | reverse complement strand
ATTCGAGCGTGCCCGGTTTGTGCGACAACAATTCCCCTTCGGGCAAGGTCGCCTTGATGTCAAACCGAACGGCGCTGTTGCCCGGCACGGCGCTTTCCGGCACCTCGCCGTTACTGCCGGGGTCATTCAGAAATGCGATATATTGGCGCGAGTCGCTCATGGGTAACTCCGAGTGGTTTAGACCCTATTTCAAACCGAGACCAAAGTAGCTAATGACAGCGGCGCGCAATCAGGACATCCACGCGCGGCACAAGTATTTATTGCCGTGTTCGTCTTGGCGAATGTACCAATCCTTGCCTTGCGCCCGCAATTGTTCCGGGTCCACCAGCTCGCCTTTTGCGGCGATATAGATTTGCCCGTTGGCAATCAATTTGCTCACGTGGTCACGGATCGCGCGCAGTTGGCGCGGGTCGGCGGGCTGCACCTCGTACGCCACGAGGTCGCCATGCGTATCAAATTGCAAGTCGCCGCGCGAAGTGACCTCGACTTGCACCCCGACCATTTCTTGCGGTTCTTTTTCTTCCAGTGAAACGCACGCGGTATAACTGAAATCAATGCGCGTGCCGCGTTTGGTCTGCGCGACATGTTCGACGCGCAGGTTCGCGTCGGGCGGCAGTTCCAACACCGGACGCGCCTGTTTCAAAACTTCGGGCGCGTCCTCCGCCTCAAAATCCTTGGGCAGTACAATATCCATTTCCATTCGGACGCCGTTCGTCCGCTCGCACATTCGCCGTTCACGCGCAGGAATCGGCAAACCACCACAGCCGGGATGCCGGGTACACTTGACCCAACATCCCGCGCCGGATGAATTGCCGGTGGAAAATGTGAAACGGATGCGCTGCTCGACCAACCCTTCCTGTCGCAAGCCGCCGGGCAATGCCCACCGCGCGACAGGTTACGGCTCAACCTGCGCTGCGTCCACCAACGCTGCCTTTGGTATTTTGCGGCAAAATCATTTCCACATCCGAATGCGGACGCGGGATGACGTGGACGCTCACCAGTTCGCCAACGCGTTTCGCCGCCGCCGCGCCCGCGTCCGTCGCCGCTTTGACCGCGCCGACGTCGCCGCGCACCATCACGGTGACAAATCCGCCGCCGATGTATTCGCTGCCAATCAGGGCAACATTCGCGGCTTTGACCATCGCATCGGCGGCTTCAATCGCGCCGACCAGCCCTTTGGTTTCGACCATGCCGAGGGCAATCATGTTGGGGTCTGCCATGTTCTTGCGCTCCTCCAGAAAATTTATATCGCGCGGCAATTCCGCTTGCGGTGAAAGCGTCATCGCCGCATCCGTTTCGGTTTTTATTTTTTTACGCGTCCCCGTCGCGCGCACCGCACGCGCGCGGGGTCTAGGTTGCGATGGTTTGCGAGGCATATATCAAGGTTTGTGCTGTTTCACATTCGCAACAGAGTAGCAACACCAATATCCTCGTCTATTTCTTCCCAATGCATCCCGATGCCTTTGGCAATGAATCGCCAATGCTTGCGTTGTTCAGGTGTGGCATCCCGCAAGCGCGGAAACCATTCCAACGGTACGGAAATCTCACGCCCGTCCGATAAGCTTACAATCATTGCGTCATCGGCGAATCGGACATCTACTGCCAACACCGCAGTTGGGCTAACGCTGCTTGAGGTGTTCATACCATTTCTCCAAAAAGAAATCCCTGTGTTCCTCGACCAATTCCCGCACTTGACGCAGTTCCTTTGAGGTATAGCCAACTGCCCAGGCAAGTTCTATCGGCTGTAGCCAGAACTTGGCAGCATTCTCCGCCGTTTCAACGTGAATATGTGGCGGCTCGTTATCTTCCCTGCTCCAAAAATAAAAGCGATGCCCTTTGATTCGTAAAACGGTTGGCATATTTTCTTACACGCCTATTTCTGATTCACAAGTCATCCAAAAATGAATTGCAGCATCGCGCACACCGCACGCGCGGCGGACATGGATTGCGATGATTTGCGAGGCATTATGATTCCAAGCTATTCCAAATCCGCCTCTTCAATAATTACCTTTTTTCCACGCCGTGTTATCTTAAGATGGCGGTCACCATCATTCGCCCAACCATGCAAGCCTGCTTTGCGCAATGCCTTGAATAACTCAGCTAAATCTTCCATTGCGATCAAAGCAGTCACAGTTGAGCGAGTATTCTTGTTTTCTTTCGGTGTGAGAATTCGAGAACCTTTTGCGTAGCAATGCACACCATCATCATCTACACAAAAATTACAAATCAGTGAGCCGTCTTGGCGGTCAGCTTTGAAATAAAATTCAACCCGGTTGGTAACGTTATCGAAACCATTTATACGAAAATTTCTGATTTGGCTCATTGGAGGAATTCATCCTTTGCATATAAACAGAATTGTCCTAACGTTTCAATTCCGCCAACACTCTCCGCACAATCTCTTCAATCTGCGCGTCATCGGAACGCTGCGGCGAGCGTTCGCTACCTGCATCCGGATTCCAATCGCGCACACCGTAGGCGATGCGTTTGATATTCAGCACATGCTTGACAGAAATGTTTTCGCTAAACACGCCACCGCCGATGCCGCCCGTCGCGAGGGTCATGGACGGGTCAAGGTTTGTCGTAAAGCCCACTGCGCCCAGCGTCGCCATTGTGTTGACGACGATGCGGAACGCCGGTTTCTCCAGACCGAATTGCAAAATCACATTTTCATCGCGGCAGTGAATCGAGAGCGTATGCCCGTCGCCGCCGAATTTCAAAAGTTCGATACAGCGCTCGCACCCTTTTTCCCAACCGTCCGCGACGTACCAGCCCAACACACTCGTCAGTTTTTCGCGCGAGAGCGGATAGTCGGGACCGACGCCTTTGAGTTTTGCCACCAACACGCGCGCATCCGACGGAACCGAGATGCCCGCCATTTGCGCCAACGCCTGCGGCGATTTCCCAACCGCTTTCGGATTCGGCAACCCATTCGCGGTGTGCAAAATTTTGCTCATCGCCGCCGCTTGCGCGTCATCCATAAAATACGCGCCGTGTTTTTCCATTTCGCTCTGCAATTGCGCGGCAATGGGTGAATCTGCCACAATCGCTTGCTCGCTCGCGCAAATCGTTGACCAATCGAACGATTTGGATTTGACAATCAACGCGGCAGCTTGCGGAATATCCGCGCTGCGGTCCACATAGACGGGAACGTTGCCGGGACCGACGCCAATCGCGGGCTTGCCCGAACTGTGCGCGGCGCGCACGACCGCTTCGCCGCCTGTCGCAATCAACATGCTCACCGCCCAATGCTTCATCAATTCATTGAGCGCGGGCATCGTGACCGTCGTGAGACACGCAATCAAACCTTTCGGCATACCCGCGCGTTCGCCTGCCTCCGCCATCACGCGCACCGTTTCACTCGTGCATTGAATCGCGCTCGGATGCGGCGAAATAATCATGGCGTTGCGCGCCTTGACCGCAATCAAACATTTGAACATGGCGGTCGAGGTCGGATTGGTCGAAGGCGTGAATCCTGCCAGCACGCCGACGGGCCAGCCGATTTCGACAATCTTTTTCGCGTCGTCGCGCTGAATGACACCGACGGTCTTGACATCCTTGAGCGAGTCCCACAAAAATTTGCTCGCAAACTCATTCTTGACGCGTTTGTGCGC
>CAZXYP010000452.1:0-3622 GCA_964644955.1 uncultured Anaerolineales bacterium | reverse complement strand
GAATGAAGCCAAACACATTCGGGAATGTCTCGAATCCATACGCGGCTTTGTTGACGAAATGATTGTGTTTGATTCGGGGAGTGGGGATGGGACCGCAGAAATTGCCGCGTTGGCGGGAGCGCGCGTGATTTCGCGTCCATTTGACAATTATGCCGCGCAGCGGAATGCGGCGATTGAGGCGGGGAGAGGCGATTGGGTTTTTTTTATTGATGCGGATGAACGCGCAGACGCGGCGCTGGGGCAAGAAATCCGCGAACAAATTTCGCATAGTGATAGCGCTATCCCAAACACAGTTCTCTTTTGGATTCCGCGCAAAAACTTTATTTTTGGAAAATGGATTCGGCACACCGGATGGGCGCCGGATTATCAACCCCGCGTCTTGAAAAAGGGGAGGGCATGGTTTGACCCGGCGCGTCCGGTGCATGAATTGGTGATTGCGGAGGGGTCTGAGGGTTTCCTAAACACGCCGCTGGTGCATTATAACTATGAAACCCTCGCTCAATTTCGGGATAAGCAACGACGCTATACAAAATTCGAAGCGCAAATCATGGCAGCGGAGGGCGTTCCGCCGCGTTTACGGAGTTACCTAAGTATGCCGGCGCGAGAATTTCTGCGCCGTTTTATTTTGCTTGAAGGTTATCGCGACGGATTGCATGGATTGTGGTTGAGTTTGCTGATGGCATATTACGCGTTTTGGCGACAGGTTTGGACGGCAGAGCTGGTGCGGCACAATGGCGGATGAAACGGACTCCCATTTATTAATCGGCTTCTTGTTCCTCCTCGTCCGGCGCAATTACGGGCGGTTCGTCGTCTCGAGCTTCCCAAACCGGAAGCGGCTCTTTGCGCCCGCGCACGCGCACCGGCGTCAATGGGCGCAGTGTAATTGCCGGAACACTCGCGCTCGCCGTCGCGCTGTCAACGAGTATTTGATTGTTGTTGGCGAACGCGCTGAGGCGCGCCGCGACATTCACCGTATCGCCGACCAATGTGTATTCCACCTTGCCGAGCGCGCTGATATTCCCCAGCACTGCCCACCCCGTTGCAATGCCAATTCCAAAATTGAGTTTTTCCTCTACGTCGCGTTTTTGTTGATACCGTATCAAATCACGCTGAATCTGAATTGCGGTGCGTAATCCCCGTTCGCAATGGTCTTGCTGGTCCAACGGCGCATTCCAGATGGCGATCAAGGCATCGCCCATCGGTTTCGAAACAGTTCCGCCTTCGGCTTGAATGGGCTGCAATGCAATTTCCATATAGCGATTGACCAGACCCAATACGGTCTCGGGTTTGGTCTCTTCAGACAACGTGGCAAAGCCGCGCAAATCGGCATAGAGAACCGTCACGATGCGGCGCGCGCCGGTGAGTGGTAACTCGCCCCGATCAATTGCATCTATCACGCGCCCGACGCTTTCTGCGGGGACATAGCGCCGAAAAAGCAAGGTCAGCGAACGCCGGCGGCGTTCTTCAAAAAGATAACGGAAGATCGTTATGCTCAACGCGGTTACCAGCAGCGCCAATGCCGGGTAAAGAATCTGTATCACGATTCCGCGATTGAATGCTTCAAAAGCAAAAAGCAGCAGTCCCAGTAAATAGACCAGGGTCAATGCAAACGCATACAGCGGTCGCAAATGCGGCAGGGTCAGTCCCGCCAGCAGGGCAAATGCCAGCGTCAATGCCAGCTGCCCCAGCGCGCCTTGGTCTTGTAAAGTGTTGGGCGGTGTATTGAGCAGCATACTTGCCAAATCTGCCTGCAGCTGAATATCGTGAACTTTGGTGTTGTCGAGATTGAGTGGGATAGCGTATTCTTGACTCTCGATGCTTGCGGTTCCGCCGATAAAAACATGTTTGTCGCGAAACGTTGAGGCGGGAACGGTTCCCCGAAATACATCTACGTATGAGTAGGTAGGAATCCCTGAACTCGGACTGGTAAAGTTCAGCAAGACATTTCCATACTCGTCTATCGGAACATTCAGCGAACCCACGCGGACCGTGCGCGCGGACAGGTCATATTGGATGTTCGTGACGCCAAGGGCTTGTGCTGCGGCAGCCAGTCCGAGTGCCGGATAACTGACTTCGTTGGCGCGAATCGCGGAGGGAAGGCGGCGCACCACGCCATCCACGTCCGGTTCCACGGTACGGTGCCCGATTCCGCTCGCTGCGTCGCGCAATCTTTCATCCGGCAGAATTACGACATCGAAAGTGGCAAGTGTTTCCGGTTCAATTGGATACGCGGCGGCAGGGACGCCGGTTGTGGCAAGCAATACACTGCCATTTTTTTGCATAGCTGCGGCAAAGGCGGCATCATCCGGCGAGGGCTGTGGGAACAGCAAATCAAAAGCAATCAACTGCGGCGGTTCCGCCTGCAATCGGTCGAGCAAGGCGGCATGGACCGCGCGCGGCCAGGGATAGGTTCCGATTTCATCCAGACTCTTGCTGTCTATGGCAATGATGGCAACCTTGGGATTTGGCGCAATCGGGTGGTACAGAAAATCGGTGGCAAGGCGATTTAGCGGCGCAAGGAGATTGGCAAAGAGGATGAGGTAAACGAGAAAGCATGCTCCGAGCGCAATGGCGGCGCCTGCTTGCAAGCGAAAGCGCACGCGCGCATTGTTGAATGGGGGTGGCAGGCGCGCGACGAGGTGTGTGAAAAAACGGTCAAGGCGTTGGAGTACCAAAAAAAAACCGTTCATGAGCCCAGACATGACGTGGATTTGGGTGTGCTGGCTTTGGCAATTGGGGTCGGAAAGCTCCAACGTGCCGCGTTTAGTGCGATTTGCTTTGCGTTTGATTTGATGGTGTCGCGTCCTGAACCAATCCAAGCCAAGCGGGAATTTGCAAATACCCGCGTTCAATCAGCATGGTCAGGTCTTGGGCGCATGTTTCATACGTTTGGAGAGAACGTCCGTACGGGTCCGAAATGTCGTATTCCAAACCACCCAACTCGCTCATCAGATGCAACTTGCGGCGTGTCGTCGGGAATTCGGACGCGAGCGCATCACGGTGACTTTTTGTCATGACGATAATCAAGTCCGCCTGCTCCACCAATTCCGGTGTCACTGTTCGCGCAATATGCCCGTCGAGCGACAAACCGCGTTTTTGCATCGTGAGTTGCGCATTGCTGGAAGCCGGCTGCCCATTGACGCCCCAGGTGCCTGCGGATTCAATGCGATATTTGTCGCCGTCGCCACAGGCGCGGGCGTGCGCGCTCAGGAGCGCGGCTGCCATCGGCGAACGGCAAATGTTGCCGGTGCACACAAAAAGGATAAATGGTTTCATCACTCGGCGTCAATCAAGAGATATTCCAGCTCTTGAATACGCACGATCTCCTCGTCGGTCATCAGATTGTCGTCCAGCGCCAGCAGTTCAAGCAGCTCGTCGTCGTATTGCTCAAATTCCTCCGGCGTCAGTTTTGGTCGGTCTTCGCCGAGCTCGTTGTACCGTTTCTCGTATTCGCGATATTCAACCGAAGTGACCGGTTTGTTTTTTGGCTTGGATGTTTTTTTGGTTGTCATGGCAAAAAATTATACCATTGCTCTTGAGCCGTCGCAATGGGACATTGACCATATTGCACGGCTGTTGCAAAGTCGTTATAGGCGATTGAAAACGAAGGCGGTGCCAGCGT
>CAZXYP010000451.1:0-3665 GCA_964644955.1 uncultured Anaerolineales bacterium | reverse complement strand
GACGCGCGAAGTTGAACTTGGGGGTACTCAATTGCCAAAAGACGCGCCGCTGCTGATGCTCATCGGTTCCGCGAATCGCGACGACGCGATGTTTCCGCACGGCAGTGAATTGGAACTCGAACGCGAAAATGCCAAAGACAATGTCACGTTCGGGTACGGCGTGAAATACTGTTTGGGTTCTCCGCTCGCGCGTTTGGAAATTCGCGTCGCGTTGGAAGAAATGACGCGTCGTTTTCCAAGTCTGCGGCTCGCGCCTGACCAAAAAATTGAATACCTGCCCAACATGATGTCGCGCGGGCCCCTGCATGTGTGGGTGGAGTGGGATGAGTGAATTCTTGATTGATGATTTTTGATTACTGATTTTTGTGCATAGTACGATAGTGTAGTGACGATTTCAATCGTCCCACGGGCTAGCACGAATGAGGCGATGGAGTTCATCGCACGTTACTGCGAGATATTTCCAAAGGAGGAAACCAGCCATGTCTGCGAACGGTCACAAACAATTTCCGAGTCCGTATGATGTCAAGACTCCACCCGGCGGCGAAGGGTGGCGCGAGTTGTATCCGTACTTTTTGGTATTCCGCGAGGACCGCAAAGAAATCGAAAATCAAAAATTTTGGTTTTGCGATTCGATGCATTGGCCCCGCGTCTTCAAGCCCTTCGAGGTCATGCTGGTCGAGTTTGCCATCAAATTTCTGGGACAATACAACTCGCGACAGTGGTTGATTCCGCCTTCGAACGGATTTGATTACCACTTTCTCTACTGCTATCTTTACATGAGCCCCATCGGCGTGCCGCCCGAACAAATCGGCGAGCGCGTGCCGCACTTTCTCGAGCGCGCGGGATTCTATTTCCAGAATTGGCAATCCCTCATCGAGAATTGGGACAAAAAAGTGCGCGCGGTGATTGCGGAACTCGAAGCCATTCATTTTGAGCCGCTGCCCGATGTCGTGGACAAGCAGTGGGTCTTTGACGGCAAAGGTCTCGACAACACGTGGGACATGATTACGGGCTATGAACGCGCGGTGCAGTTGGCGTACAAAGCGTGGCAATATCACTTTGAATTTTTGAATCTCGGGTACGCCGCGTATCTCGACTTTTTCATGTTTTGCAAACAAGTGTTTCCCGACATTCCCGACCAGGGCATTGCGAAAATGGTGCAAGGGATTGACGTGGACTTGTTTCGCCCGGACGACGAATTGAAAAAACTCGCCAAACTCGCGGTGCAGCTCGGCGTCGCGGACGCGTTGAAACAGGGCAGCGCGGAGGAAGCATTGGCGAATGTGGCGCAGCAGCCGAACGGACAGCAGTGGCTTGACGCGTGGGAAGCGGCAAAGCAGCCGTGGTTCAATTATTCGTCGGGCAACGGTTTCTATTCCGACGACAAGGCGTGGCTCGACCATCTCGACATTCCGTTCGGTTTTATGCGGAATTACATCGCACGCGTCGAGCAGGGACACGAAATTGAACGTCCCACCGCCGCCGTCGCCGCCGAACGCGAACGCATCACAAAAGAGTACGAAGCATTGCTGCCCGACGATGAAGCGCGTCAAAATTTTCAAGGCAAACTCGGACTCGCGCGCGTCGTGTTTCCGTACGTCGAGAATCACAATTTTTATATCGAGCATTGGGCGCTCAGCGTCTTTTGGCGCAAGATGCGCGATTTGAGCCGCGTGTTGATGCAAGCGGGCTTTTGGGAAAACGAAGACGACATGTTTTATCTGCGCCGCGAAGAATTGATTCCCACGTTGTTTGATTATGGCAACGCGTGGGCAGTCGGCATTGACCCCATCGGTCCCGTCCATTGGCCCCCCGAAATCGCGCGCCGCAAGAAAATTATTCAGGCATTGCAAACGCAGAGACCGCAGCCCGCATTGAACGCGCCGCCCGAAGTCATCACCGAACCATTCACCATAATGCTCTGGGGCATCACCACCGATGGCGTGGCGAAATGGCTCGGCGGCACCGGCGACGGTGCGGGCATTACAGGCATGGCGGCATCACCGGGTACCGTCGAAGGCATAGCGCGCATCATCAACAACGCCGACCAACTGGACGAAATTCAAGAAGGCGAAATCATGGTCGCGCCTGTCACCGCGCCAAGTTGGGCGCCCGTCTTTGGCAAAATCAAAGCCGCTGTCACCGACATTGGCGGCATGATGTCGCACGCGGCGATTGTGTGTCGCGAATACGGCTTGCCCGCCGTCACCGGCACCGGCAACGCGAGCCAAACCATCAAGAACGGTCAGCGCATTCGCGTGGATGGAACAAAAGGGCAGGTCGAAATTTTGAATTAGGTCCCATTGCCGTAGTAACGAATTCATTCGTTCCCCTTACCTGTCCAACGAATAAATTCGTTACTACAAATTTTCTTACTCATGTCCACCGAACGCCATGCCGCCGTTTGGCACGCGGCAAAACCGTACTTGCGCGCGCGCAAAAACGATGTGCATGTTCCACTTTCGTATCGCTGCGCGGAAAAAATTTTGCAGCAACATCCCAAAGCCGACAGCGAAATTGTTTTGCTTGCGGTGCTGCTACATGATACGGGCTGGGCAAAAATTGACCAACAGGAAATTTTTGACAAGGCGTTCGGCGCCGACATGGCGCAGGTGTTGGAAAGCGATGTGCGCGTTTTGCACGAACAATACGGCGTTGAAATCGCGCGCGCGATTTTGCTCGAACTCGATTATGGCAGCGATGTCGTCGAACGCGTCTGCGCCATCATTGACGGACACGATTCGCGCAAGCACGCGTTGTCGCGCGAAGATGAATTGATGAAAGACGCGGACAAATTGTGGCGATTCACGACCACCGGCATCGCCGTCGCGTGCGATTGGCACAAGTACACGCCCGCGCGTTACGTCCAATATCTCGAACAAGAAGTGCGCCCGACCTTGTTCACGCAAGCCGCGCGAGATGTGGCAAACGCGAAATTGGAAATCGCGCGGGATGAATTGTTGATTGATGTTTTAACGTAAAGAGAGACCGGAGACTAGAGACTAGAAATTGAGCAAAAGTCTCCAGTCTCCAGTCTCCAATCTCCAATCTCCAATCTCCAATCACTAATCTCCAACCTCCATGAATTTTTTCATCCACGGCGCGTGGACGCCATCGCAATCCACACACCGCATCGCCGTCACCGACCCTGCGACGGGCGAATGGATTGACGATATTGCTGCAGGCAACGCGACGGATGCGGCTTGCGCGATTGCGAGCGCGGCAGACGCGTTCAATATCTGGCGCAAAACGCCCATGACGCAGCGCGTCAAATTGCAGCACGCGGCGGCGGACGCCCTGCGCGAACGCGCCGATGAATTTGCGTTATTGCTGACGCGCGAATTGGGTCGTCCGCTCGCGGGTTCCAAAACCGAAATCGAACGCAGCGCGGATTTGCTCGACTATTACGCGGAAGAAGGATTGCGTTTGCGCGGCGAGATGCCGCTGCTGAATGAACCGGATGAACGCGTGTTGGTGGTGCAAGAACCGGTCGGCGTTGTGATTGCGATTGCGCCGTTCAACTATCCGATTACGCTGCTCACGTTCAAACTCGGCGCGGCATTGATTACGGGCTGCACCGTCGTCGCAAAACCGGCTGAAGACACGCCGCTCACGACGCTGAAACTCGCGGAACTTTTTTTTCAAGTTGGTTATCCCGCAGGCGT
>CAZXYP010000450.1:0-3668 GCA_964644955.1 uncultured Anaerolineales bacterium | reverse complement strand
GCGGGCGCGGCGGCGAGCGCAGGCACGCTGGAAACATTGCCGCTGGCGTAATTGGTCGTGTTGCCGCTGTAAAAGAGCCGCAAGTCCACTTGCGAAAACGTGCGCCACGTGCCGCGCGTCGGGTCGGCGGTGTAGGCGCGATACTGCGCGGGGGTCAGCATGAGCCGCGTCGCGCCGTTTTGTACGAGCGCTTCATAATAATTGACGCTCCAAATGCGAATCGGGAAAAACACTTGCGCGGGGAATGGCGCATGCACGCCGCGAATTTCGGTCGCGGGCGCACTCGTCGCGGGCAAGATGTCTTCGAAATCGCTGTACGCGCCGCCGCGAAAACCGACGCCGCGCAGAATGGTCCCGTTCACGTTCACGGTTTCGACTTGGAGCGGCAGAATCGGTTCGGTCGGATTCGAGACGATGCCGTTACTGCCTTGAAAGTACGTGGCGGTGACATGAGTGTTGTCGGTGATTTGTTTGTAATTGACAGTTTTTTGTGTGAGCGCCGGATTGAACTCGACATTCGCGTATTGCAAATTCAAGGTCGCGCCGGGGTCGTTGGCATAGTTGTTGAGAGGGATGGCAATTTCGGGCGCGCTGCGGCGAGTGGGATTGATGCGCTGTCCGGGCATGTCCAATTGAAGCATGGGCAAACCAAACAGCGTCACTTGCAAGAGCGATTTTTCGTGAATGCCGCGCAGCTGCGGTGTATTGGCGAGATAATTTTGTTTTGCCGCGAGCAATGCCTGTCCGACGGAAACGGGACCGCTGCCCGTGCGCAGCTGTCGCGCGAAATCATTCAACAAGCGTTCGGTGTATTCAATGACATCCGTGTCGCCGTATTGATAGCCGGTGCCGCCGATAAAGGTCGCGCGTTTGCGCGCGAACGCTTGCGCCCAATCCGGTCTCTCGGTCACGCCGTCCACGGCATCCGCGTCAATCAAGTTGTAACCCGAATGGCAGCCCGCGCTAAAGACCAGCGCATTGACGAGGTCAACTTCCGATTGGGCAACCTGACTCGCGCTCAGGCGCGTGGTCCAATCCGCCGCGAGCGCGCCGGATTGCGAAAAATGTCCCGCCAGAAAAACAATGTCGTGCCGCGCGCCGAGCAATTGCGCGCTCAAATCGTTGGCGGTCCACGAAACCGGGTCGGTCGGCGCGGCTTCGCGCGGCGCAATCAACGCGTCGGCATTTGTGCCCATCCCCGTTTCCAATTCCTGCTGCACGTTCTCTGCGACGTCTGCCAGAAAATCATAGCCCGTAACGAGCGCATTGGTCGTCATGGGCGCAACGCCGTCGGTGAGCGAAAGGTACGCCTCGATCACGCCGCTGATTTCATTCGGCGTTTCGACCAAACGTCCGATGGCGATATCGGGAATGGAAAACGTACTGTTGCCTTTGGAAAGGGTCACGCGCGCCGCGTACGGGTCTTGGGTCAAGAAATAATTGAGCCGCAAGCTGGCTTGGGAACTTGTCGTGTCGCGGACGGGCGGCACGTACCCGCTTTCGGCGGCGAGCAGCGCCTGGTCGGGATAACGCACAAACGGAATAACGGCATCGCCGCCGACGAGGACAATGTTTTCGAGTGCTTGATTCGCGTCATACAAATCAATCACCGCTTTGACGGCGTCGGCGACCAAATTTTTGGCGACGGGGCAGCTGAGATGCGCGTCCGCTTGCGCGTTGCCTTCTGCCACGCGCGCATCTTGTCCCACATCCACGACGACGCCATTCGTCGCGGCGGCGAGCGCGTCCAGTTTTGTCGCGAGCGCGTTTTTGTCGTCGGTCGAACCGGGCAGCCGGCTCCAATCGGTGAGAATCAAAGTCGTCTTGGAAGTACTCGACGCGGTGAGCGAGGTGTTTTGCGTCAGTGCCTGTACGCCCGCGCAGTCCGCGCTTTCGACAGAGATGGTCAGCGTGAATGTATTGTTCGGGTCAAACGCGCCGTTCGCGCCGCGCACGCGCACGTAAAAGTCGCCGGTGTTGTCCCACGTGTTGATGCTGATGCCTTCGCCTGCGGTGCCGGGGAACGCGGACACGCCGACGATGCTTTTCATTTGCGCGGACGAAAACGCTTCGGGCGAAAACGCTTCGGGCGAAAATGCTTCGGGCGAAAATGCTTCGGGCGAAAATGCTTCAGGCGAAAACGCTTCGGGTGAAAACGCTTCGGGTGAAAACGCTTCGGGCGAAAATGCTTCGGGCGAAAACGCTTCGGGCGAAAACGCTTCGGGCGAAAACGCTTCAGGCGAAAACGCTTCAGGCGAAAACGCTTCGGGTGAGAACGCTTCAGGCGAAAACGCTTCGGGCGAAAACGCTTCGGGTGAAAATGCTTCGGGCGAGAACGCTTCGGGCGCAAATTCCGCGCCGAGTTGTTCTAATGCTTCGTCGGGGTTGGGATTGTTCAGCGCGTCCTTGTCGTGATTGTACGCTTGCAGAATATCTTTATAGACGACGAGGTTGTAATCGGCGGGCAGATTGGTCAGTGTGAGCGTGACTTTGCTGCGCGGCGAAATCGCGAATTTATACCAGCGCGATTCGTCGGGCTGCTTGAGATAATCCTGAACCGTAACGCTCGGATTCGCGTCCACGCGCTGCGCGAAAATCCACGCGCTGTTGAATTGCGCGGGCGGTTCCGGTGTATTGGTCGGCGTTGGCGTCGGCGTATCGGTTGGCAGGTCAGTTGGCGTATTGGTCGGCGTTGGCGTGTCGGTCGGCGTTGGCGTATTGGTCGGCGTTGGCGTCGGCGTATCGGTTGGCAGGTCAGTTGGCGTATTGGTCGGCGTTGGCGTGTCGGTCGGCGTATTCGTCGGTGTATCCGTTGGTGTTGGCGTGGGAGTGTCGGTCGGCACGATGCCGCTGACGATAAAAGTCGCGTATGCGGTGGAGGCGGCCTCCGAGTATCCGTCAATCGCATACTGGTCGCATCCGAATTGCCAATCGTGTTTGACGCGATAGGTGTACGTTCCCGGCGTCAACGGCGCGCTAAAATTATTGTCATAGCTGCCTGTGACACCCGGCATAACCCAGGGACCTCCATTATAGATGCAGGTTCCGAGCGCCGTGTCATTGTATCCGTCCACCAATTGTGAAATGCAACCGGGGCAGTAGGCATCTGATTCCCAAATCTGATAATCGAGTGTGACGTTGATGTTTTCGCCGGGATTGACGGTGATGGGGGAATAACTGCCGTTGAGCTTGAGATTCCAAATAAAAATGGCGAGGTCGGAGGAACCTGCAAACGTTTCGTACGCGCCGATATCGCACGCCGCGCTGATGGGGCGCGGGGAACCGCGTTGGTCGGTGGACGGACAACTTTCGTCGTCGCCGGTGTTGAGCGCCGGACTGCCGGGCAAAAGCGCGATGGTGCTTGTGGGTCCGCCGTTGCTTGCCAATTCGGCGAGACGCGGGTCAACGGGCGCGCTGCTCGTGCCGACAATATCGCCCGGCGCCGCGTTTACAGTACAGTCTTGATTATTCCCGATGAGGTTATATCCGTAGGAATGAATCAGATGACCAAACACATTGCGACAATCGGGACCGGAGCTGGGCGCGCTGTTGCCCGCAATCAGGGTGTTTTGCAAATAGACATAACCGAAATTGTCAATGCCGCCCGCGTCGCTGTTCGTCGAATTGCCGGTGATGGTGACGTTCAACAATTCGACGCGGTTGGCGGT
>CAZXYP010000449.1:0-3684 GCA_964644955.1 uncultured Anaerolineales bacterium | reverse complement strand
ATTGCCCGCCGCAAAGGTGGAGACGAGCGCCGTGATTTCATCGTGCAGCATGTCAAGCACGAGCGGGCGCAGATTGGAGGATTCCAAAATTTTACGGCGCTGTCCGTAAATCACTTCGCGCTGTTTGTTAATAACGTCGTCGTATTCCAGCAAATGTTTACGCATATCAAAATTGTAACCTTCCATTTTGATTTGCGACTGTTCGATGGCGCGCGCGACGAGCGGCACATCAATCACCATGTCTTCATCTTGCCACACGCGTTCGAGCAAATTCTTGTTGCCCATGCGCTTCATGATTTCGTCTTCGAGCGAAACATAAAAGCGCGACGAACCGGGGTCGCCTTGACGCCCTGCGCGCCCGCGCAGTTGATTGTCAATACGACGCGCTTCGTGCCGTTCCGTGCCGACGACGTGCAAGCCGCCGAGCGCAATTACTTTTTCCTTGTCCTGTTCGGTCAGCGCCAACGCGCGCGCAAACGCTTCATTCCAGATTGCGGGCTCGATGGGTTTGGAGAGGTCAACGCCCTTTTTGCGCAATTCTTCGCGCGCGATGCCTTCGGGATTGCCGCCGAGCAGAATATCTACGCCGCGCCCCGCCATGTTGGTGGCAACGGTGACTGCGGCGGGTTTCCCCGCTTGCGCAATAATGTTGGCTTCCTTTTCATGATTCTTGGCGTTCAAGACTTCGTGCTTGATGCCTTTACGCGCAAGCATCTTGGACAACATTTCCGAGTGTTCCACAGAGGTCGTGCCAACCAGCACAGGGCGTCCCTGTTCGTTCATTTCCTTGATTTCGTCAACGACGGCTTTGTATTTCGCTTGCTCGTTTTTGTAAATGACATCCGAATCATCTTGGCGAATCATCGGGCGGTTCGTCGGAATCACAATGACTTCCAAACCGTAAATCTTGGCGAATTCTTCTTCTTCGGTTTTTGCCGTGCCCGTCATGCCCGCGAGTTTGTGATACATGCGGAAATAATTCTGGAACGTAATCGTCGCCAGCGTCAAGGATTCGCGCTGTACCTTGACATTTTCTTTGGCTTCAATGGCTTGATGCAGCCCTTCGGAATAACGGCGTCCAAACATCAAGCGCCCCGTGAATTCATCCACGATAACCACTTCGCCGTCGCGCACGACATAATCCTTGTCACGTTTGAACAGCGCGTGCGCCTTGAGCGCATTGTCGAAATACGAGGTGAGGTCGAGATAATCGGGGTCGTACAATGATTTATTTGCGGGAATCCCGAGTGCGCGTTCGACTTTTTCGATGCCCGTTTCGGTCGGGGATACAACGCGCAGTTTGAGGTCAATGGTGTAATCTTCGCCCTCGACCAAACGCGGCATGATGGCGGCAAAGCGTTGATACTCGCGCGACGATTCTTCGGCGGGACCGGAAATAATGAGCGGCGTGCGCGCTTCGTCAATCAAGATATTGTCCACTTCGTCCACAATGGCATAGTGCAATTCGCGCTGCACCATTTGCGCCAAGTCCAACACCATGTTATCGCGCAAATAATCGAAACCGAATTCGTTATTGGTGCCGTACAAGATATCGGCGGCGTACGCTTCGCGGCGGGCGACCGGAATAAAGTGATTGAGCCGGTCGTCGCCGTGCGGATTGGGGTCGTTGAAATTTGGATTGTAGATGCCGGCGAATTCGTGCGCAATGACGGCGGTCGAAAGACCGAGCCGCAAATACACCGCGCCCATCCAGCCCGCGCCGACGCGCGACAAATAATCGTTCGGCGTAACGAGATGCACGCCGCGCCCCGCGAGCGCATTGAGATACAATGGCAGCGTGGCGACCAAGGTTTTGCCTTCGCCCGTACGCATTTCGGCAATTTTGCCGTCGTGCAAGACGATGCCTGCCAGCAGCTGCACATCAAAATGACGCTGACCGTTCACCCGGCGCGATGCTTCGCGCACGGCAGCAAATGCTTCGGGGAGTAATTCGTCCAGAACTGCCTGTTCGTGGTCGAGCAGTTTCTTTTCGCGGTCCTTGACCTGAAGTTCGAGCGCCTTGCGTTCTTTTTCTTCCGTCGCGTCCAACCAGCGCTTGCGTAAATCTTCAAACGCTTGACGTTCGCGTTCCACAGCTTCTTGAAAGCGCGCGCGAAATTCGCCCGTCTTGGCTTGGAGCGCGTCATCCGACAAGTTTTGAAATTCAGGTTCGAGGTCGTTGATTTCCTGTACGATAGGTTGGAGCGCCTTGAGTTCCTTTTCGTTCGGGTCGCCCGCGATTTTGTAATAGAGGTTCTTTAACATTCGTGCAAACTCACATTCCTTATTTTTTGCCTCTCCGCTTTTGAACCTTCACAATGAATTCTTCAATTCCCGCATCGGCAATCGCGTAATATGCCTTGAGAATCGTTGCATGTTCTGCTTGTTTGCGCTTCTTGATAATGTTTCTAGCTTCGCGCTTCGAACGTAACGCATTTTCAATAGGCACAAGCTGTTCAAGTCTCCGCAAATATCCTCGCCCCTTCTGATGCCATGTGCGATCAAGAACATCCACAACACCAACTTCGGCGCGGATAATATCAAGGTGCGAATCAAGTGCACCACGATATAGGCGTGGATACGGTTTTATCTCCGGTAAGCAGTTTTTTGGTGATGGCTTTTTGGTTTTTGTCCGGATGCGCTTTCACTCTACAGATTCAGCGTGTCCCCCACCAATTCGCCCACGCTCTCGGCTTTGTTGGTGCGGTCAATGACACCGGCGAGCAGCGGCGCGACCGAAAGAATCGTAAAGTTGGGCAAACGTTTATCCTCGGGAACCTCGACGGTGTCGGTGCAAATAAATTCGGCAATCCTGCTCGCTTCAAGGCGTTCTTTGGCTTTCCCTACCAGAGTTGCATGCGTGCACGCAATTCTTACCGAGACGGCGCCGCTGCGTTTCAAAAGACTGACCGCTTCCGTAATCGTGCCGGCAGTTTCGACTAGCTCATCCACGAGGACGACATTTCTGCCTTCGACATCGCCAATGACGGTTAATGCTTCGGCTTGTCCCGAAATGCGACGCTTTTCCACAAAGGCAAGCGGCGCATCCATTTTGGCGGCAATGTTGCGCGCTTTTTTGGCAAAGCCCAAATCGGCAGACACGATCACCGGATTTTCGAGATTCAGACTTTTTAGGTGGTCCGCAATCAGCGGATACGCTTGCAGCTCGTCGCCGGGAATATTGAAAAAACCCTGAATCTGCCCCGCATGCAAATCAATGGTAATGTAACGGTCCGCGCCGGCTGTCACTATCAAATCCGCCATCAAACGCGCGGTAATGGGCACGCGCGGCATGTCCTTTTTATCACTGCGCGCATACGGATAAAACGGAATGACCGCGGTGATGCGTCCGGCAGAAGAACGTTTCAGTGTTTCAAGAAAAATAAACAACTCCATGATGTTTTGATTCACCGGCGGACCGAGTCCCTGAATCAAAAAAACATCATGCCCGCGTACGCTGCGATGCAATTGCACAAAGATATTTTCATTGGCGAAATCGTGAATATCCGCTTCCGACAATTGCATCTCGAGCTTGGCGCAGATTTTTTCTGCCAGCGGACGATTGCCGCGCCCGCTGAAAATGACGGGTTCGCCGTAGGGTGTAAATTTTTTCACGCGAGCATTGCCGATAAGGGCAAGGCATTCGCCTCCACAACCACGCATGCGGCGCAGAGGTTTGTGCGA
>CAZXYP010000448.1:0-3715 GCA_964644955.1 uncultured Anaerolineales bacterium | reverse complement strand
GGAGAATTTTCACTGCGAGGAATCGTTGGACACGGGCGCGGGATGCAGCATTTCGGACGGCTCGTATTCGTGCGCGTCCGCGCTGTGTCGTTTCCGGAACCAGACGAACCCACCGGGCAAGCTCGTCACGACCACAATCACATGAAACAGCAGCGACATTGCCAGCGCGTTCGCATTCGGCACACCGACAAGCCCGAAAAAGAAAACCACCGCCGCTTCTTTGGGCCCCAGCCCGTTGAACGAAATCGGAATCAACAGCACGAATGCAATCAACGGATTAAACAACAAGTACGCGAAAAAACTCACGTCCGTGATGCCCACCGCGCGTCCAACGACATACCATACGCCGGCGGTTACGACCACTATCGACATGGAAAGCAAAACGTTCAGCGCGAGCGCGCGATACCGAAAGCGATACACTTGCAGCGCACGATACACATTCCGCGCAATCGGCTGAAGCCGTTTTGCCGGACCAATTTCAAACAAGACCGCGATGCGTTTGGCAAAACGTCGGCTGAACAACATCGCGCACAATGCGACGAACGCGCTCGCCGCGATTACCGTCGCGGTTTCGATTTGCTCCAATGCCTGCGCCTGCGTCAGCATCATGGTCGCCAATGCCGCCGTGACCACCGCTGCCGCGAAAAACGCAAACAAGCCCATCAAGCGGTCCACCACGACGGAAATCGCCGCGGCTTCGGCGCGCCCTTTGGTCGCGCGCGCCAAATCGTAGGCGCGAATCACATCGCCGCCGACATTGGACGGCAGCACATTGCCAAAAAACAATGCCATTAACGTGAACGCGAGCAGGTCGCCGAGCGAGGCGTCAATGTCTTGCGCCTTGACCAGAATTTGCCATTTCAATGCGCCGAGAAAAATCGCAAAAAAATACATTCCGGTCGCCAGGAGCAGCAGCGGCACATTGGCTTGCGCAATAATCCCGAGCACGAGGCGCAAGTCCACCCGCGTCAAGATAAACACCAGCAGCGCCAGTGTGACGAGGATTTTCAGAATGTTTACAAGTTTTGATTTCAAAGAACTTGACGTTGAGAACCAAGGACTGCGCCGGGCTGCCTTTTGGCATTGCCCTCAGTCCTCACCCCTCATCACTTTCCCGATGGTTTCGTCGGTTCGACCTTGCGTTCGACCTGTTTCGTCGTCCACGCGATATCCCAGACTTCGTGCTTGCGCCCTTTGACAAAGTAATCCCATCGGCCCAGCAAACGCGCGAGCCCTTCTACCATCGCGAGCGTGACCAACGTATAAATCAGACGCACGGCTTTCCACATTTCATCGCGCGCAATGCGCGAGACGCGCAAATTATCCATGGAGGAAACTTTATAACCGTATTTGTGGACGAGATGCAAATGCCCCGCGTAATTGCGGCGACGCTGCATGATAAATTCGCGCAGCGTTTCGGGACCGGAATTGTACACCACCGCATCGGGCGCATACCGCACTTCCAAACCGCGCTTGATGACCAATGCTTCTACGAACGCCTCGTCCATCGCCACGTCGGGCGGCAAATGCGTAAACACTTTACGAAACGCAATCAATTCACCGAGACGCGGAATTTCGAGACACAATTCATGTTCCATCTGCAAACGCAAATGCGACATGTAGCCGACAATATGGTCCGGCACATTGGTCGGAATTTTTTGCGCGCCCGTCATGCCCACTTTCGGGTCGGCAAACAGTTTGACGAGATTCTCAATTGTCGTGGGTCCGGGAATCGTGTCACCGCTTTCGATGATGCAAATATCCTCACGCGCGTTTTGCAGAAACAAATTGATGGCGGACGTTTTACCTTCGCGTTCGACCTGTTCAAACAATTTCACGCGCGGGTCGCGCGCTTCGTACGTACGGACAATGTCGCACGTATCGTCGGTGCAGCCGCTCGCGACGACAATGATTTCGCTGATTTCGACTTGAGCGAGTTCTTGGGAAAGCATCGCCTCGAGCAGCTTGCCAATGTTTTTGGCTTCGTTATGCGCCGTGATACCGACGCTGCATGAAATTTGTGCCATGAGAGACTCGAGACCGGAGATTCGAGATTCACAAACCAATAGTCTTGAGCAAAAGTTCAAGTCCTGCGGTAGATTCTTTCGTCAGGGCAAAGGTCAAAAAATAGAATGGCGCTAATAATACCACGACTGCGTATGCCCCCAATGGAATGGACGGTTTGCGCGCGATGGTGCGCGAGAAATAACGCGCGGCGAAAATGCCGAGCAGCGCCAGCAGCGCAAAAACAAGAAACGATACTGACACTTGCGTTTCATTTCCCGGCGCAATCAACGGCGCGCGAATCGGACTCGTCGCACTCGCAATCATGGGCTGCACCAATGCTGCCGCGCACGCCGCGAAAAACAATGCCGCCGACGCAAACACCGTCACGCGCGTCGCCTGCCATTCCTTTGCGCCAACCTTGTGGTTGCGCCACAGCCAAATAAACAAACCCAACCATAAAATACTGTTGGAGATGCCGAGCAGCGCATACACCCACCAATGCATTGGATTTGCCCACGACGCAAAATACGGCGCAACAAAAATGAACGAAATCGCCAGCACAATCAACGTGAGCAACCGCGCGCGTTTCAGCGGAATCAGTGAGACGAGCGCGAACGGCAGAATCATCACGTAATAATAACCGACCACTTTTTTCGACAAGAGAAAAAACGCCAACACAATCAGCAAGCCCATCACCCAAAGATTCATGCCGCGCCGCGCGCCGAAAAACGCAATCGCCCCCGCCGCAATCAATGTCAACCCACTCGACGCGCGAAACAAAACATTGTCGTCGGAAAAAATTCCCGCCGCCGCGACGAGCCACGATTGGGTTTGCAGCGGCACTTGCGCCACGTATTGGACGTTCATAAACCAATAATCGTTCGAGCGCAAGAGAAACGGCAGCGAGACCACAACAATCGGAATGGCAAAGACCACAAGCGATGCGCCAAGCGATACAATACGCTGCGCCCAACTTTTTTCGCGCTCCAAAAACAGCAGCGCCCAGAACGGCAGCGCAAACAAAATTACATTTTGCTTGAACAAGAAACCAATTGCCAATGCCAGCGTCGGCAAGACCCATCTTGACAGTTCGCCCCCCCCTCTCCTTTCAGGAGAGGGGTTGGGGGAGAGGTAATACGCGAGCGCGACAAAAAATAACCATTCACTTTCAAAATGCCCCTGCACTGCCGTGTCGTACCACGTCACCGGATTGAGCAGCCACACCGCCATTGCCATACGCGCCGGATGCGTGTTGCGCGTTTTTTGATAAACAAGGACATACAACAAAATGCCCAGTGCGATATCAAATAACAACGGCGGCACGCGCACCAGCAGCCATTCGGGAAGGATTCCCGCCGTCGCCACAAACGGCGCAACGACGAACGCGTGCAGCGGCGGATAGGCATAGGGCCAATAATTGTCCGCGCGTGATTGCGCGTACAAACCCGACCAATCGGGAGACAAGATACTTTTGCCCGCGTTGACAAACGTGACCACATCCCACGTCTGCGCGAAATACGCGTGCAGAGTCAACACCGTTGCAATGACGAACGCGGCGTACAGCAGCGCGGTGCCGCCAATCCAACGCGCATCCGCCGACAGGACGCGCGTCAAAAGAATCGCCTGCGAGCCGGATTCCGCTGCAGGCGCTGGATTCGTGACAACCACAGGATGGGAGGTAGGCGTCAGTTCAGGTTCGTCTGACGCG
>CAZXYP010000447.1:0-3733 GCA_964644955.1 uncultured Anaerolineales bacterium | reverse complement strand
TCAATGGTCCGTGGGTGCTTGGCGATTACAAGAGCGACCTCAAAGACAACCTCGGCGTCGTCCCGATGCCCGCCGGTCCCGGCGGCACGGCGAATCCGCTGTCCGGCATTGACGGTTGGTTTGTGAATGTCAATGCCACGCCGGAAAAACAAAAACAAGCCGTCGCGCTCGGTCTCGCCTTGACCAGCGCCGAAGCGCAAAAGATTTATGCCGACGTTGCCGGTTCGCCATCCGTCCGCAGTGACGTGCAAGCGACCGACCCGCTCGTGAATCAATTCGCGCTCGCTGGTTCGACCGGTTTCCCGCGCCCGCAGTCGCAAGAATTTGGCAACTACTGGGCGCCGTTCGGCGACATGTTCACCAAAGTCCTTGAGGGCAAAGCCACGCCCGCCGATGGCGTCAAAGAAGCGTGCGCGGCGATGAACAAAGCCAACAACAAGACCGCCGGCGGCACGACCGCAGCGGTCGAATTGCCCGCCGTGACCGGCGACATTACTCTGTGGCACGCGTACGGCACGGGCAGCGCGGAAGAAAAAGCGTTGGCGCAGGTGTTGGACATGATCAAAGCCAAGAACCCCAACGCCAACATCAACGTGCTCCAAATTCCGTTCGACCAAATCTTTAACAAGTACGAGACCGAAGCCGCCGCCGGCGGTGGTCCCGACATGTTCACCGTGCCGAACGATAACCTCGGCAATCAAGTCCGCGCCAATTTGCTCGCGGCAGTGGATGACAAGATTGCAAATTACAAATCCCAATACTCGCCGCTTGCGATTGACGGATTGACCGTGGATGGCAAAATCTATGGCACACCGGTGATTGTCAAAGCGGTCGCGTTGTACTACAACAAAAGCACGGTCCCGAATCCGCCCAAGACCACGCAAGAACTGCTCGACTTGGTCAAGAGCGGCAAGAAAATCGTCCTCAATCAGAACGCCTACCACAACTTTGGCTTCAGCGGCGCATTCGGCGGCAAATTGCTCGGACCTGACGGCACGTGTATCGCCGACCAGGGCGGTTGGACCGAAGCGCTGCAATATCTCGTTGACCTCAAAGCCGCAGGCGCGCAATTTGAAACCGACGGCGGCAAAGCCGACACCCTGTTCCGTCAAGGACAGGTGGACATGATTATCAATGGTCCGTGGGTGCTTGGCGATTACAAGAGCGACCTCAAAGACAACCTCGGGGTCGTCCCGATGTCCGCCGGTCCCAAAGGCGCGGCGAACCCGCTGTCCGGCATTGACGGCTGGTACCTGAACGTCAATGATTCACCGGAAAAACAACAACAAGCATTCAATCTCTCGCTGTGGCTCACTTCGCCCGAAGCGCAGCAGATTTATGCGGACGTTGCCGGCGCGCCGACGGTGCGCAATGACGTGACCGCAACCGACCCGCTCGTGGCAATGTTTGCCCAAGCCGGCGCCGGCGGTTTCCCACGTCCGCAATCCAAAGAATTTGGCAACTACTGGGCGCCGTTTGGCGACATGTTCACCAAAGTCTTGGAAGGCAAGTCCACACCCGCGGACGGCGTCAAAGAAGCCTGCGCGGCGATGAACAAAGCAAATGGCAAGTAGCAAGTGACAAGCTGCAAGTTGTCACTTGCAAGTGACATGTAGCCGATAAAAAGACCCGAAGGGGCTTGGCAATGCGATGCAGAGCCCCTTCGGGTCAAACTGAATTCGTTGTCCTCGGCATCCTTTGTCGTTCAGCGTATGAAAAGCCCGAGGCAACACCACGTGCTTGCCTAATGTGCGTGGGTGCTCGCAACGACTTGCCTCATTCATCATTTTCCATCTTCCAATTCCGTTTCATCGCAGTTTCCATCGAGCAAATCTTTTCCGCCCGGCGCGGCATCCGGGCAGTAAAGGATAAAAATTCATGGCAACGATGACCCAGAACTCAACCCAACCGCGTTCTCCCCTTTCCTCCTTTTTGCGGAATATCAATCCGTACTTGTACCTGTTGCCCGCGCTCATCATCATGACCATCATTACGTACTATCCGATGGCATACAACATCTGGATGTCGTTCACCAATTACGGCATCAAGAATTTGCGCGTGGATGCCCCTGCGCCCGATTTCGTCGGTCTGCAAAACTATATCAATATCCTCACGGGCGAACTCGGCATCCCGAATTTCAATTTTTGGTACACGCTCTTTTTCAATCTGTTCTGGACCTTTTCGAACGTGATTTTTCACGTGTCCATCGGCATTCTTATTGCCGTCATCCTGAACACGCGCGGACTTTGGTTTCGCGGCATCTATCGCGCGATTTTTGTTTTGCCCATCGTCATTCCCACGCTCGTCGTCGGCACCGTCTGGCGCAACATGTTCGATGCGGATTACGGCGCCATCAACCAAATGATCAATTTCGTGCTTGGTCTTTTTGGGGCGTCTCCGGTAGCCATTCGCTGGATTGACCAGGTGGATCCGCCGGTGCCGTACTGGCCCTTTCCGCTCGCGTATTTCGCGCTGCTCATTACCAACATCTGGCTCGGCTGGCCCTTTATGACCATCGTCGCCAGCGGCGCGCTGCAATCCATCAACAAGGAATATTACGAAGCCGCTTCCATGGACGGGGCATCGTCCGTGCGGCAATTCTTTAGCATCACCTTGCCGTTACTGCGTCCCGCGATGGTGCCTGCCGCCATGTACGGCATGATTGTTACGTTCAACCTATTCAATCTGATTTACTTTATCACGCAGGGCGGTCCGCTGCGCCAAACGCAAATTTTGGTCACGACCGCGTTTGACCTTGTGAACGCACAGCGCCTGTACGGCGTTGCTGCGGCGTTCGGGGTCTTTGTCATGATTATTCTGATTCTGCTCACCACCGCGACCAATCGCATTTCGCGCGCAACCGAAAGTTACGATGTGTAGGAGGAATGATGGCAACTGCGCAAATCTCAATCACCGGTAAAGAAATCCCTCAAGAACGGCCCGCGACCTTTACGCCCAAAGAAAAACCACTCAAACTGGGCAAGCAGTTGGCGCTGCAGGTATTGTTACTGTTCATTACACTGACGGTATTGTTTCCCATCTGGTGGGTCGTCAGCATGTCGCTCGACCCGCGCGGTTTGCGCCCGCTTACACTGACGTTGATTCCCCAGAATGCGGCGTTTGACGCGTATGCGGCGGTCATTGACAAGCCGACCAACAACCCCGTCACGTTTTGGGAACTCGCCAAGAACAGTTTGATGCTCGCAGTCAGTGTCTCTGTCCTTTCGGTGCTGATCGGCGTCTTTGCCGCGTATGCGTTCGCGCGTTTCAAGTTCAGCGGACGCCAATTCCTCATGTTGGCAATCATTATTGTGTTGATGCTGCCATCCGTCGCATCGCTCGCGCCGCTGTTTGTATTGCTCAACAAAGTGGTGATTCCGCTGCCGGGTCTCGGCAACTTTAATTTACGGAATTCCCTCCTCGGCGTCGGACTGGCAATCCTTTCGGGCGCGCTGCCGTTTGCGATTTGGAACCTCAAGGGCTACATTGACACGATTCCAAAGGAATTGGAAGAAGCGGCATTGATTGATGGGGCAAGCCCCAACCAAACCTTTTTCCGCATCATGCTGCCTCTCGCCATGCCCGCGCTTGCCGTCACGGCGTTTCTCGGTTTTCTCACGGGCTGGACGGAATTTGCCATTTCGTGGCAGTTCCTGACAAACCCCAAAGATTTCACATTGGCAATGGCGCTGTGGAACATGGCGGGACAATACGCCGCCAACACGCCGTGGTC
>CAZXYP010000446.1:0-3772 GCA_964644955.1 uncultured Anaerolineales bacterium | reverse complement strand
TTGTATCGTCCACCACTTTGCCATCTTTTAAAAACACAATGCGGTCCGCGTAGGCGGCAATGCGCGGGTCGTGTGTCACCATCACAACGGCGCGTCCCCATTCATCTGAAACTTGACGCAGCAACCCCGCGATTTCATCCGCGGCGCGCGTGTCGAGATTGCCGGTCGGCTCATCCGCCAACACGAGTGCGGGTTCGGCGGTGAGCGCGCGCGCAATTGCCACGCGCTGCTGCTGCCCACCGGACAATTGGTCGGGACGATTTGTCATGCGATTTTCCAATCCCACGCGCGTCAACCAGTCGCGCGCTTTCTTTTTTGCTTCGGTTGGATTCGCGCCGTCGAGCGTCAACGGCAGCGCGGCATTTTCCGTCGCGTCGAGGACGGGAATGAGATTGAAAAATTGAAAGACAAATCCGATTTTGCGGCGGCGCAGTTCCGTCAATTTGTCGTCGTTCAATTCGCCCAGCGATGTATTTTCAATCAGCACTTTGCCCGACGAAGGGCGGTCAAGTCCGCCGATGAGATGCAGCAGCGTTGATTTGCCGCAGCCGCTGGGACCCATGACCGCGACAAATTCGCCGGGGTTGACCTGAACGTTCACGCTGTCAAGCGCCGTGACTGCCGTATCGCCCGTGCCGTACACTTTGGTGAGGTCTTGCGTTTGGACAAGAGACATGATTGGAGATTGGAGATTGGAGACCGGAGATTGGATTCTGAAACCTCCGGTCTCTAGTCTTGATTTTTTTTCGGTCTGCCGCGCGGACGCGGTTCGGGCTCGGGCAAGGGTTGGCGTTCGATTTCGTCCAAACGCGCTTGAATCATGTCGAGCCAACGCAGGTCGGCTTCGAGATGCATAATCGTCTTGTCGAGCAATAAAATCTTTGCCAACTCGTAACGCGGATTCAAGCGCGTGCGCTGCACCGTCACGGCGTGCAAGTCCTGATACAACTTGGCGCGTTGAGTTTGAATCACTTGCTGCGGGTCGCTCGCACCAGTCACAAAACACAACATCAGCTTGATAAAAAACTCATCGCGTTGATGTTCGCGCGCGACCGCTTCCCGATACCATTCCAACAGCGCGGTGCGTCCCGCGTTCGTAATCGCATACACGCGTTTTTCGGGTCCGCCGTCCTGCGCGACGCCGTTTTCGATGACGAGCCCGCTTTCCTCTAGACGCGCGAGGGTAGTGTAAATCTGCGCGGGTTTGACATCCCAATTTTGCGCGCCGCCCACGACGGCTTCAAATGCCGCGTGCAATTCGTACCCATGACGCGGGCGCTGCGCCAACAATCCCAAAACAGCATGACGAACTGACATAATTTATACGCACAAATTATAATACGAGTTACTAGTTAAATCAAGCCGTTTTTTAGTTACTTTTCGCTCCTCTCGATTGTGAAACTTTGCACCAATTCAGCTATTGCATTTTGACCCAATTTAGACCCGGCAGATTTACCTTGTGCGTGAATAAGGATATGTGGAATAACGCATAAGGTCTGACGGTCACGAAACTGCGAGTGACCCAAATACCTGAAATATCGAACTCGATGAATGCTCAACTACTCCGCGAAATTGATGCCCTGCACGCTCAACTGTGCGAAGGGCTGGCAGACCCGAAACGTATCGCCCTGCTCTATGCGGTGCGCGACGGCGAAATGACGGTCAACCAACTCGCCGAGATTTTGGACCTGCCGCAGGCAACCATTTCGCGGCATCTGAAAATTTTGCGCGAACGCAATTTGGTGAGCGCGCGGCGCGATGGGATGAATGTGTTTTACTCGTTGACGAATGAAAAAGTAGTAGACGCGCTGGATTTGCTGCGGCAGGTGTTGAATGACAATTTGAATCGCAGCGCGACGCTGGCAAAAGCGATTGCGTGAAAGGAAACGGACATGAAAAAATTACTGATTCTCGGCGCAGGCACCGCCGGAACGATGGTGGCGAATCGGATGCATCGTTTGCTGGACAGCGACGAATGGCAAATCACGATTGTGGACCAATTTGAAACGCATTATTACCAACCGGGCTTTTTGTTTATCCCGTTCGGGATGTACAGCAAAAGCGATGTGGTGAAACCAAAACGCGATTTTTTGCCAAGCGGCGTCGAATTCATCCTGTCGCCGATTGAAATCATCGAGCCGGAACACAATCGCGTGAAATTGGTCAAGGACAATCGCTATCTGAATTACGATTTTTTGGTGATTGCGACCGGCACGCAAACGTACCCCGACCAAACGCCGGGCTTGCACGAACACGAGTGGTACAAATCCATTTTTGACTTTTATACCGTCGAAGGCGCGCTGGCGCTGGCGAAACATTTACGCACCTGGCAAGGCGGGCGGATGGTCCTCAACATTGTCGAGAATCCCATCAAGTGTCCCGTCGCGCCGCTTGAATTCATCATGCTCGCCGATTGGTTTTTTCACGAACAAGGCATCCGCGACCGCGTCGAATTGATTTATGCGACGCCGCTGCCGGGTGCGTTCACCAAACCGATTGCGTCGAAACATCTCGGCGATATTTTGGAACGCAAAAACGTCAAGGTCGAACCCGAATTCATGATTGAACACGTGGACCCCGACGCGAAAAAAATCGTGTCCTACGACGAACGTGAAATCGAATATGACCTTCTCGTCAGCATTCCGCTCAACATGGGCAACCCAGTTATCGCCAAATCGGGCATGGGCAATGAATTGAACTATGTCGCCGTGGACCCGCACACGTTTATCTCGCCGCAATATCCGAACGTGTTTGCATTGGGCGACGCGGCGGCATTGCCGACATCCAAAGCGGGTTCGGTCGCGCATTTCGCGGTGGACTGTTTTGCCGAAAACTTTTTGCGCTATGCGGACGGATTGGAAATGCTGCCCACGTTCGACGGGCATGCCAATTGTTTCATCGAATCCGGTTTCGGCAAGGGCTTGCTGATTGATTTCAATTACGACACCGAGCCGCTGCCCGGCATGTATCCGCTGCCCGGCATCGGTCCGTTTTCGCTCTTGCAAGAATCGGAAGCGAACCATTGGGGCAAGATGATGTTCCGCTGGATGTATTGGAACATTTTGCTCAAGGGGCAGGAAATGCCGCTGCCCGCGCGCATGAGCATGGCGGGGAAATGGAAGAATTAGCGCAGCGCGAATCGCGAATGGCGAATCGCCAAACTCTCGTGGCACACAGCGAGAGGCAAACGATACGCGATACGCGATAGGCGAAACGCGATAGGCAGACCTATGATTGCGACAATGCCAACTGAAATGGGAACGCGCGACAGCGGCGAGGTGCTGCCCGCGGACCTGCATACCAAAATTGATTTGCTTGCGCAGCAAGTGGCGTACCTCACCGCGCAAGCACAAGAAGCCGAACGCGCGCGGCAAGACCGCGCGGAATTGATGCGCGATTTGATGCCGGTGGCGAACGACGCGTTTCGATTGACGACCGAACAATTGCAAGAGGTCCAAGAGTACGTGGACTTGAATGACATTTTGCGTTTGTTCAAACGATTGCTGCGCAACACGGCGACGCTGGAACGCATGTTGGACCAATTGGAGAGCATGTCGGAATTGGCAGACACGATGATGCCGCTCGGCGACCAGGCATTCGAAAAAGCGGTGGACACGTTGCAAATGTTTGAACAAAAAGGGTATTTCACGTTTGCACGCGGCGGCATGCAAATCGCCGACAACATTGTGACTTCCTTTACCGCCGACGACGTGAAAAAATTGGGCGACAACATTGTCTTGATTTTGAATGTGGTCAAAGACATGACCCAGCC
>CAZXYP010000445.1:0-3772 GCA_964644955.1 uncultured Anaerolineales bacterium | reverse complement strand
CTTACGCAATTGGCGCAGATTGCATACAGCGATGGCAACACACAGAAAGCGCTTTCTCTGGCAGAACAAGCGCGCCGCATTTTTCATACGCTTGGTGCCGCTTCGAGTGAACTGGCAGTGACAATATTTCTATCCACATTGCGGACTTGATAGATGACAATCACAAGAAAAACTGCGCCGCCCAACACACAACCGGCAGCGCAGTTTTTATTTGGAACACACAAATCTATAAAAGTTGGCGAAATCGGTTTTCAACCGATTTGCAGATTGTTCAGCCGTCGAATTAATTCGATGGCGGTAATTCGCCAACCATATCGAATCTACACAAACTGCCCGAACGCCCATGCGATAATACACGTCAGCAAAACAACCATCAGCGCGAGCGCACCGACACCAAGGGCAATCGAGCCGATGGCGCGCCCGATGGTGAATTGCTGTGCCACTGCCGTCGCTTTGACATAAATCACTGCGCTCCACAAGGCAAATGCCAGAGCCATTAATCCGTTCAAACTTGTCAATGCGGTGATGCCGGTCAATGTCGCCAACGTCGCCAAGAACGCCGGAATGGCATTGAACGCCTGCGGCGCGGCGGCGAGCGCGGTCAAGCCGAGCATCTTGTTCAAATCATTCTTGCCGCCCAAGCTTGCCGCGACCCCGCCAATTATCAAACCGCCCAACAGTGTCCACCCGATGTAACTCAAATCGAACGGTGTGCTAATCACCGTGCCGAGCCAATCCAATGCATTCGCCAACGGAATCGCCGACGCGCCCACTTGCGGCGGCAGCTGCGAGAGTTCGTATGCTAACGATGCCGAATTGACCGCATACGATTGCACCGTGGACTGCATACCGGAAGGAATCCATGGATTGTTGCCGAGCGCCAATTGGACCGAGTTGATTATCACTTCTTTCGGCGGCGGCGGCACCAATTTCAACGCGAGCGTTTGCGTCGCGCCAAAGACTGCCGCAATCACGCCCGCGACAAACAAAACCCAAAACCCGCGAAAGAAGGTGTCGGAGCGTTCACGCAATTGCACGAACGTTTCCGTGCGCAACGTCAACGCGCCAATGAACATTTCGCGCAGATTCATTGTCCACCTCGCATCACAAACAACAACAGTCCGACCAGAAGCAGGACGACCAGCAGCACCAAACTCACCAGCACCGGAAAGAACGCCGCACGAAACGCGTTGGCAGACGTCGTGCGATACGTGACGCGAATCGCCGTCGCCGCGCACACAAAAAACCAAAGATACACGACCCACAGACTTACGCTCACATGGGGAAAGATGTTGAGCCAATACAACAGCTGCGGCGATTGCGCGAGCGCGAGCGGTCCCAAAATTTCGGCAAACGAAATCTCGCGATTCCATTTGCGCGCAATGAAATGAACCAACGCGCCAAAATACAACCACTCGACAACGAGCCCCAACGGCGTGGTCAACACACTGGCAAACAGCTGCGCGATTTGCTGCGGCGTATCGGGATAACTGACAAACAACGGACCGAACAAATCCCACACCTGATTAAAACCCGCATCGAACGCGCGCTGCGCGAGGACGCCCATGCTTTCGTAAAACGGCATCGCCTGCAAATGTTTAAGCGTCACATTTTTAACTGCGTCGAGCGAAGGCGATGTTACGTACCGGGTCAACGCGCCAACGATTCCGGCGACGGCAACCAACACTCCAATCAATGCCACATACAACAGCCCGCTCGCGAACGGCTTGCGGCGTTCGCTCATGTACACGTATGCTTCATCTTGCAAAAACATGCTGCCCGTCCACAATTCGGCATAATACAAAATGCGTTCGGGAAGCGAGCGCACCGCGCGCGTCATTTCAAATCGTTGGAGCATCGGGTCCTCCTTGGCTGCATTTTACAACAGCAATGTGTTATTGCGCGCACCGAAAACCGATGCGGTCGGACGCATATTCGGGCGCTTGCGGTTCGCGGTCGGAATTGCGGCGCGGCTCATCCGCCCATGAACCGCCGCGCACCGTTTTCACGCCGGTCGCGTCACCGGGGCCATGAACGTCCATGCCTTCCGCATACGCGTTGCCGTAATACCAATTGCTCGTCCATTCCGCCACATTGCCCGCCATATCAATCACGCCGAATCCGCTGCTGCTGTCGTATTCGGCAAAACGTCCGACGGGCGCGGTGTCGGGAAATCCATCATTCACGTCACCCCAATAATTGGGCAGCGGACAACTCGCTTCGCAAAACGAAATCGGTGAGCCGTGAAAAATCGCGTTCCATTCAAAATGCATGCCGATACTGTTGCTCCAGGTATAACGCCAATTCTCGACGCCTTTTGCCGCGCGTTCCCATTCCGCTTCGTTGGGTAAACGACGTCCGAGCCATGTGCAATACGCGTTCGCGCCGTGCCACGTCACATTCACGACAGGGTATTCGGCAAATTCGGGAGCGCCAAAATACACATCGCGCGTGTACGATGAATTTTTCGTCGGCGCGGGACAGGCGCCGGCGGCCACACATGCTTGATACTGCGCGTTCGTCACTTCATATTTCTCGATGCGATATTCGTACATCTCGACATCGTGAAACGGTTTTTCGTCGGCATCGTCTTCGGGCGCTTTGCCGCCCATCCGCAAAACACCTTCGGGAATCACGAGCAACTCTGTCGGCGCAAACAACGCGGGCGGCGCTACATTTGCCGACTCTGTTGGCGCGGGCGTTGGCGCGTCCGTCGGCGGCACATTCGTCGGCGCAGGTGTTGGCGCGCTTTCCGTCGGCGCGAGCGTTGCGGGAATTGCGGTGGCAGTCGGCGGCACACGCGTTGGTGGAATCACAGTTGCGGGATTGGTCGGCGCAAGCGTCGGGGATGGTTCGAGCGTTTGTGTCGGCGCAACGGTAACGGTAGGCACATTTGTCGGCGCTGGAATTTCCGCCGCCGTTGCGGGTGGATTCGTTGCAACGACGACGACGACGCGCGCGGTGGGGGGGGGTAAAGTGGTAGGCGTGTTGGCTGACGGCGCGGCGCACGCGAGGAGAGCGGCGGCAAAAAGCATAAAGAAAAGCGAACGCAAACCGTTCGCTTGAAAGCGAGACATGAGATTCATGCCGCGATTGTATCCAAAAAATGCGCGCCGGCGAAATTTAGGTTTTTACTTTACCTCTTTCATACCACCAATCTTCTGACTCCAAATATCCGCGAATTGCCGCGCTCGCGCCGAGCCGCAGCGGTTCGGGGAGCCACGGCACGACACGGCGATTCACAAACCACATCGCGGTCAAATCGGTTTGACGTTCCAAAATCAAATCGCACAGCACCTGCGCGTTGAGATGCGTCAGCGCGACGCCGTGTCCGATGCAGCCGACGGAATACACCGCGCGCGCATCGCCAAGCGTGCCGATAGCGGGCGCGAGGTTGAGCGTCACCGAAAATGGTCCGCCCCAGCGATATTCAATTTTCACATCGCGCAATGCCGGAAATGTGTAAGCGATGAAATTCTCGAGATGGCGAAACGCGGCAGTGTTGATATCGCGTTCCATATCCGCGCCATAACTGAGTGTCACCGGACCGCCGCCCATGAGCAAACGATTGTCGCGCGTCAAACGATAATAATGAATCAAATTACGCGCGTCTTCCAGCCCTTGCCGTTTGCGCCAACCGATGGCGGCAAAATGTTTTGCTTGCAGTGGTTCGGTCAAGACAATGTGCGTGAACGCGGGAATTTGTTTGCGCCGCACAAACGGTAAAAGGTGCGAATACGCGTTCGTCGCAAACACAATTTTTTCCGCCGTG
>CAZXYP010000444.1:0-3789 GCA_964644955.1 uncultured Anaerolineales bacterium | reverse complement strand
GTGGATTGGCGTGGGCGCGGCGTTGGTCGTGACTGCAGTGTTGACGTTGGTACGTTCCAAGCGCGCGGCAAGGTTGGGGTTGGCGCTGCTGTTGGTTGGGCTGGTCGTCGTTGGATTGGGACAAATTAACGTGGTGCCGGACGTGATTGCGCAGCGCTTTGCGACGGTCGGTGATTATTTTGGATTTGAAGATGTGCGGGGCGTGCGCGCGAATGATGATAATTTCGCGCTGGTGGAACGGCGCGCGCATTGGCAAGCGGCGTTGAGTATGTTTGAAGCGGCGCCGTGGTTGGGTGTCGGCTTTGGCAATTACGCGGCGGCGTATCCGCAGTTTTCACTGCCGAAATGGGATGACGCACTTGGACATGCGCACAATTATTATTTGAACGTGCTGGCGGAAACGGGCGTGATCGGGTTTGTGGCGTTCTTGTTTTTGTGGGGCGCGGTGTTTTGGCACAGCGGGCGCGCAGTGTTGTCCGCGCGGGGGTGGATTGTCGGTGTGATGGCGGGAATTTTTGGGATGCTCGTTGCTTTGTCAATTCATAATTTCTTTGATAATCTGTTTGTACATGCCATGTATATTCAAGTGGGTTTGACGTTGGGGCTTGTACCGGTTTTGGTTTCGTTTGCCAAGCAAGCACAATGAGACAATTACGCATGGGAGGCATTGGATTGATGACGGCGTTTTTTGAACGCGTAAATTCGCTTGCGCCGCAGCGTGTCAAAGCGGCGCATCCCGAAGTCAAACGTTTTATCAAATTTATGATTGTGGGCGGGTTCGGCGCCGTTTTGGATGTGACGGTGTTGAATGTTTTGATTTTGGTGTTTGGCGTGCCGAAATTTTATGCCAACATTATTTCGGTGAGCTGCGCGATTTTGTCCAACTTTACATGGAATCGTTTGTGGACGTTTCCCGAATCGCGCGAGCATCCCGTGCATACGCAGCTCGGCAAATTTGCGACGGTGAATTTGATTGGCTTGGGCATCAATCAATTGGTTTTTGTCGCGACCGACTATTTGATTTTTTTGCCGCTGATGCCCGAACATGAAACGCTGGCGTACAATCTGGCGAAAATGTGCGCGATTGGTGTGGTGCTGTTTTGGAATTTTGGCATCAATCGTATTTGGACATATCGCAGCGTAAAATTTGGCGCACAAGCGCAAGTCCAAAATCATATTGACGATTCCATTCCCCCGTTGTGATTGAATCTCGCGAGCGTCCGGCAACGGACGCTCTTTTTTTTTCACCGCTCACGGCAGCGGTTGAAACGCGACCACGCGCCAAACCACCTCGTCGTCAATCCATTGTTTTTGGTCGCGCGAAATGAACTTGGGAAAATGGTAGCGTTCATCAAATTCTACGCGCAGCTGGTATTTTGCGCTTTCGGGCGCGGCGGCGAGCGCGGTTTGAAACAAGCCGTCCACCGTGAATTCGGCGGCGTCAAACGGCTGTACCTTGCAGGCGCGCCCTTCAAACGGCGCGGGTGTACAGGTGGCGGATTGGTCAAGCACGCGTCCGTCCTCGACGGTGAGGGTGTTGGTTTGCGCGTGAAAGATGGCATTCACTTTGAGAACGGAAATGCGGTAGCGGCGCACGTTTTGCGCGCGCCATGATTGCTGCTGCGCGCTGATTTGGGCGACGGGTTCGGACGGACCCGGCACGGTACACGCGGTCATGAGCAAGCACAAGAAGAAAAATCGGATGTTACGCATGAGTGGACTCGAAACGGCATGAGCTCGGCGGGTAAACGGAACACCTCAAATTATAACGCACTGCGTCAAAGGTTGCAGCCGCGCCGATGGCTGGCGAATTGGATGCCGATGGGTAGTGATGTCCAATCGCACAACATCCGCCGCGTATTGATTGACGGGATTGGCGTCGGCATTTCGTCGGCGGCTGCGCCGTATCTGCCGGTGTTTTTGGCGCGTTTGGGCGCGGATAATTTTGCCATCGGCTTGTTGACTTCGATGCCCGCGCTCGCGGGTTTGATTTTTGCAGTGCCGCTTGGACATTTTTTGGCGCGACAGCGCAACATTGTGCCGTGGTATTCGCTTTCCCGGTTTCTGGTTGTGCTGTGTTATACGTTGACGGGGTTGGTCCCTTTTTTTGTGACGAATTATGCGGTGCTGATGATTTTGTTGATTTGGGCGTTGGCGACGATTCCGCAGACGATTGTGAATGTCGGTTTTACGGTCGTGATGGCGGGCGTGGCGGGACCGGAAGGACGCTTTTATTTGATGAGCCGCCGCTGGTCGTCGTTGGGAATTACAACGGCGCTTGTGGTGGCAGTCGCGGGGATTGTGTTGGACCGCATCGTCTTTCCGTTGAATTTTCAATTGGTCTTTATCGTGCTTTCGATGGGCGGCTTGTTGAGTTTGTACTTTTCGCGGCGCATTGAGCTGCCGCCGCAAAAACCGCCGCCGCATGTGCCGGAGCCATCGCGTATCGCGCGTGTGTACGGATGGCTGCGCGTGATGCGCCAACATCCGAAATTTGTCGAGACCGTCGGCAGTCAGTTTATTTATCGCTTTGGTTTGGCGTTTGCGATTCCGTTGTTTCCGCTGTATTACGTGCGCGAGTTGAATGCGACCGACCAACAAATCGGTTTCATTGCGACGGTGAGCGGCGCGGTCTTGATGGGCGCGTATTTTTTGTGGGCGCGCGTGACGAAAAAACGCGGCGTGCGTTTCGCATTGTTGACGACGACGTTGACGCTGGCATTTTATCCGATTGTGATGGCGTTTACCAAACAGATAGAGTGGGTGATTGTGCTGGCGGGGCTTGCGGGAATTTTTGCGGCGGGGATTGATTTGGTTTTGTTTGATATGGTGGTCTCGAGTTATCCGCAAGAACAAGCGGCAACGTTTGTGGGGGTGCAGCAAACGACCGTGTATCTGGCAACGTTTATTGCGCCGTTGGCGGCGACGACGCTCGCGACGAGCATCGGCATCCCGCAAGCGTTGATTGTGGCAGGCGTGATTCGGTTGATAGGTTTTGGAGCGTTTGTGATGTTCGGGCGCGCGTAAAGGCGATTTTGCCTGACTGTGATTCCTCTCTGCGAATTGTAGATCGAGTTATAGAGTGCGCGGCGCGGCATACGCAATAGATTCGATCCGAATCAAGCGTTACGGCAAAATAAAGCGTTCAAAAAAATAAGGTACGCGCCGGACAATGTTCAAGCCGCAGTGTTTTCTCCGACCCTTGTTCAGACGTTGAATTCAATTCAATGGCGACCCGCGCCACAGCGAAACCACGCGACTTGAATCTGGTATTTCCGATAAACTCTACTCCGGATCGAAGTCGTAATATCTGCTCACACTTGGTTTACCCTCGGCGAATGTGCAGCAGCAAAATTGCACAATCAAACCGTACCCGCAGATTTGTACATGAACGTTCGCGAATGTGTTGCGTATCATCATACATTGGTCGTGACCATCAAAAAACCGCGGCGCTCGTCGGCACCCTGCCATAAATGCGAATGTAATCCATTACGTCCTGTACCGCGGGGTCAATCGGCTTGGTGTGGGGAGGCATCGCATGGTTCACGCGAATATACTCGAGCACAGCTGTTACCGGGAGCTCCACTTGCGCGGCGCTTGAAGGAACGTGGTTGTGCAGACGAATGTAATCCATTACAACTTGTTGCGCCGAGTCAAATGACTGCTTTCGTGGCGGAAAGCGGTTGTGTGCCTTGATATAGTCCAGCACCGCCTGCACCCGCGCCTGCTCCCGCGCGGCGCGGGCTCGAGCCGAGATTGACCGATGCTGTATTTCCCATACATCAGCCG
>CAZXYP010000443.1:0-3847 GCA_964644955.1 uncultured Anaerolineales bacterium | reverse complement strand
TTTATTGCGGCGCTGCGCGCGGCGGGCGTGCGCGTTTCCCTCGCCGAAAGCGCGGACGCGTTTCGCGCGACCGAAACCATTGGCGTACAAGAACGCGCTGCATTCAAGACCGCGTTGAGCGCCACGCTCGTCAAACAAGAACCCGACCAAGAAGTTTTTGAAAAACTGTTTCCGTACTATTTCAACAGCGGGGGTCCGCCATTACTGAATCCGCAAGAAGATTTGTCGCCCGAAGATGCGGAAATGCTCAAGGACGCGCTGCGCGCGCTGTTGGGCGACAATGCGCGGCTGGAACAATTGCTCAAATATATCATGCAAGGGCAAAATCCCTCGCAAGACGAATTGGACGAAATGGGACGGCGCGCGGGCGTGCCGCTTTCACGGCAGGACTATCAACGCCAATGGCTCGCGCGGCGCATGATGCGCCAGCTCGGCATGGACCAGGAATTTCAAGAATTGGTTCAAGAATTGTTGGAACGTTTGCGCGAAATGGGCATGAGCGATGAGGCATTGCGCGAACTTGCCGCGCGCATCCGCGCGAACGAAGGCATTTTGCAGGAACAAATTGAAAATTACGTCGGCATGCAAATCGCGCGTCAGCAGGCGGAACAGAACCCGCGCGAACCGTTTGAAGCGCCCGACCTCATGCACCGCAAATTCCAAAATCTATCGGAAGCGGATATTCAAGAACTGCGGCATCAAGTCCGCCGTCTCGCCGCGCGTTTGCGTTCGCGCGCCGCGCTCCGCATGAAAAAGGGCAAACGCGGCACGCTCGACGCGAAAAAGACCATCCGCAGAAATTTGCGTAATGGCGGCGTGCCGCTCGAACTCTTGCATAAAATTCATCACCAAAAACCGAAACTGGTCATTATCTGCGACGTCTCGACGTCGGTGCGTCCGGTCGCGGAATTTATGCTGCGATTGGTGTACGAACTGCAAGACCAGCTTGCCAAAGCCCGTTCCTTTATTTTCATTGACGACATTACCGACATTAGCGCGGCATTCGCGGCGCATCGTCCCGAAGTCGCGGTGGAATTGGTGTTGGCGGAAAACCCGCCGGGCTATTACAACACCAATCTCGGGTATTCGCTCGCGCACTTTACGCAGGAATATCTCGACGCGGTGGACCATCGCACCACTGTAATTATTCTCGGAGACGGTCGCAACAATTATTTGAATCCGCGTCTCGATTGCGTTCAAGAGATCAAGAAACGCGCGCGCAAAATGCTCTGGTTCAATAATGAAGACCCGCGTCTGTGGGGTACCGGCGACAGCGACATGCTCCAATACGTGCCGCTGTTTGACGCGGTGCATGAGGTTTCCAATCTCGCGCAGTTGGCGGAAGCGATCGACAAACTCTTTGACCTGTATTCGTGAAAGACAAAAATCGGAATTCGCCGTGAAATCCGATTTTTTTTATCTACCATATCAGACTCAGACAACTGATGCCGCCATCGGCTTTTTGAAATTCACTCATCGGCACTTCCATCACTTCAAATTCCCTGGCGCGGATTTGCTCCACCGTCGCGGGAAAACCCGCCGGCATAATCACATACTTGCCAATGCCCAACGTGTTTGCGGCGTACGCTTCCGCGCGCGGCACAAGCACTTGTTCAAACGATTGCAAAATGGGATGTTCCGCGAAATCCTCATGTACCACCACAATCCCACGCCCGATGTAGGTCACCGCCGTCAACAAATGCAAAAAGTCGCCGACCGAAACGGATTCGACACGCGAGCCGCGCGGCTCAAAGATTGCGCGCAGTTGTGCGAGGCCCGCGCGGTTGGTGCGCCCCGATTGACCCACAAGGAGGCGATTACCGACATTCAACACATCGCCGCCCTCCAAAGTCGCCGGCGCGGTCAACGCGATGGTCTCAAACTGCGCGCGCAGCAGGTCTGCGATCAACGCGGTCTCGCCAACGCGACCCGGTGCGCCCATGCGATTCAGGATGGCAATACCGCCCAACGAGGTATCACCGCGCGGTTGTGCCGTCGAGGGGAGGCGAATCACCATGGCAGGGTCTTGCATAAAACACGCATCCGGGAAACGTTCATCGGGCTTGAGAGTTGTCACCTTGACGCCGGCTTGGCGCAGCGCCGCCACATAGACCACATGCTGTCTTTGCGCCAGTGATACATCAATCCGCTGCGGATGTTCCGCAATCGCATTCACATAGCTCGCGCCCGGCGGACGCACCAGTGCGTGCGTATAATGATTCGGCTGTTGTTGCATTTTATTTTCCGTCCGCGAGGACCTGTTTCAATTCCAACGCGCTAAACAACATGACACTCGCGCCCGCCATTTCAAAAAATTCTTCGAGCGCCACTTCAACCGCATAGAGTAACGACGTCGGATACCAATGAAATTGCTTGTCGCTGCTGATTTCTAACTCACTTCCAAAATCGCCGCGCCGATTTTGGGCGCCGCGCGCACCAGCCACGCATTATCTGCCGTGCGCGTGCCAAAAATACCCCACGACACATTTGCGGCAGGGTCATGCCACACGACACAGCCCGACGCGCCCGCGTGACCGAATGTTTGCGCGCTCGCATTCGGCGGCGTCCAATGCGGCTTCTTGTCGCCCTTGATGTCCGCGCCCAAGCCCCACGCGCATTTTTCGTAATCAAAACGTCCGCCGTAACCGCCGGGCAAGTCATCCGTCTGATTCGAAATGGCGTCATGACGCAGCGCGTCAGAGAGAAACCCGTGTGGCACCCCGGCGAACGCGCGCACGAGTTTCAACGCGCCGGCTGTCGTCGTCACCAGCTGCGACCACGGCAGCGCGAGCGAGCGATAATAACGCGAATTGTACGGCTCGATGTCCGTTCCCGCGTGGCGGCTGCGCACGTCCGCGATGTTCATCGGCGCGCGCGGCGGCTCGTCACCCAAATAACCTTCGATGTCCAATGGTTTCAATACCCATTTTTGCAACACCACAGCAAAATTTTCTCGCGTAACGCGTTCCACCGCGATGGCGAGCAAGCCATAACCGACATTGCCATAGACCACGCGCGAGCGCGGCGCGCGTTCCAATTCCACGCGCAAACATTCGCGCGCGATTTCCTGCCATGCCAAAGGTCTGCCGTACAATTCCTCCCCGTTGGGCAAATCCTGCGGCAAGCCCGCCGTGTGGCACAATAACGCGCGCAGGGTTACACCATCGCGCGCGCCCGCCGCGTCCGGCACATACGTTTCCAGCGCGTCATCCAACGCGAATGCGCCCGCGTCCGCCAAACGCAGCACACACAATGCAGTTGCGAGTTTTGTAAGCGAAGCGACAATAAACAAGCTCTCTTTGCCGACCGGCGCCCCCGCCGCATCCGCGCCAATGGACAGGGCTTCCACATTGGCGCCGCCTTGCGCCGCCAACACCGCAATCCCGGGCATCTCGAATTTTTCTATCGTCTCGCGCGCGAGCGTTTCGACCTGCAGAGTAATCAGGGTCATGGCATCATTGCAAAACTTGAGCGCAGTCGGTGGGGATTGACCAAACAAAAAACACGCCAACGCGCGTTTTCTCCTACAACGCTTTGAATTGTTCAAACGGTTGCCGGCAATTGCGGCAAAAATAAATCGCACGGCACAACGTCGGCCCGAATGGGTTGGTCACGCGCGTGTTGGTCGAATCACAGTACGGACACGCAACCTCAGCGGGAAAAAACAATTGCGCGTTGCCGCCATGTTTCGGCGGCGGCGCGAGTCCAAATGCTTTCAGTTTCGCGCGCGCGGTATCCGTAATCCAATCACTCGACCACGGCGGCGTCAAAACCGTTTTCACCTCGACGCGTTCGATGCCGATGGCGCGCAATTTTTCGACCATCGCATTGCGCATCATCTCTAGCG
>CAZXYP010000442.1:0-3852 GCA_964644955.1 uncultured Anaerolineales bacterium | reverse complement strand
GCAGGGCTTGCTGTGTGGTGATAAATTCGCGTTGGGTGTCCGCCGCTTGCTGTTGGCGGCTGATGGGGCTTTTGGCAATAACCTGATTCGCGAGGACATTGGCAATTTCTTGAGCGCGCTGCGGCGAGTTCGAAGTGGCAGTGACGTTGATGGTTTGCCCGCCCTGCGGCGCGCTCGCGGATACCACAAAATAAAGCGATTCCCAGGATCCTTCCCAATTCAACTCTTGGGCAGCCGCTTGCAAAACCGAAGGTTGATTGACCAGCAGCGCATACGCCTGGGCAAGATTATTGGAAACGTAAATATCGGTGACGGTGGGATTCGCGCTCGCCTGTTCCTGCCCGACCAATAAAATCGCGGTCGAGCGATAGGTGGGCGGAATGGTGCGGCTGTACAAAAAGCTGCCCGCAGCCGCCAGCCCCACAATCAACAACATGAGCCAGCCCCACTTGCGCAAGAGGGAAAAATAACGTCTGAGTTCCAAAATAGTGTCCTTGCTAAACTTACGAACCGGTACCCAAGTTGGATTGGTCTATTCTACACCGCGAACCACCGTTTGTCGAATAAAATGCCCGCTATCGGGCGAATAGAATTCGCGGCAGCGTATCGCAAATTCGACCCTTCGCGCGCTCAGGGCAGGCACTGCGTCGAATAGACATCCAAAATCGTCACGCACACCCGCCCGCGGCAATACACAAAGCGCCCTGCTTTTGCAAACCGCCCGGATTTATCTTTGGTTCATTTTCTCGAGCACGTGTTTCGCGCGTGCCACCACATTGTCTGTCGTGAAACCGAATTTTTCAAACAGCACCTGATACGGCGCCGACGCGCCATAGCCGGTCATGCCCAAGACATCTCCATTGTCGCCAATGTATTTACTCCACCCCTGCGCGACGCCCGCTTCCACCGCAAGCCGCGCGGTCACGGACGGTGGCAACACATGGTCACGATATTCTTGCGACTGCGCCTCAAACAAGTCCCAACTCGGCATCGAAACGATACGCGCGCGGATATTCTCCGCCGCCAATTTTTCGCGCGCCGCCACAATCAATCCGACTTCGGAACCGCTCGCAATCAAAATCACATCAGGTTTGCCTTCCGGCGCGTCCGCCAAAATATATGCACCCTTTTGCAATTCGGACGCGGGCGCAAACTGTGCGCGGTCGAGCGTCGGCACATTTTGACGCGTCAAGACCAACACGGTCGGCTTGTGCGCTTGCTGCATTGCCACGCGCCACGCTTCCGCCGTTTCGTTCGCGTCGCACGGACGAATCACCGACAGGTGTGGAATCGCGCGCAGCGCGGCGAGATGTTCAATCGGTTGATGCGTCGGACCGTCTTCGCCCAACGCGATACTGTCGTGCGTAAAAACAAAAATCACGCGCTGCTCCATCAACGCGGCAAGACGAATCGCGGGACGCATGTAATCCGAGAACGTAAAGAACGTGGCGGTGAACGGAATGACGCCGCCGTGCAGTGCCATGCCATTCGCGGCGGCACCCATTGCGTGTTCGCGCACACCGAAATGAATATTGCGTCCCGCATAGCTCCACCCGCCGCCCACTGAACCCTGCATATCGCCGTGCGCCAACATGGGCGATTGAAAATCGCCCATGCCTTTGAGCGCGGTCATGGTCGAAGGGTCGAGGTCTGCCGAACCGCCGATGAGATTCGGAACGTTTTTTGCAATCCCGTTGAGAATTTGTCCACCCGCGACGCGCGTCGAAACGCCTTTCGCATTCGCTTCAAAGCGCGGAATGTCCGCGTCCCAATTCGTCGGCAGTTCGCCGCGCATAACCATTTCATATTCGCGCGCGAGGTCGGGATACGCGGACGCGTACGCCAAAAATTTCGCGTTCCATTCCGCTTCCGCCGCGCTGCCCGTGTCCAATGCCGCGTGAAAATGTTCGAGCGCTTCGCCGGGAATATAAAACGCGGGTTCTTCGGGATACCCCAAATTCTTTTTTGTCGCCTTGACTTCATCCGCGCCGAGCGGCGAGCCGTGCGCCTCGAACGTATCTTGTTTGTGCGGCGAACCGAAACCGATGTGGGTGCGAACCATAATCAATGACGGGCGCGTCGTTTCGGCTTGCGCGTTTTCGAGCGCGGCTTGAATCGCCGCAAGGTCATTGCCGTCCGCGACGCGCTGCACGTGCCAATCGTATGATTCAAAACGTTCGCCCACATCTTCGGTGAACGTCAGATTCGTCGCGCCGGCGAGTGAAATTTTATTGTCGTCATACAAATAGATGAGCTTGCCGAGTTTGAGATGTCCCGCGAGCGACGCGGCTTCGGACGCGACGCCTTCCATCAAATCGCCGTCGGTCACAATCCCGTACGTAAAGTGATTGACAATGGCGTGTCCGTCGCGATTGTACCGCGCGGCGAGAAATGCTTCCGCAATCGCAAACCCGACGCCGTTTGCAAAACCTTGTCCGAGCGGACCCGTCGTCACTTCGACGCCCGCCGTGAGTCCGTGTTCGGGATGTCCCGGCGTGAGCGACCCCCATTGCCGAAATTGTTTAATGTCGTCGAGCGACAGCGCATAGCCCGTGAGGTGCAGCAGCGCGTACAACAACATCGAGCCGTGTCCACCCGACAAGATAAATCGGTCGCGGTCGGACCATTTCGGGTTCGCGGGATTGTGTTTGAGCAAACGCGTCCACAACACATACGCCATGGACGCCGCGCCCAGCGGCAAGCCGGGGTGTCCGCTGTTGGCATTCTGCACGCCGTCAATCGCCAGCGCGCGAATGGTATTGACACACAATTGGTCGAGTTGAGAAAAGTTGGACATGAGGAACCTTTGCGAATGGCATCGAGTGTTTTGCGGTTGGAATGGGATGCGTACAACCGCAAGAATGCGTTTTGCATTATACAACGTTCGCTTCGATTGGAATAGGGCGGCGCAAACCGTCCGACGCGCCGCGCACCGAAGCGTAGGCGCGCGCCAGGCGTTCGCGCAGCGCAAGGTTGGGGGTGAGGAGCAAATCCGTGACCAGTCCTCCGGCGCAGCGGCGCAGGGCATACGGCAGCGCATTTCCCGCATGATACATCCGGTGAACCCAAATGCCATTGCGCGTCGCGTAATAGCGTTTGCGTACCGTAAAAGGACGAAACAGTTTTGTCTTGCCAAACCATTCGACCGAAACCGTCGGCAGCGCGGGATGGAGGACTACACTGCGCGTCACGACGAGAACGTGATACCCCGCGCGCATGATGCGCAGGCCGTATTCGACTTCTTCGCCTTCAATCACAAACCACTCGTATGGAATGCCAACCTGTTCAAGCAGCTCACGATGAATCATTGTCCCTTGCCAAAATTGTCCGCCGGCGCTGTCAACGATTTCATCGGCATCTTGATACGGTTTCAACGCGGCGACCGTGGTCACACCGATTTTGCGAAAATAGTTCTGCGGGTCCGTTCGCACCCACAACACGCCCAATGGAAAACGCGCCGGGTCCGTGCGGGCGACACTGAGCGAATTGAGAATGCGCGCCTCCGGGCGTGCGACGCTCGCGCGGCACAATTCGGCAAGCGCCGTCGGCGTCGGATGCGCGTCGTCATCCACACACCACACCCAATCTGCCCCCCGCGCGATGGCTTCCTGCATGCCGCGCACAAACCCCGCGCCCGGTCCGCGATTGGCTTGATAAATCAATCGTAAATCGCGTTGTGATTCGAGCCATTCGCGCGTGCCGTCGGCGCTCCCGTGGTCAATGACAATGATTTCATCTGGCGGGCGCGTTTGCAAGCGCAGTGCCGCAAGACAGCCCTTGAGCTCATCCAGCCGATTCAACGTCAAGACAACCGCTGTAATTTTTGGCTCACGCGTTTTATTCGCCATTTTT
>CAZXYP010000441.1:1315-3915 GCA_964644955.1 uncultured Anaerolineales bacterium | reverse complement strand
AAATGTGGTCGTGCGCTTCGCCTGCCGCAAAGACACCGGGAATTTTGGTATGCAAGCGTTCGTTCACTATCAAGTAACCCTCTTCGTTCATGTCCAACTGCCCCTCGAACAGCTGCGTATTCGGAATGTGTCCGATATACACAAACAGCCCTTGCACCGGCAGTTCACTTTTCGCGCCCGTTCGCACATTGACCAACTCTAACGCGTTGACGGCACCGTTCCCCTCGATTTTTTCTACAACACTGTCCCACACAAAATTGATTTTCGGATTTTCCCGCGCACGCGCTTGGAGAATCGGCTGCGCGCGTAATTGATTGCGGCGATGCACGATGTGGACTTGCGACGCGAACCGCGTCAAGAATAATCCTTCTTGCAACGCGCTGTCGCCGCCGCCAATGACCGCTACCTCTTTGCCGCGAAAGAAAAAACCGTCGCAGGTCGCACAGTACGACACGCCGCGCCCCGTCAATTCGATTTCACCCGGCACCCCCAAACGGCGCGGCGACGCGCCCGTCGCAATCACCAAACTGTTCGCTTCATAATGCGCGCCGTTTTCGGTGTCCAGCGCGAACGGATGTGTCTGCAAATTTACCTTGCTCACGTGGTCGGTCTCAAAACGCGCGCCAAATTTTTCCGCTTGCTGCTTCATCAATTCCGTCAGTTCGGGTCCGGTGATGCCGTCAGGAAAACCGGGATAATTCTCCACTTCATTCGTCAGCGCGATTTGTCCTCCAAACTCGTTGCCGCTAATCAAGAGCGGATTCAAATTCGCGCGCGCGGCGTACAATGCCGCCGTCAAACCCGCCGGTCCCGAACCGATAATGATTACATTTTCTGCCATGATTGTAATTCCTCAACAAAGATACGAACCGAAACGCAATTTTTCATGTGCGGCTCAAATCGCCGCGCGCAAACAAAATCGCGCTCGCGGCGACAATGCCCGCCGTTTCCGCGCGCAAAATGCGCGGTCCCAAAGTAATGCTCTGCGCGCCAAATCTCTGCGCCATTCTTATTTCTTGTTCCGTCAAGCCACCTTCCGGTCCGATAAACAGGTGGAGTGTATCGGTGTTTGCGCCGTCCAACGCGCGCCGCAAATCCAACGCGTTTTCGCTTTCCCACGCAATGAACGCTGCGCCGCCGCGCGTTTGTGCGGACGCAAGCGCGGCGTCCAACGATTGGAGTGATTCCAATTGCGGTATCTTACCCCGCCCCGCCTGCTCCGCCGCTTCGGTCACAATCTGTGTCCAACGCGCATATTTTTGTTTGCTCACGGCATCGGCAATCGCGCGCGCGGTTTTGATTGGCACGAACGCCGTGATGCCGACTTCGGTGCCTTTTTGCAGCACCCATTCCATTTTGTCGGCTTTGACCAACGCTTGATACAAAATAATGTGCGTGCGTGGTTCGCCTTGTGCGCGTGTCATTTCCAAAATTTCACCGCGCACGCCCGCGCGACTGATTTCCGACAACGCGACCCGCGCCTGCTTGCCCGCATTGTCCAACACCACAATTTCTTGTCCGACGCGCATCCGCAACACATCGCGTATCTGATGCGCCTGCGCGGCATTAAAAAAAACCGCGTGTTCGCGTAACGACTCGGGAGTCACAAAAAAACGGTGCGCCATTTTTTCATCCGGCAACGCACTCTCGCATGTTCACGCGGTCGCACGATTGCACTATCGCACTATCGCACTATCGCACTACCGAACCTGTATACCATCACCAGCCAATCCGCTTCCTGCTGCTGTTCAACCAGCGCCATGTTTTGCGCCGCCATTGCATTTCCCACCAAATGCGCGCGTTCGACCAAAATGCCCGAACCGATAAAGATGCCGTCGCGTTTTAATTGGGAAATCATCGCGGGCGCGAGTTCCGCAATCGTATCCGCGAAAATGTTGGCGACCACCATATCGTATAGATGCGGCGCGTCGTCATTGGTTACACTTGCGCGCGAAACAGAAATCACAGTTGCCAGTCCGCTCGCCGCGACATTTTTTTGCGCGGTCTCGACGGCGATGGGGTCAATGTCGCGCGCGTCCACAAACGCTGCGCCCAGTTTCGCCGCGCCGATGGCGAGAATGCCGGAACCGGTGCCGACATCCAGCACGCGCATCCCGCGCGTCACATATTTTTCCAGCATCGCCAAACACAGACGCGTCGTCGGATGCAAACCCGTGCCGAACGCCATGCCCGGGTCGAGTTCAATCACAATGTCGCCGGACTGCGGCGTATATTCGAGCCACGACGGTTTGATGACGGTGCGCGCGCCGACGCGCAAAACCGAGTAGAATTTTTTCCACGCGTTCGCGTAATCTTGTTCCGCGAGTTCGCGCGTTTCCAATTCGCCGACGGGACGCAGCATCGAGTACGCCCAGACCGCGCGTTCCATCGCCAAATGTTTTTCGTGCAGTGTATCGTCCTTGAGCAAAAACGCGCGCACGGTGTACGGGCGCGCGGCATCCAGCGTTTCGCCCGGTTCGGGCGTCACCACTTGCTCAATCACTGCGCCGCCGTACGCAAATTCGTTGAACGCGGCGGCAAGCGCTTCGGCGCTCTCAGCATCTGCACGAAGGGAAAGCTCAATTACATTCATTTTGAAG
>CAZXYP010000441.1:0-1305 GCA_964644955.1 uncultured Anaerolineales bacterium | reverse complement strand
TGAATAAAAACGTCGGAGCGGGGTAACCCCGCCCCGACTATGAACCCATGATGGCGTCCTTGATTTGGTCCAAAAATCCCTTGTCTTCACTCGGCGGCGTATCGTCCAACGTCCGCGCAAATTCGCGCAGCAGCGCTTTTTGCTTTTCGGAAAGATGCGTTGGCACCGACACATGCGTCGTCACAATCAAATCGCCGCGTCCGCTGCGCTTCAAGTTTGGCACGCCCTTGTTTTTGAGACGAAATGTTTTGCCGTGTTGGGTGCCTGCCGGAATTTTCAACAGTTCTTCGCCTTCCAACGTCGGCACTTGAATTTCCGCGCCCAACGCCGCCTGCGCGATATTCAACGGCAGCTCGTATAACAAATCTTGATTGTCGCGTTTGAATTTCGGATGCGGCTTGATGGCAATCTGGACGTACAAATGCCCGCTCGGTCCGCCGCCCGTGCCGGACTCGCCTTCGCCTTGCAGGCGAATTTGCGTTCCTTCGTCCACACCCGGTGGAACTTTGACGACCAACTTGCGCATCACTTGCACGCGTTTTTGTCCGCCGCATTCGTGACACGGCGTGTTAATGACTTCGCCTTCGCCGTTGCAGCGCGGGCAAGGTGCGACATTGATAAATTGTCCAAAAATGGATTGTGTCGCGCGGCGCACTTCGCCCGTGCCGCGACATTGCGGGCAGCGCGTTGGCGTCGTGCCGGGTTCCGCGCCGTTCCCTTTGCACGAGGGACACGTTTCCAAACGCGGCACCGAAATTTCCTTGTCCGCGCCAAACACCGCTTCTTCAAATTCCAGCGTGAGCGTCGTTTTCAAATGCGCGCCCGGCTGCGGTCCGCGTCGCGTGCGCGTGCGCGAACCAAAGCCCGCGCCAAACAAACTTTCAAAAATATCCGTAAAGGGAATATCGCCAAAACCGGGGTCCGCGCCCGCTGCGCCGCTCACGCCTGCCTGACCAAAGCGGTCATACATTGCGCGCTTGTCCGCGTCCGACAAAACCTGATACGCCTCATTGATTTCTTTGAATTTGGCGGGCGCGTCCGATTCTTTGTTCACATCGGGATGATATTGACGCGCCAATTTGTAAAACGCGCGCTTGAGGTCGTCCGCCGACGCGGTGCGCGGCACGCCCAGCACTTCGTAATAATCTCGCGTACTCGTCATGGAAAAAAAACTCGCCTTGCAAATTTCGAATGTGTGTAACGTTCAGACAAAGAATTATATCCAAAGTTGGCGCTTTGCCAACCTGAAAATAATCGCGCCGCCGCACGCGCGGCAAGAAAATTCTATCGAAAATGTGAATATGC
>CAZXYP010000440.1:0-3950 GCA_964644955.1 uncultured Anaerolineales bacterium | reverse complement strand
CGACGGTGTGGTGCGGGCGACGGTGTGGTGCGGGCGACGGTGTGGTGCGGGCGACGGTGTGGTGCGGGCGACCACGTAGGGTCGCCCCTACGCGCCCAATTCTTCGGCTTCGCCCAATTGTTCCGCGCCTTCGGTCATGTCTTCCAATCCATCCAATGCCATTGCGCGGCTGACATCGCCGGCGGCTTCGGCGGCAGCAAGCTCTGCCAGACCTTCGGCGATTTTTTCTTGCCCGTGCGCAGCTTGGTCTTTGCTCAACGCGGCGGCAACCTGCGCGGCTGCTAACGCATCCATTCCGTCTTCGACTTCGCCTACGCCAAAGTCGGCCACTTTTTGTCCGCTCGCACTGATAGAACGCGCAAGTTCGACCGTCCCACGCGCGCGTCCAATGTCGCTTACGGCAAACGCTTTCATACGCAGACCCATGTCGCTCAGAAATTGTGCTAGCACAGGCATATCCATCGCGTGGACGACTTCGCCGACGACGCTGATTTGACCCGCCATGCCCGCAAGCTCCATGCCGCGCGCCAAATCGCCCACGCTCATAGCGCGCACTACCGCGCTCATTGTGGTGATGTTTTGCGAGACAGCAAGCATGTCCGCGCCTTGCGACATGTCGCGCAGTGCATTGCTGGCGGCAACATCGCTGAGCAGTGACATGCGGTCCGATGCCGCGAGCGCGTCAATGCCCGTTGCCACATTCGCCGCGCCGGACACGGCAGCCGCTTTGGACGCGCGATTCCATTCACTCGCCGCCATGAGCGTATCTTCACCGCGCGACATTTGCGCCGCGCCCGCGTACGCTTTTTCCGCGGCGCGCTTTTCTGTCTTGCTTATCGCTTTGGTTGCTTTTGTTTTGCCCGCGGTTTTCTTGCCCTTTGCCATGACACCCTCCTATAGATTCTTTACTCCGTTCAGAATGACATGCTGCGGAGTCTATTTGTGTTCTCTATAAAATTCAAATTGCGTGTGTTTGACCGCGCTTTGCAAATCTCCAGTCTCCAATCTCTGCTCACCCGGTTTCCTTGCCGTTCTCTCTCCATCCCAACCCGCGCAAAAAATTTTTATCTGCTTCTGTCAAACGCGCGCGCCGTAACAATTCCGGGCGTCGTTCCAACGTGCGCTTGAGCGCTTCATGGCGCCGCCATTGTTCGATTTGCGCGTGATGCCCCGATAACAAAATATCCGGCACACGCATGCCGCGAAAGTCGAGGGGGCGCGTGTACTGCGGATGTTCGAGCAAGCCCGTCGCGTGCGAATCTTGATGCGGCGCGTCCGGGTCACCGACGACGCCGGGAATAAAACGCGCTATCGCGTCCACCAACACCATCGCGGGAATTTCGCCGCCGGTCAATACATAGTCGCCGATGGAAATTTCATCCGTCACCAGCGCGCGCGCGCGTTCGTCAATGCCTTCGTAATGCCCGCACAGAATGGCAGCGCGCGGCTGCTGCGCGTACGCCCGCGCGATTTCGGTACTGAACACGCGTCCTTGCGGTGTCATCAGAATCAACGGCGAACGCGACGCGGGGTCCTCGCCCAAGACTTTTTCGACGGCTTCAAAAATCGGTTCCACTTTCATGACCATGCCGCCGCCGCCGCCATACGGCGTATCGTCGCAGACATGATGTTTATCGTACGCAAAATCGCGAATGTTGTGCGTAAAAATTTCCAGCCGCCCCGCAGCGCGCGCGCGCTGCAAGATGCTGTCGTCAAACACACCCGCAAACATTCCGGGGAACAAGGTAAAAATATCAAAACGCATTGCGCGCTATTGTAGCATAAATAAAGATTGAAAATGGGTTGAGATTGGAGTATGCTATTTGTAACAGGCAAGTTGAGTCAAGGAGACGAACCATGCTTTTCAATCTGAATCCGGGTCGCTTGGAACGCTGCCTGATTTTTTGGGCGCTCGCAGCGCTGTTCGGACTCATCGGCTGTACGGACAGCGCGGCGCCCGCAAAACCGACCATCATTATTCTTTCGCCGCCCAACGGCAGTGTCTATAGTGTCGGCGAACAAGTGGTGGTGCAATCGTCGGCGGCAGATGCTTCGGGCATCACGCGCGTTGAATTGTATGCCGATGGCTTGCCCGTGAACGTCGCAAGCGCGCCGGTCGCAAATCAAACGCAATTTCCGGTCCTGCAAAATTGGACGCCGACGACGCCCGGCAGTCATATATTGACCGTGCGCGCCTACAATACGCAAGGCGTGATGGCGGAAACCGGCGTCGCGGTCACGGTGAACGAACGCGCGGCGCAAGTCGCAACCGCCGCACCGCCGATTGTGATTCCGACTCTCGTCGCTTTACCCACCGCAGTGCCGCCCCCAACCGCTGCGGAAAGTCCAACCGCAACGGGAATTCCAACCGCGATGCCAACGCCTTTGATTCCGCCCACGTTCGAATTGCCCACCGTAACCGTTGCGCCGACGACTGCCATCCCACCAACCGTTCCCACGTGTGTTCTCAATTTGCAATTCATTGCGGATGTGACAATCCCGGACGGGACACAAATGAATCCCGGCGCGGCATTTACCAAAACGTGGCGTGTGCGGAATAATGGCACGTGCGCGTGGGATACAGGTTACGCGATTGCGTTCGTGTCGGGCGCGAATCTCGCGGGCTTTACGCAAAACATTATTCCACCCACCGCGCCCGGCGCAACCGCAGACATTTCGATTCCCATGACCGCGCCATTGAGCAACGGCAGCTATGTCGGCATTTGGCGTTTGCGCGACAGCAGCGGACAATTTTTTGGCACGAACCTTTCCGTACAAATTGTAGTTGGCACGCCCACCGCGACGGCGACGAACACGACGATTCCGCCGACCGGCGGCGCGCCGCCGTCGGGATGCGTCGGGACGCCGGACGATTTTACGTTCACGGTTTCGCCCGCGAATATCAACGCGGGACAAACAGCAACCTTGTCATGGAGCGCGATAACGAATGCCAGCGGCGCGTTTCTGGACGGGCAGGGCATTGCCACGCCGGGCAATCGGAATGTGAAACCGGCGCAAACGACGACGTACACGCTTCAAGCCGTCTGCGGCACAAACACACGCACAAAAACAGTGACGGTCAATGTCACAGGCACGAGCGCGCCAAGTTTCGCGGGACATTGGAATGTTCGCAACCAGGGCGCGGGGGACTGCACGGCGGATTTTACGGTCCTAGGCAATTCGCTCAGCGGAACGTTCTGCCGCAAAGGTCTTTCGCACACACAAAACGGTTCACTGCAAGGCACCATCTCAAACATTGGGAATGGCATCTCTGTTTCCGGAAATTACAGTATTCCGGGCGCGACGAGCGGCAGCTTCTCTTTTGTCATTTATAATAGCAGCGTGGACCAATTTCGCGGTTCCTTTCAAGCGTTTGGTTCCCCGCTTGAATTTTGTGGTTGGCGCGACGGTGCGTCCCCACCCGGAACTTGTTTTGCTTCACCTTGACGGAGGTCTCTCTACATGCGACCTTCTTTACTGGGCGCATCTATCGCCGCGATTGTTTTTGCAAACATGTTGGTTTTTGGCGCAATCAGCACCTACGTTTTTCCGCCGACACCGCGCCCGCCGCGCGTGGTGCAGTACAAAACGTTCACGCCGAATCCCGAATATGCCAAACGGCTTGTGACCGCCACGCCGACGCCCACGCCGCCCCCGCCGCCGACTCTGCGCCCCACCGAATATCCGCTGCGCGACCCGCGCGTGCCGCTCGGTCAGCCGGAAGAATAAGGTCGCGTCGAACAATCCGCGCACGCGCACACGCGACGCGCGCGGTGTGCAAATAAAAAAACGCGCAAAAGTTTTTCACCTTTGCGCGTTCTTGTTTTTTTCAATTGCCCTGACCGCTAACGGCTAACGGGCAGCGCTCCACCGCTCACGGAAGCGCGCTGCACAAATAACCGGTCGTGCCGGTCAATTTGCTGCTGCCGTACGGATTGCTGACCGCTGCG
>CAZXYP010000439.1:0-3966 GCA_964644955.1 uncultured Anaerolineales bacterium | reverse complement strand
GAAGGCATCACGGCGGGTTGGCTCCGCAAATTGGAGCGAGAGGTTGTCGTATATTGGGCAGACCAAGTCCCCGACCCACTGCCGCCGGGGATCCGTTCAAACGCGCATTTGATGACCTTGCCCAACGCTCTCCGCGAAATTCATTTCCCGACTTCAGCGCAAAGCATGAACGCGGCGCGCTATCGCTTTGCCTTTGAGGAACTACTCTATATCCAATTGGGCGTTTTGCTCCAACGCCAACGCTGGTTGCAAGAACCGGGCAAAGCTGTGTTTATCGCACCGGATTTCATGGAACGCTTCGCGCGCGGGTTGCCGTATGCGTTGACCGGCGCACAACAGCGCGCCATCGGCGAAATTTTGCGCGACATTCAGCGCCCGGTGCCAATGAGCCGCTTACTGCAAGGCGATGTGGGCGCGGGCAAAACCGTTGTCGCCACTGCCGCGCTGCTCGCGGCGATTGCGAATCAATCGCAAGCCGTGTTGATGGCGCCCACCGAAATTTTGGCGGAACAACATTACCTCACGATTCAAAAAATTTTGCCGGAATTGGCAAAACAATTTGGCATTGCGCCGCGCGTGGGCAAACTGATTGGCAGCATGAAAACACGCGAGAAACAAGAAATGGCGCAGGACATTGCCGAAGGAAAAATTGACCTTGCCATCGGCACCCATGCGTTGATTCAAGAAGGAATCACTTTTTCGAATCTCACGCTGGCAGTGATTGACGAACAGCATCGTTTTGGCGTCAATCAACGTTCGGCGCTGCGCCAAAAAGGTTTCAATCCGCACATTCTCGTCATGTCCGCGACGCCGATTCCGCGCACCCTGGCGCTGACGGTCTTTGGCGACCTCGACCTGTCTATTTTGGACGAGCTGCCGCCGGGGCGCACGCCGATTAAAACGAAATGGCTTGAACCCAAAGAACGCGAACGCGCATACTCGTACATTCGCAAACAAATTCGCGAAGGGCGACAGGCCTTTGTCATTTGTCCGTTGATTGAAGAGTCCGAAGCGATTGACGCGAAAGCAGCAGTCGAAGAGTACGAGAATCTGCGGACGCAGATTTTTCCGGATTTGCGCGTGGGTCTGGTTCACGGTAAATTGCGTCCGGCGGAAAAAGACGCGGTCATGGAATCTTTTCGCGCGGGCGAGCTGGACATTTTAGTCGCCACATCGGTGATTGAAGTAGGCATTGATGTGCCGAATGCGACGGTCATGTTGATTGAAGGGGCAGATCGTTTTGGTTTGGCGCAGCTGCATCAATTTCGCGGGCGCGTCGGACGCGGCGCGCATCAGTCGTTCTGCATGTTGTTGGCTGAAAAATCCGGTTCGACGAGTGATGAACGCTTGCAGGTTATCGAAAGCACACAGGACGGTTTCAAATTGGCAGAAGCGGATTTGGAATTGCGCGGTCCCGGTGAATTCTTTGGCACAAAACAGTCGGGCTTGCCGGATTTGAAGGTGGCGCAACTGACGGATGTAAAATTACTGGAACAAGCGCGCAAAGTGGCGGAATCAATTTTTGCGAATGACCCGCAATTGCAAGCGCCGGAAAATCAGTTGTTGAAAAGGGGCATCAATTTATTCTGGAAAGGCGAAGGAGATTTGTCGTGAAACGACGACATAATAAAATCGGGAACGTTGCGCGCGTTGTTACGCGAGTCAAAATGAGCGAACAAACCAACGATTTTGCGTATTGGCAAACGCGCTCTTATGCCGAACGCATCTCAACGTTGCAAGAGTTGCGTTACGCGTACATGAGATGGAAATATGGATCTGTCCCAAGATTTCAAAGCGTTTCTCGCGTTATTAAACAAAACTATGGTTAATTTTATTGACCTTGAAAACATTAAGCGAAACAAACAAGCCGCGGGACGCACACAAGACACACTGGATTGGGAAAATTTGGAGATTGGATGGCAACTACACAATCACAACTTCCAAAATTATGGATTCTATCATGACCATCGCGATTTATCCCGGCTCGTTTGACCCGGTCCATAACGGACATATTGAAATTGCGCGCCGCGCCGCAAAATTGTTTGAGCGCGTGGTTTGGGCTGCCTACGACCGCCCACTCAAAAATTTATTGTTCGACGAACAGGAGCGTTTGGAATTTATGCGCCAAGCCGCGCGCGATATTCCGAATCTCGAAGTGCGTTCCTATCACGGCTTGACCGTTGCGTTTGCGCGGCAGATGGGCGCGACCGCCATCGTGCGCGGTTTGCGCGCTACACACGATTTTGAAATCGAATACCAGATGGCATTGACCAATCATCAGCAGGCGCCGGAAATTGATACGGTCTGTTTGATGACCGGCACGTCGTACGCCTTTCTCAGTTCCAGTATCTTGAAAGAAGTCGCGCTGGCAGGCGGCGACATTTCCGAAATGGTTCCCCCTTTTGTCGCGCCCAAACTGAAACAACGCATCGCGCAGCTGGGCGAAGACCGCAGTGAAAAAGTAAAATTGGTTTCGCTGCAAGAATAAATTCGACGCGGCGCACGACGCGAGAGAGTGCGTCAAATTTTGATACCGCTGACGAAATCGGTTTCCAACGGCTTTGCGCATTGTTGAGCCGTCGAATTGATTCGCCGGCGAAAATTCGCGGACGGTATCCATTGTGCCGCACGCCCGCGACGCGGAGAATGATTGTATTTGCGCGCATTTTGTAGTAGTATCCGTATGCCGAACCTTTGGCAGACACATCTTCAACCACAATCCCGCGCAAGCGGTGGAACGAAAGGGGTTGATCACCATAGACATTCTTTATTTGGTTGACCGGCTTGAAGCAGCCATCAATAAAGGCACCGCGGTGCCGTTCAGTAACAAGCGCATGATTGACGAAGACGAATGTCTCGACATCATTGACCAGCTGCGCATTGCCGTACCCGAAGAAATCAAACAGTCGCGCCGCGTGACGCAGGAAAAAGACCGCATTCTGGCGCAAGCCAAAGAAGAGGCAGACCGCATTGTGCAATTGGCAAAGGAAGAAGCGGCACAGCAAGCCGACCTGAGCGAAGTCGTCAAGACCGCGCAGGCGCGCGCGACTGCCATTCTGGCGCAAGCCGAAACCGACGCCAAAAGTACGCGCGCGGGCGCTGACGATTATGCCCAACAGGTCTTGAACGACTTGCAGCAGCGGCTCGATGAATTGACCGCGCGCATGGCGACTTTGCAAGGGACTGTCCATAACGGGCTCAAAATTTTGAATGACAAGCGCGCCGCGGTGGGCGGCACCATTCCGCCCCCCCCGCCCTCCAGTCCTGTCTCCGGCTAGAATCTCAAGCCGGGCGCGTTGACGCCTCTCTCAATCGAGTCGCGCCGTACCGTAGGGTTGTGTCGCGCAAAAATTGACGGGAACGCTCAAACGGCTATAATATCTTGCGTTTTCGACAGCGTTCTGACCGAGCCAGCGCGTTCTGCGCTGGCTTTCGTATGCACAGGTTCGGTATATGCCGTACAGCAAAACCGGCAGAGGACGACCTATCATGCGGTACAATGTTTCACAGCTCCTGAAGGGGCATGTCGGCGAAACACGGCATTACCAACTGCAAGATGAGATTGCGGAACTTGACCCCGCAATCAAGCCCCTCGCGGATTTGAATGGCGCGGTAGATTTGATACGCACCAACGAAGGGATTTTGGTACGCGCCAATTTGCGTTCGACCGTCGAGTTGACCTGCAGCCGCTGTCTGACAGAATTTGCGTTCCCGGTGCGTTTTCAAATTGACGACGAGTTTTATCCGACCACCGATATCATGACCGGCGCGCGCTTGCCGCAGCCCGAAGAAGCGGATGAAGCGACATTGATTGACGACCACCATATTCTCGACTTGACCGAAATCGTACGTCAAGATTTGACGCTGGCGCTGCCGATGGTGCCGATCTGCCGCAACAATTGTCTGGGACTGTGTCCCCTTTGCGGCAAGAATCAAACTGCTGAAGTGTGCGATCACAAGAATGAC
>CAZXYP010000438.1:0-3974 GCA_964644955.1 uncultured Anaerolineales bacterium | reverse complement strand
AATGCAAGATACGCCGCTCGCCCTGACCGGGACGAGCGATGAACAGCTCGCGCTGTTGATCGCGGCGCGCCCTATGGACGCGTTTGCCGTTCTCTATGACCGTTTTTCCCGTCCGGTTTTTACAATGGCAGGACACATGCTCGGTGTAGGCGAAGCCGAAGAAGCAGCGCAAGAAATTTTCATGCGGCTCTGGCACAAGGCGGTGCAGTACGACCCCGCGCGCGGTCCGTTCAGTCACTGGTTCCTGTCTATCGCGCGGAATCATTTGTTGGACAAACTGCGCGCGCGCGGCGAACGGTTTCGGTTGGTTGCTGTCGAAGAAGTTGAAACCGTGTTGGCAGAAATTCCCGACCCGCGCAGTGACGTTGTGGAACAAGTTTGGCAAAATCAACGCCGCGCGGCGCTGGCACAAGCACTGCTGCACATTCCGTCCGAACAACGGCGCGTCATCCTGCTTGCCTATTTCGGCGGTATGAGTCAATCGGAAATTTCAATGCACTTGAATGTTCCGCTCGGTACCGTCAAAAAACGCATTCGTCTTGGGTTGCAAAAATTACGCGCGGCGCTTTCCCCGCATGAACTTTTGGATTTTGACGGTGAAATGCCGAATGCCCTCACCGAAGTGGAGTAATAATTCATGAACTGTTCCGAAATTCGCCCGCAGCTCGAGGCGTACGCGTTGGATGCGCTTGACCCCCGTGTGCGCGCGCAGGTTGCGGCGCATCTGGAAACGTGCGCCATGTGCCGCCGTGAAGCGGATGCTCTGCGTGACGTGACGGCGGAGCTGCCGATGGTGTTGGCGCATGTTTCGCCTTTACGCCCCCCCGCCGCGTTGAAAGCTCGATTGCTGGACGCGGTGCAGGTACAAGAAAATGCGCACGCGCAAACGGCGGCGCGGCAAGACTCTATACTGCCGCATTCCATTGCACCGCACGCCGAAATTGCAGCGCCGTTTGCGCAGCGCGGGCATTGGCTGCTCAATCCGCGTACATGGATGGTGTCACTGGGTACGGCAATGCTGGTCATTGTGATTTTGGCTGCATGGACGTTGGCGAGCAATGCGCAAATGCAGCAAGCGCGTTTGAACGCGCAAGCGGCGCAGGAAAAAGTAAATCAATTGCAAGAGCAACAGGCGTTGGCAGTGCCGGTGTTGAATTCACTCACCGCGCAAGAAATTGTCTTGACCTCGCCGGACGCTGCATCCGCCACGCATGGCAAAGTGGTCCTTGACCGCACCAAACCCACCGTGGTCTTTATCGGTTACAACCTCCCGGAATTGACCGGGGATTTTGAATACGTGTTGTGGTCTATTGACCGCGGCACGATGCAGGCGCGCGGTTCCTTCGTCCCGAATCGCGACGGCTTTGCCATGGTTGTTTTTCTCGCGGACCGCAGTGACCCGCTGCTCAAAGAAATTTTGGTGACGCGTCAAATGAAAACCGATTTGATGCCTTCACCCGACCGCGTGTTGGTATGGCGCGCCGACCCGAATGATTTGTCCGACGACTTTTCGACGGGCTTTTTCACTCCGCGCCCCACAGTGAGTCGCGTAGGACAATAAAAATTTTTCTCAAAAAGTGCGCGGCGCAACATGGATTGCGCCGTTTTTTTTGTGTCAAGCGGAGGGATCCGCCGCCGCGACTTGGCGGTATAGATAGGTACACGCGACACACGGCGCCTTTTCGCGCATGCTCCAAATTCTGTCCGGTCAAGCCACAGCCAGATTGAAATTTTTCTATTCCTTCAGGGAGGAATGCAGCACACGAACGCACCGCGCAAGCTCACACTCAAATTGCAAACTGACCTGCTCTGAAGGAGGAGAACCGTGAATAAATTTTTGGGATTGACGCTTGTCGTCATTGTGCTGGCGCTTGGGATTGTGGCATGTAATGGCGCGACGCCTGTGCCTACAAGCGCGCCGGCGCAACCCACTGCTGTTTCACAACCGACAGCAGTACCGCCAACCACTGCACCGCAGCCGACCACTGTGCCCGCACCCACCGCCGCGCAACCGACAGCTGCCGCGCAACCCACCGAAGCGCCCGCCGCGTCCAATGACGCACTGCCGAATTGGCTGAAATGGCACGACCCGGCGGCAGAAGCGAGCGAGCTCTTTAACAAAGCGAATGGCACCGGTCCGTACAAATTGGGCAATTGGAAACCCGGCGAAGGCTTTGAATTGCTGCGGAATGATAATTTCTGGCTCAAGGAACCCGCGTGGGATGGCGGACCTTCCGGTCCCGCGCGCATTCCGCGCATTGTCATCAAAGAAGTGGATGAATGGGGTACGCGTTTTGCGGCATTGCAAGCCGGCGATGCCGATTACGTGACCGTCAATCCCGAATTCTGGCCCCAAGTGGACGAGATTTCCAAACAGGATTGTGATGCGGTTACAGACGCATGCAAACCAATGAAAGCGGACGGCATTGTGGACCGCTATCGCGGTTTGGCGCAAACGAGCGCCACGCACGTGTTGTTGAACGCCAATATCAATACCGAAGGCGGCAACAATTACATCGGCAGCGGCGCGTTGGATGGCAACGGGATTCCGCCCGATTTTTTCAATGACGTGCATGTGCGCCGGGCGTTCAACTATTGCTTTGATTGGGAGACGTACATTCAAGATGTGTGGCAGGGTGAAGCGGAACAGAGCAACGGTCCGGTCATCAATCCCATGCTCGGCTACAACGCAAACGGCGAAAAATATTCCATGAACCTCGACAAGTGCGCGGAGGAATTCAAGGCGTCGTCGTGGAAAACGGAAGACGGCACGCCCTTGTGGGATGCGGGCATGTACATGCAGCTCACGTACAACACCGGCAACACCTCGCGCCAAATCATTGCCGAAATCATCAAACGCAACATCGAAGCGGTGAATCCGAAATTCAAGGTCGAAGTCTTTGCGCTGCCGTGGCCCGTTTTTCTCAAAGAACGCACCGCGAAAAAATTACCGGTCTATACCATCGGCTGGGGCGAAGATTATCATGACCCGCACAATTGGGTCGTCCCCTTCCTTGCTTCGTACGGCACCTACGGTTCGGGCGTGCCAAAAGAATTGCAGCCGCAAGTGGATGAACTGATTGCCAACGCGGTTGCCGCCACAGACCCGGCGGAACGCCAAAAACTGTACGAGGACATTCAAAAGTTTGTGTACGACAATGCCATTCACCTGTTTCTCGCGCAAGGACTCACGCGCCGTTATTTCCAACCGTGGGTCGAAGGATTTTATTACAATCCGTCGTATGCGTCCGATTCCGGTTGGTATTACCAGTACGGCAAATCAAAAGACGCGAAAAATCCCGACACGTTCACGTATGTTACGTTCGGCGACGCAGAATCCATGGACCCGAATTGGAGCTATGAATCGTTCGGCGGCGGCGTGATTCAAAATGTGTACGACCCGCTCGTCTTTTTGAAAAAAGACAGCGTGACCGAAGTGGTGCCTTGGCTTGCCGAAAAGTGGGACATTTCGCCGGATGGCAAAACGTACACGTTCACCATTCGCAAAGGCGTACAGTTCCACGAAGGCGGCGAACTCAAAGCATCCGACATTGCTTATTCGCTCCAACGCGGACTCTTGCAAGACCGCACCGACGGTCCACAAAATTTGTTCATGCAGCCGTTGTTCGGCGTGCCGTCCATCAAAGACCTTGCCGCGCAAGAAGCCGGCATGAACGAAACACCGGAAAACATCAACGACATTCCGGCAAAAGGTTTGAAAGCGGCGTGCGAGCAAGTGCAAAATGCAATCAAGGCGGACGACAGCAACAACACCGTTACCATCACGCTCGACCGCCCGTTTGCCCCGTGGCTGCAATTGATGGCGGGCTATTGGTCCGTCGGCATGAGCAAAGACTGGGTGATTCAACAAGGCGGCTGGGACGGGACATGCAATTGATGCAAGACAGTCCATCGTCGTTGACCTGACAGGTTTCGGTCGCCGGAGCGCTGCACATCCCGTATGGAATGTGCTC
>CAZXYP010000437.1:1713-3979 GCA_964644955.1 uncultured Anaerolineales bacterium | reverse complement strand
GCAAGCTGCATTGTCGCGCCGTCTGAAAAACGCACGTGATATTTTTAACAAACGCAGGCAATTATATGCAATTTCATTTTCAATGCAAACGCCCCTAGCGACGCGCACAAATCGTCATTTTTTCCCATCATTCCCCAAAGGAAATCGGTTTTAGGCGGTTCATGCCGGGGATATAGCGCCAACATGCCTTGTTTCTAATCGAATGTGCGGTCGTGCGATTCTATTTTTTTTCACAAGTGCACGTATCAAGTACGCGCTGCGCGGGGGCGCATGCTTGCCTCATACCAATTTTCCTGCCGCGCGCGCGCGCGCCAACACGCGTTCCGCCGCTTTGATGATGGGCATGTCCACCATCTTGTTGTCCAACGCAAACGCGCCCCGTCCTTGCGCCAAATGTTCTGCCGCCGCGTCCGCAATCCGTTTTGCCTGCGCAATGGCGGCATCGTCCGGTGTGAACACCTCTTGGACAATCGGCACTTGATTCGGATGAATGACCTGCGTGCCGACATAACCCAACTGCGCGCCGCGCAGCGTTTCCGCGTGCAATCCTTCCGGGTCGCGGAAATCGAGATACAACAAATCAATCGGCTGAATCCCTGACGCCGCGCACGCCGCCACTATCGCGCTGCGCGCATACAGCACTTCCAATCCTTCGCGCGTGCGCGTCGCGCCCACATCCGCCGCGTAATCTTCCGCCCCAAAAATCAATGCCTCCAAACGCGCATCGGCATTTGCAATGTGCGCCACATTCACCAGCCCCCGCGCGCTTTCAATCATTCCAATCAACGCAATCGCGCCGCGCGCAATGCCCTCGCGCGCTTCCAATTCAGCAAGGCGCGCGCTGACCCAACGCAATTCGTCCGCCTCATTTACTTTGGGGACAACGATGCCGTCGGGACGCGCCGGCACGATGGCTTCCAAATCCTCTTGCTCGAATCCTGTGCCAACGCCGTTGATGCGCCCCAATTTTTCACTCGCGCCAAAATCAAGCGTCCGAAACGCGCGCGCGATAGTTTCACGCGCTTCGGCTTTGCGATTTGGCGCGACCCCGTCTTCGAGGTCAAGACAAACGCTGTCCGCCCCGAGCGTGACGGCTTTTTCGATTTTGCGGGTTTCATTGCCCGGCACGTACAGAATCGCGCGGCGGGCGCGTAACCTCTTGTGTTGAATCATGCGCGTTTTTTGACGATCGCGGTGCGTTCGAGTTCGACGACCACTTCGCCCTTTTGATTGCGTCCCCAATGTTTGAACCGCACAATGCCGCGGTCGGGTTTGGATTTCGATTCACGTTTTTCCAGCACTTGGGTTTCGGCATAAATCGTATCGCCGTGAAAGGTCGGGCGCGGATGAATCACATGGTCGTACGACAGATTCGCCACCAATGTGCCGTCGGTCAAATCATTCACCGTCAAGCCGACGACCAGCCCCATTGTAAAAATCCCATTCATAATGCGTGTGCCGAATTCGGATTTCGACGCGAAATCTTCATTCACATGCAGCGGCTGCGGATTCAGCGTCATTCCGCAAAACAATAAATTGTCTGCTTCGGAAACGGTGCGTCCCTGCCTGTGTTTGAACGTCATGTCCACTTCCAGTTCCTCAAAATACTTGCCTGCCACGTTCATTCCTCCTGATTGGTTTCATCCACACTTGCCAAAAGTTGTTCGCGCTCGACACTCTGCCCTTGCGTCACCAAAATTTTCGACACCATTCCATCATGCGGCGCGCTCACTCTTAATTCCATCTTCATCGCTTCCAAAATCACAAGCGGTTGCCCTTCACTCACCGCGTCGCCTTCGTTCACCAAAACCGCACGCACCTGTCCCGGCATCGGCGCGACGACAATGCCCGAACCCGTTCCTTCGCGCGCCCCGTGTGAATGTCCGCGTGGTGTGCGCGCATCCGCGCGTTCCAGTACAACCGTCGCCCCGTTCACATGCACCCAGCGTTGCTTGCCCTCACGCGCCACGCGCGCCGTAAAAATTTTCCCCATGTACGAAAACGCAATGCGCGGCGGCGCGAACGAAATTACTTGAACCCGCGCGCGTTCGCCACCGATTTCAATTTCAAAATCATCACCCGCGCGGTCAATATCGAGCGTGTGCGATTCTTTATTCAACCCATAAACAAGTTTCACAATTCAATTCGCTCCAACCCGAAACGCACTCGACGCGCGCCACGGACTATACGGGTCATTGTCATTTGACACCTGAACGCCCGATGCTTTTTTCTCCAACATTTCCAATAACGCCGCCGCAATTAACGC
>CAZXYP010000437.1:0-1703 GCA_964644955.1 uncultured Anaerolineales bacterium | reverse complement strand
ACAAGCCATTGCAATAATTCCACATTCGTCCTCACGACCAACAAAACATATTCGCGCAGCGCGTTTTGCATTTTCGCAATAGCCGCGTCGCGCGTTTCTGCAAATGCGATTATTTTCAATAGCAGCGGGTCGTAAAATGATGTAATTTCATCGCCGCGCGCGATGCCGGAATCCGCGCGCACGCCGGGCAGCTGCGGCAATTCCAAATCCAACACGCGCCCCGTGGATGGTAGAAAATGGTTCGCCGGGTCTTCGGCATAAATGCGACATTCGATGGCGTGTCCGCGTTGTTGAACAATAGAGATTGGAGACTGGAGACTAGAGACTGACTGATTACCGATTACTGATAACTGATTACTGCTTACTGACAACTGTTCCCCACTCGCAATCCGAATCTGCCACTGCACCAAATCCAATCCCGTCGTCATTTCCGTAATCGGATGTTCGACTTGCAAGCGCGTGTTCATTTCCAAAAAGTAAAACTCGCGCGAATTAGGATTCACAATAAATTCAATCGTCCCCGCGTTTTCATAATTCACTGCGCGCGCCGCCGCCACTGCCGCGTTCCCCATTTTTTCGCGCAACGCCTCGTCCAACAATGGCGATGGTATCTCTTCAATAATCTTTTGATGCCTTCGCTGAATCGAACATTCGCGTTCAAACAAATGAATCGTATTGCCAAATCTGTCCGCGAGAACTTGAAATTCAATGTGCCGCGCGTTCTCGATATATTTTTCCAAAATCACGCGCGCGTTGCCAAATGCGTGCTGTGCCTCGCGTCGCGCGGCAGCCAGCGCTTCGGAAAAATCTTGCGCGTTTTTTACTACGCGCATTGCTTTCCCACCGCCGCCCGCCGCCGCTTTAATCAAAACAGGATACCCAATTTCGCGCGCTGCATTTTCTAGTGACGCGTCATCATCCGCATCTTGAAATCCCGGAACAACAGGCACGCCGCTCGCAATCATTCGTGTCCGCGCCTCTGCCTTGTCGCCCATCGCGCGAATCGAAAACGGCGACGGTCCAATAAACACAATTCCCGCGTCATTGACCGCTTGCGCGAACTCGGCATTTTCCGCGAGAAACCCGTATCCGGGATGAATGGCATCCGCGTTCGTTCTTTTCGCCGCGTCAATAATTCTTTCAATGTTCAAATACGATTCGCGCGGCGGTGACGCGCCAATGTAAATTGCCTCATCCGCGACGCGCACATGCAGCGCCGCGCGGTCTGCGTCCGAATACACCGCGACGGTTGCGATATCCATTTCGCGGCACGCGCGCATGATACGCACCGCGATTTCGCCGCGATTGGCGATGAGGACACGGCGGAGGGGACGGGGACCATGGCTCAGGGGTCTATTTGAATCCATTGTCAGTTTCTCGACTGCAAGGCATTGCGCAACGAGTAGAGTTGCTTACCGAGCGACGACGAGTAATCCAAAATTTTATCCAATTCCTCTTGCATGCAATATTTCAGACGAAAGGCAATCTCAATTTGCGTTTCAACTTCCGCAAGTGACGCTTGAGCAATAGACTCTATCGGGAATAGACAGGATTAACATGATTTACAGGATTAAATGCGAATTCAAGTTATAAAATCCTCTTAATCCTGTAAATCCTGTCGGAAAAAGTTATTTCCGATAAAGTCTAATAGACTTTATGCGAAATAAGGTTATGCTGTTGGCGTGCTTACCTACGCCAAACTG
>CAZXYP010000436.1:0-3979 GCA_964644955.1 uncultured Anaerolineales bacterium | reverse complement strand
GGTCAACACGCGCGAACGCTTGACGCGAGTGATGCGTTTTATCATCATCGCGGGCGCGGTGTCGGCAGTGTTGGGCATTGTGTTTTATTTTTTGCCGCACGATATTACGATTCGGATTTTGTCGCTGCTGCGCTATGTAAAGTATCCCGACGGGCCGGGCGTGCTGCGTTTTATCAATGACGACACGTCCGGCACCCTGCGCGCGGTTTCGACGTCGGTGGACCCGAATGTGTTGGGCGGGCTGATGATTTTGATGGCGGGCTTGACTGCGCCGCAAGTGTTTGCGTCGAATGACGGTTCGACGAAACCCATTTTGCCGCGCGGGTTTATTTTGTTTGCCGTCGCCGCGATGTTTTTGTGTTTGGTGCTGACATTTTCGCGCGGCGCGTTTTTGGGATTCGGCGTTTCGCTGGTGTTGATTGCATTGGCGAAATATCGCCGCCTCATTCCGATTCTGGTTATCGGCGCCATCGTGTTTTGGTTCATTCCCATCACACAAGATTACATTGCGCATTTGCTCGACGCGTTTGCGGGCGCGGACCGCGCGACGCAGATGCGGTTGGGCGAATACAAGGACGCGTTCGAATTGATTTCGCGCTATCCAATTTTTGGCGTGGGCTTTCTCGGCTCGCCGGATTTGGATACCTATGTCGGCGTGTCATCGGTGTATTTGTTGATGGCGGAACAGATGGGGCTTGTGGGCGTCGCGGCGTTCTTGATTACGATGGGCATCTTTTTTTGGAACGCGTTACAGGCATGGCTTGACGGTTTGCGCGACGATGTATTGTTGTCGCCGATTTTGCTCGGCGTGTGCGCCGCGTTGATTGGGGCTATGACGGCGGGCGTGGTGGACCACTATTTTTTCAATTTGGATTTTCCGCATTCGGTAACACTGTTTTGGATTTTTGTCGGGCTGGGGGTGACGACGACTTTATTGCGGGGCGCGGGAGAGTCGGAGAGTGAGTGAGCGAGGGAGGGATGGCGAGATGGTTTCCAAAAACCTCAAAGGTCTTGAAATGGGCAATCACCGAATCTCATTTCAAGGGGTATGCGTCAAATTTTGGGGTGATGTTACCGGGCAAGTCACAATTCGGACGAATCCCATTCGCAGCGAACAGAGTTCGCGGCAACGTGCGATGCTGCGCCTCGCAGCCAATCTCGACCTTTAGCGCGCTCAAGACAGGCACGATGTCGAATGGGTTACCCAAAGCGGTTTCGCTATCCCCGCCGCTTTCTTATCTCGGCGCTAATCGCGGGCACGACTTGATGCAAATCCCCAATCACCGCGTAATCGGCTTTGTACATGATGGACGCTTCGGGGTCGGTGTTGATGGCGAGAATGTGTTTGGATGCTTTCGCGCCGACCATGTGTTGAATCGCGCCGCTGACGCCGCACGAGATGTACAGTTCGGGTTGAATGCGATTGCCCGATTGTCCGATTTGGTCGGCGTGCGGACGCCAGCCCAAACCCGTGACGACGCGCGAACCGCCGACCGCGCCGCCGAGCAAGTCCGCGAGTTCTTCCAACACTTTGAAACCTTCCGCGCTGCCGACGCCGCGCCCCCCCCCCACGACCACGCGCGCTTCACCGAGCGAAATTTTCCCCGACGACGTTTCGATGCGTGACGTGACGCGCACGCACAAATCGTTCTCGGAAAGGTGAGGAACGAATAAATTCGTTACTACCGTTTGCGCGTTCGATGCCGCTTGCGCGGGAATGGAATTGGGCGCGACCGTCAAGAGTTTCGTTGCGCCTTTGAGTTTTGCTTCTTCAAGCAAACTACCGCCCCAGCGCAAACGTGTGAGTGCGTATTCGTCGCCCGGCTGCGCGTCCACACAATTGGCAGCGAACGCCAGATTGGTTTTTGCCGCGACGTGCGCCATGATTTCGTTGCCGCGTTCACTGCCCGCCGCGAGGACGGCGTGCGGTTGTTGCGCGTTGATAATTTCGACAATGCACTGCGCGTACGCACCCGGCGCGTATTCTGCAAGCGCGTTCTCTTGCGCGAGATGCAATGTGTGTGCGCCAAACGCGCCAAGCCGCGCGACGAGTTCATCGGGCGCGCTGCCGATGGCGATGGCGTGCAGCGGGGTATTGGTTTGTTCCGTCAATTGACGCGCGAGCGTCAGCGCTTCAAACGACGCTTCGTTGACCTTGCCTCTGTCTTGTTCGATAAACGTGAGAATCATAAAATCTATTTGGACGCGGATAAACACAGAATTACGCGGCAAGAGTTTTTGAAAAATCCGCGTTCATCGGCGCCCAATTAAAGCAGCCCCAATTTCTCCAACAAATCCACGACCTTGGGCGCGGCTTCGGGACCTTTGCCGAGAATTTCGACTTGATGCGCTTCTTCAGGTGGGTTGAGTAATTTGGTTTTTTGCAGACCGCCGTCCTGCCACGCGGGTTGTGAGGTCGCAATCGCTTTCTTTTTTGCTTTCAGGCGTCCGGGCAGGGACGGATAACGCGGCAAGTTGATGCCTTCTTTGACCGTGATGACGGCGGGCAGCGGCGCATCAAAAATTTCCAAACCGCCCGGCACTTGACGCTTTGCGGTTGCGCGCCCATTGTTAATTTCCAATTCTTTGACGCCCGTCACACACGGCAGACCGAGCGCATACGCCACACGCACGCCGACTTGATAATCGCCCGTGTCGGCGGCTTCATTGCCAAACAACAGCAAATCGAAATTGGTGCCGTCCGCGCGAATCGCTTCCACAATCGCGTTCGTCGTCGCAATCGGGTCGAACTCGCGCCCGTCCGTTTCCAGATGAATCGCGCGTTCGACGCCGATGGACATGGCATCGCGCAATTGTTCCGTCGCGTCTGCGGGACCGAGCGTCAAGACCGTCGCCGCGCCGCCGTGTTTTTCCACCAGACGCACCGCTTCTTCCACCGCGCACTCTTCGTGCGGGCTGATGGTGAAACCCATCAAACGCGTATCAATCTCTTGTGCGTCCGCCGTGAGTGAAATTTTTCCGCCCGTCATTGGCACGCGTTTGATGCAGACGAGGATGTTCACAAGTAAAAAGTATAAAGTTAAAAGCTAAAAGGGAATATCGTGTTCTTGCTTTTAGCTTTTAACTTTTCGCTTTGAGCTTACGCCTTGAGGCGTTTGTTTTCCGGGTCCAACAGCGGCGTTGCGCCGACAGAGGCGACGGTGATGGGATAGTGTTCGCCGAAATACTCGACCTTGAGTTGCGTACCGACTTTGGCGTATTCCGGCGGCAGATACGCCATGAGAATATATTTGCCGAGCGACGGGCCGGCGCCCGCGCTCGTGACGTACGCATTGCGTCCGTGCGCGTCGGTGATGACATTGCCGTCAAGCGTCAGAATCGGTTCGCGTCCCTGCGGAAAACGTTTCACGCCGGACGCGGAGGTATTGTCATCCATCGTCATGGAACACAACAGCGCGGCGGGCGGCGTTTCGCGCTGCTTGAGATACGCGGCTTTGCCGATGAATGCTTCCGATTTTACTTTCGGACGCGTCATGCCGGCTTCGACGAGATTGAACTCCATTTCCAAATCACTGCCGTACAAACGGTACGCTTTTTCCAAACGTCCCGTCGTGCCATACACGCCAATGCCCACCGGCACAATACCGAATTTTTGTCCCGCCTCCCAAACCATGTCCCACAATTTCGCGCCTTGCTCGAACGAAACGTACAATTCCCAACCGAGTTCGCCGACATACGAAATCCGCGAGGCGAGAACATTCACCGTGCCAAAATCCACGTACTTGCACGTGCCGAACGGGAATGCTTCATTCGAGAAATCGGTCTCGCCGATGGCTTGCAAAACATTGCGCGCCTGCGGCCCCCACACGCCGATGGTGGAATAGGCGGCAGTGACATCGGTCAGCGTCACACTGCCGTCGGGGGGCAAATGGTCGAGCAGCCATTTTTTGTCGCGCGCGCCGTCAAAGGCGCCGGTGACGACGCGGAAATGATTTTGTCCGAGCCGCATGATGGTGAG
>CAZXYP010000435.1:0-4049 GCA_964644955.1 uncultured Anaerolineales bacterium | reverse complement strand
ATGTCCCGAAAAGACCAGATAGCCGCGACTATCGGTGACAAATTTCGGATCCTCGAAATACGCCGCAATTTTTTTCGCACGCGCCGGGTCGCCGGGCGTAAAACAGTAGCGTGAAATATCCGCCGCATCACATTTGATATGAAATTCCATGTTTGGATTTTTGATTTTGGATTTTTGATTTTCGATTTATGTGTTCCGATGCGAACGACACCGCAATCATAAATCACCAATCATAAATCATAAATTCATGTCGCCCCTTTTGACACACGTATCAACTCGTGCCAAAATCTATTGTCTATGTCAACCTCTACCGCTCCCGATTCTCCCAAACCCGGAAATACTCAAACCATTACGTTACGCGGCTATCTCCTCGTCCTCATCAGCACACTACTCATGTCCACCACGGGCATCCTCATCAAGCTTTTGCTCGTGGATTACAACATGGAACCGTTGGCGCTCGCGTTCTTGCGCGTGCTGATTGTGTCAAGCGCGATGGCGCTCGGTTTGCTCTTGTTCAAGCGCGCCTATTTCAAAATCCAACGCCGCCATTTGATGTATTTTATGCTGATGGGCGTTCTGGGCGTCGGGATGCATCAATTGTTGTGGGTCAATTCCGTGCGGCTCAACGGCGCCGGCATTGCCACCGTACTGGTCTATGTGCAGCCGACGATTGTGGCGCTCATTTCGGTGCGCTTTCTCGGCGAAACGCTCGACCGCAACAAAATCATTGCGCTGATCTTGACGCTGCTCGGAATTATTCTCGTCTCACAAGTGTACAAACCGGAAGCGTTGAACTTGAATTGGCTCGGCTTGCTCATCGGACTCGGCACCGGTTTCACGTGGGCGGCGTATGCGTTGTTCGGACGCTACACCTCGATTCGGTATCCCGCGTGGACTTCGCTCTTTTACGCGTTTTTTTTCGGCATGCTGTTTTTACTGCCACTGCAAATTTTTGTCCAAGCGCCCCTGGCGCTCGGCACACAGTGGGGCGGTTGGGCGATTTTGTTTTTCCTTTCGCTCGGTCCTACGCTGGGCGGTTTCGGGCTTTACACGATTGGATTGTCGCAAGTGCCTGCGAGTGTTGTCACATTGATTGGCACGCTCGAGCCGGTCTTTACCATCATTATTGCCTATTTTCTGTTTAACGAACGCCTCGACCTCGCGCAAATCATCGGCGCGGCGTTGATTCTATTCAGCGTGATTTTATTGCGCCCCAAAACGCCGACGGAAACGTTTGATTCATAACGCGCGCGCGATACTCCCTTCAATCACAATGCGGTGAAAAGCTTCCGCATAACGCGCGCCAATTTTTTCCCCGTCCGCGCGCGCGGCTTCGGTCACAAACACAATGTTTTGCGCGTCGCCGACGCTTTGACTCGCGTGCAATTGTAATGCCGCAATCCGCGTTTCGAATGTTTCACTCACATCTACAAAATGATTCGGCGCGTCTGTGTTGAACATCCACAACTGCGGCGTCGCCCACGCGTCCAGACCGCCGCGTTTGGGATAATACAACGGCATTTTCGCCGCGAGCCGCGCGTCACATGCGACCGTCCCGCACGCGCGATGGTCGGGATGCAGTTCGCCGCGTTTCCACGGGTCAAACGTCAACAGAATTTCCGGACGATAGTGCCGATACAACAACGCGAGTCGTTTTCGCAATTCAAGCGTCACTTGCAATTCGCCGTCGGGAATGCCGAGCCAAATGATTTCGCGGACGCCCAAGAGCTGTCGTGCGTCTTCTTGTTCGCGCGAACGTACATACTCAATCTCCTCAGGTTTGCGCCGAGAATCATATGTGCCCTTTTCGCCGCGCGTGCAAATCACAAATGTAATCTCCGCGCCCGCGCGCGCCATTTTAGCAATCGTTCCACCGCAGTACCATTCCGCATCGTCGGGATGCGCCTCGACAACCAAAACGCGTAGAGTCATTTCCTCTTGTTACGCATGTCATTTCAAACGCAGTGATAAATCTCTGCCTTCGCAGCCGGAGATTTCTCGCAAAAACGGCTGCACAGAAACTTCCAGCGTTCCGATTGAGTTATCGGACTGAAAGCGCGAATCTCCGCGAATCTTTACGAATCCAAAAATTTCGTGTTGATTCGCTCCGATTCGTGCAAATTCGCGTTGGGAAAGTTTCTGCGGTCAGACATATCAAACGGTATGACAATCTCGAAATGACAGCGCGTGCGTAAGGTGAGTTATTCAAATTCCAAAAAATGAAAACGCCACGCGTCCAAATCCACAAAGAGACCGGCTTGATGCATCTGCGTACCATCGCGCAAAAACACCTCACCGTTCAACACGTCCGCCAAGCGCCACACGCGCCCGTTCAAATCATCCCACGGAACCAACACCATGCCTTGCGAACGCTTGTCAGAATAATTGACCACAATCAACATGCGCCGCGCGTTGTGACGCCATGACCATGCCAAAAGATTTTGATTGCTCGCGTTGTCGCTCCACCCCTGCACCGCGCACAATTGCCATTCGCCATCGTGAAACAAATCCGCGTGAATTATTTTCAACAGCGCGCGATAAAACATGTCCAGTTCGTAATTGCGCGGTTCGGGCGCGCGGCGGCGCAAAAAGACCGGCAGTTTGATTTTGCGTCCGTCCAATTGTCCATCGTAAAGCAATTTCGCGCCCGGCAAGGTGGCGACAATCACCGCCGCCGCGCGTTCCTGCATCGGCGCAAACGTCGCCGCCGCGCGCGGTTCGTCATGGTTCTCGATAAAGCGCACGAGCCGGTCTTGATACTCCAATCCCGCCAACAAATGCCCGCGCACGTTCGCCGCGTTCTCGCGTTCAAGCCGGTCATACAATCGCTTGTCGTAACAATAATCGAAACCTTCTTGCATCAATTCAAATTCCAAATCCCAATACGCTTCGGCGATAAAAACAAAATCGGGAAACTGCGCTTTGACGGCGGGAATGAGGTCGCGCCAATACTCGGTCGCGGGAACTGCGCCTGCGCGTTCGCCCCACGTGCGCGCAAAAATCGCATTCAGCATCAACATTGCCATATCACAGCGCACCCCATCGCACTGCGCCGCGATGGATTTGACGGTTTCGACAGCCGCCGCGCGCAATCCGCTGTCAAAGGCATTCAACTGCACCACATCACGCCACGGCGGGAAATACGGGTCGCGCCCATTCGCAATCACCGTTCCGTCGCGTTCGATAAATTCCTGCGGCGCGCGCGTCAAATCCTCTGCGGTGCCGCGCACAAAATATTCGGGATGTTCCGTCACCCACGCGTGGTCGGGCGCAACGTGATTCGGCACAAAATCGAGAATCAGGCGCAAACCGCGCGCCGCCAATTCCGCGCGCGCCCTGGTTAAACCATCGGTACCGCCCAATTGCGCGTCCACTGTATAAGCGCGCACACAGTACGCGGAACCGACATTGTCGGGAACGCGAAAATCCGGCAGCGCACGTTGAAAATCCGATTGCAGCGCCGCGTTGGCATTCGAGACCTGAATCCCGGCGGGACTCCGTTCCCACACGCCCATCAACCACACCGCGTCCACGCGCAGCGCTTCAAGCGCGTCCCATTCTTGCGCGGGCACATTTGCCAACGTCACCTGCTGCTGGTAACGTTCACTCAGCTCATTCAACCAAACATACGTGTGAATTTCATAAATTACGGGTCGTTTACGCCATTGCATACGAACCTCACATTCGTATCGGGAAAATCGAACGTATTATACCTGACGTAAGAGTTTTTGAGCGAACAACACCAATCAGTATTTCACTCGAGGAAACAATCCATGCCCAAAGCCATCTGGAACGGACAAGTCCTTGCCGACAGCCATGAAACGATTGTGGTGGAAGGAAATCATTATTTCCCCCCCGACGCGGTAAATGTGGAATTTTTTCGTCCCAGCAGTACACACACGATTTGCTCGTGGAAAGGCGATTGCAGCTATTACGATGTCGTCGTGGACGGACAGGTCAATCCCGACGCGGCGTGGTACTATCCCGCGCCGAAAGAAGCGGCGCAAAAAATCGCGGGCTATGTCGCGTTTTGGAAAGGTGTGGCGGTG
>CAZXYP010000434.1:0-4076 GCA_964644955.1 uncultured Anaerolineales bacterium | reverse complement strand
CGCGAACGTGCCCTCGGGAATTTCGCGGTCGCCGAGCCATGCCAACGTCTCGCGCGCGACATCCCATCCCGGCTGACCGTGCCGCAAAAAATCGAGAACGCTTTGCGCCTGATACATGGACACGCCGCGCGCGTCATTTGCCGCGTTCAAATCTACGGCGCGTCCGTTCTGAATGGCGCCCCAATGTGTGCGCCCGTGAACTTGAAAAGTGATGATTTTCATGAATGCTCAATGCTCAATGCACGATGCGCTACAGTAAGGAACAAGCGACTACGAATTGTGCATTGTGCATTTGTCATTGTGCATTGTCTCTGACCGCGATACAGTCCACTTCAATGAACGTGTGCATCAGCAATTGACAGCCGACGGTAGCGCGGGCGGGATACGGTTCGGTGAAAAATTTTTTATAGACCTCGTTGTATTTTCCAAAATCCGCCAAATCCGTCAAATACGCCGTGACCTTGACGACGTCGGACATTTCAAAGCCCGCCGCGTGGAGTATCGCGCGAATGTTTTCAAACTTCAGCGTCGCCTGCTCTTCGATGGTGCCGATAATGATATTGCCCGTTTTCGGGTCAATCGGTCCCTGTCCCGCGACGTAAATGGTATTGCCCGCGACAATGGCTTGGTTGTACGGACCTTTTGGTTCGGGTGCGTTGGGCGTGCGAATAATTTGTTTTGGCATGTGTGTCTTGGCGGATGGCGGATGGCTACTTGCCAATGACGAATGGCGTATTACCAATCTGCAATCTGCAATCCGCAATCTCTAATCTCCAGTCTCTTTTCACCGCGTCATCCACCAATACGCGACAAAAATCCCCAAAAGCATGCCGATAAAAACTTCAAACGGCGTGTGTCCCAATAATTCGCGCAATTTTACTTCAGAAATCGGATGTCCTTGAAACAATTCGTCAATCATCTGATTCAAAATTTTTGCCTGAATCATTGCCGAACGCCGAATCCCGGCGGCGTCGTACATGGTCACGGCGGCGAACCACAACGCCAACGCGAAAATGGTCGAACCCATTCCATCCACAAGCGCAATGCCGGTGGCGAGCGAACTCACGGCGGCGGAATGGGATGACGGCATTCCGCCCATCGTCGTCAGCGCGCGAAAATTGATTTTGCGCCGCCACAACAGGTCAATGAAAAATTTCGAGATTTGCGCGATTGCCCACGCCATGATGGACGCTTGCAAGACGCGATTGCCAAAAAGTTCAGCCATTCTGGATTTCTGAGTTTTGATTTCGGATTTCGGATTTATTCAACATCGTCGCCATCCAACAATTCCACATCCGTTTCTTCCTCGAGCGCTTGTGCAGTCGGCGCGAGTTCTTGGATTCGCAGTTCCGCGTTATCGAGCATGGCATTGCATTGTTTCGCCAACGCCATGCCTTGTTCGTACAGCGTGAGCGCCTCGTCCAATGACAGATTGCCGCCTTCAAGGGTTTCAATGGTGGCTTGAAGCTTGGAATAGAGTTCTTCAAACGAGAGGGTTAGAGTCGAGTTTTTCTTGGTCATGGTGCATCAGAGATTGGAGACTGGAGACTTGGGCGCGGAATTCGCCGTCGCGGACGCGAATGTCGAGCAGGTCGTTGGGTTGTACTTGCGCGGGGTTGGTGACGATGGTGTCGTTGTGGCGCACGATGGCGTAGCCGCGTTCGAGCGTTGCCAACGGACTGAGCGTTTCCATCTGGCGCGCCGCGCTTGCCAATTGCGCGCGTTGTTTTTCCAGACGATGTTTTATCCAACGCGCCGCGTCGCGCGTCATTTCGTCCACGCGCTGGCGGCGTTGTTGAATTTGCGCGCGCGGCGATGCGCGGTGCAGCGCGCTCGTGTCGAACGCAACACGCCGTCGCGCGTCCGCCACATATTCGCGCGCGGTGCGATGCAGATATTGTTGTGAAGCGATGAGATTCGCGCGCAGTTCGTTTTGGTCGGGCGTGCAAAATTGCGCGGCAGCCGTCGGCGTCGGCGCGCGTACGTCCGCGCAAAAATCCGCGATGGTGAAATCGGTTTCGTGACCGACGCCGCTGATGACGGGCACGCGTGACGCCACAATCGCGCGCGCGACGCGTTCGTCATTGAATGCCCACAAGTCTTCGATGGAACCGCCGCCGCGCGCGAGAATAATCACGTCGAGGTCCGGCACGCGTTGGACGCGTTCCAGCGCGGCGATGATTTGCGGCGGGGCATCCGCGCCTTGAACGGCAGTCGAAGCGAGAAACACCTCGACGACCGGATAACGGCGTTCCAAAATGTGACGAATATCCTGCAGGACCGCGCCGCTGCGCGAAGTGACAATGCCGATGCGTTTTGGAAATTTCGGCAGTGGGCGTTTGCGCGCTTCGTCAAACAATCCTTCTGCCGCGAGTTTTTGTTTTAATTGTTCAAATTCTTGCCATAACGCGCCCGCGCCGAGCAATTCCATTTCGTCCACATAGAGCTGGACTTCGCCGCGCGCGTCATACACGGAAACGTGTCCGTGCGCGTTCACGGCTTCGCCTTCGCGCGGGAGACGCGGCAGCCGCGCGACCTGCCCTTTCCACATGACACAGCGCATGGTGGCGTCCGCGTCTTTAAGGGAAAAATAAAAATGTCCCGACGCGTAACGATTCGCGTTCGAAATTTCGCCCTGCACCCACACGTCCGCCATGAGGTCATCGCTCTCGACGACGCGGCGCAAGTGCGCGGTCAATTCGCTGACGCGCAAAATGGTGGGACGAAAAAGAGAGAATTGCATGAGAGGTCGCGTATCGCAAGTCGCGTATCGCAAATCGCGAATGCCAAGCAGAGAGACGAATCGGATTGCGCGTGTTGCCTATCGCGAAATCAGATTCGCCTCGCTGCTATTTACGACTGTTTATACGCGCGTCAAGTATTCTTCGGTTTCGGGATTCACACGAACCGTATCGCCGACGTTAATGAAAAAAGGCACAGTGACGACTGCGCCCGTTTCCAGCGTTGCGGGTTTGCCGCCGCCGGACGCGGTGTTGCCTTTGAAAGATGGCGCGGTTTCGGTGACGACCAAATCAACCGTCGTCGGCAATTCAATGTCCAGCGGTTCGTCTTGGTACACCAACAATTCGACGGTGGTGCCTTCTTTGAGCCATTTGGCATGTTCGCCCAAAAGTTCTTCCGAGAGCATTGGCTGCTCGAAGGTCTCCTGGTCCATGAAAACGAAATGGTCGCCGTCTTTGTAGAGGTATTGCACTTTTTTGGTTTCGAGCCGCACATCCTGGACTCTGCCGCCCGATTGGAAACTTTTTTGCACGTTCGCGCCGGTGCGGAGATTGCGCGCTTTGATATTAATCGTCGCGTTGCCGCGTCCCTGTTTGTTGTGCGAATAATCGGTGACGACAAACAAATTCCCGTCGTCGTCAATAAAGGTTGTGCCTTTGCGTAAATCTTGTACACCAATCATGTTTCAAACGACTCCTGTTGGGCGAATTGCCAATTCGCCTTACGAATAAAATCAGAGGGAATAGCTCGCGCCGCGACAATGCGACAAAAAACGAGAGCATGGCGCATATGAGCAAGCGAAGATTATAACGCGGGGTAGGGATTGCGTCAAAAGAAATAGTTCTGAAATGAATTTCCTCTGTCATGTATCCACATGCAAGCTTGTAGGCGCTTTCCGATCAACTTGGGTGAGATGCTATCGTAAAGTAGATATTTTCACGCGCGTTTGCACCAACGAAAACTCTCGCTACAGTATGCGGCGAGAGTTTTTTATTATTAATCAAGGTGTGCGAGTTGTGTATTGCCCGGAATGAAATGAGACAAAACGCGATTTAATTAAGATACAATTTTCGGCTGCTCCGAATCTCAATTCACGGAGTATAATTCTCATGTCAGACAAGGAGCAGCCCGATGAACCACGGATCGAACGACGCTCCGCGCGCGCGCCGCGTGTGGAGCCCCGATACGAAACTGCAAATTCTCAAAGAGGGGCGCAGCGGAGCCGCGATCCTCCGTGCGGTGTGCGACCACTATGCGATCACGCTGCCACAGTTCTATGCGTGGGAGCGCCAAGCCGAACGCGGCGCACTGGAAGCGTTGAGTCCTCAACTGCG
>CAZXYP010000433.1:0-4122 GCA_964644955.1 uncultured Anaerolineales bacterium | reverse complement strand
TTGGTTGGCGCATACGCCGTGCCGGGCGTCATCGGGCTGAAACCACAACATCGCACCACCGAAAGCGAACGCAAAAAGGTCGTCCCCGCCGACGCGCTGCGCATTGACATTGGCGCAAGTTCCCGCGAGGACGCGCTGCGCGTCGTCACGCCCGGCGAGTACGCGACGTTTGCGACCAAGTTCAGCGCGTTCGGCGACAATTGCGTGCGCGGGAAAGCGTTGGACGACCGCGCGGGCTGCGCGCTCTTGTGCGAACTCGTACGCGACACGTATCCGTTTGATTTGTATGCCGCGTTCACGACGCAAGAGGAAATCGGTTTACGCGGCGCGCGCGCCGCAGGACATTCCGGCGCGCCCGATGCCGCGCTTGTATTGGAAGCCACCGTCTGCGACGATTCACCGAAAGCGCGCGAACAATCGCCGACCACGCGGCTTGGCGCAGGACCGGCATTGACGCTCGCAGACCGCGGCTTGCTCGCCGACAAGGCATTAACGCGATGGCTTGCCGAAACCGCGCAGCAAGAAAAAATTCCGTTCCAATACAAACAGCCGCTCGTCGGCGGCACGGATGCGGGCACACTGCATCGCGTGCGCGCGGGCGTACCCAGCGCAGTTATTTCAATTCCCGCGCGTTATATTCATTCGCCCGCGGCAGTCATTTCGCTCGACGATTTTTACGCCGCGTTAAAACTCGCGCGCGCCGCGCTCCCCAAGTTTGCAGACGTGACAGGTGTCGGAGACGAATCACATCGCAAGAATCTGTCGCGCTTGTAGTCGCTGCCATGACCCGTAAAGAAACCCAGCACGCGCGCGAAAGCGCGCATTTTCCCGCCTTTGATTTGACCGCCGCTCCTGCCCGGAGCGAAAACGACCGCGCCCTTTCCGCGTTTCACGCGATGGTCAAACGCCTTTCGGAGGCGTACGGTCCGTCCGGCAGCGAAGAGAATGTGCGCGAGCTCGTGCGCGCGGAAATCAAGGGACTCGCCGACCAGGTGCGCGTCGACGCACTCGGCAACTTGATTGCGCTGCGCAAAGGCGCGGGCAACGGACGCAAGAAAATCATGGTGACCGCGCCGCTCGACGAAAGCGGCGTGATGGTCACTTTTTTGGACACGCGCGGGTTTGCGCGTTTCGGCGTGTTGGGCGCGGTGAAACCATTGACGCTGCCCGGCGCGCGCTGTCAATTTGAAAACGGCGTTATTGGCGTCTTTGGACGCGAGACGCGCGGCGGGCGGACCGATAGCGAGCCGGACGCGTTGTTTTTGGACACGAGTGCGACATCGCCGCAAGATGCGCCCGTACGCGTTGGCGATGCCGCCTGTTTGGTGGGCGAGTTTCGCGCGGCGGGCAACACATTATGGGGCAAAGCATTGGGTGGGCGGGCCGGCTGCGCGGTGTTGATTGAAACGTTGCGCCGTCTGAAACGCGCCGCGCATGATGTGTATTGCGTATTTACCGTACAATCGCAGGTGGGCGCGCGCAGCGCGGGTGCGGCGGCGTTTGCTTTGCAGCCCGACTATGCGTTCGTATTGTCTCCTGTTCCCGCGCAGGATATTCCCGGCGGCGATTCCGGCATTGCTCTGGGCAAAGGTCCCGCCATTGTAGTGCAGGATGAAAACATGATTGCGAACGCGGGGGCGCGTCAGATTCTACTGCAATCCGCGCGCAGCGCGCATGTGCCGCATCAAATTCAAGCACGCGCGCACGGCGGGGGCGACGGTACGCCCATTCAAGCCGCGCGCGAAGGAATCGTCACCGGCGCGTTGGGGCTGCCGGTCCGTTACCTGCACACGCCGTCGGAAATGGTAGATGCGCGCGATTTGGAAAATGCGATTGAAATTCTGCTGGGCGTCTTGTCAAACAAAACGCTCTGATTTCAGTACTAATCTCCCATTGAACTCACGAGACGACGCGGTTACAATGTTGGCGCAAGCAAGACAGCACCTTAACCGACGCTCCGATAAAGGCAAACACAGCGAAAGTTGTGGACGCAAAGCTGAGGGACCTAAAACGACAGCATTGCTGTAGAGTGATGGTAGCCCGGTTGCCGAAGAGTACGTCAAACGCAAGACGTTTGACATGCGGTTTCTCTGTGGGATTTCCAACCCGCCTCTTTGGTTCAGAGGCGGGTTTCTTGTTTTGAAAGCAAATGGGTCTGCTTTTCCCCCCAAAGCAGCCCATCGCGGGTTATTGCGCGGCCGGGCGCAATAACCCGCTGCTTTTTTTTGCGCGCGAAAAAAATGGGCAGGCACGCGGCGCCGCCCCTATAGGTTTATGCGTTTGACCGCGCCGGACGTGCCGTCCAATTCAATCCAATCTCCATCACACAACACACGCGTAATTTCTGCCACTGCTGCGACCGCAGGCAATTCGTACTCGCGCGCGACCACCGCGCCATGTGACAGCACTCCGCCCCGTTCGAGAATCAATCCCCCCAAACGCGCAAACACGGACGTCCACGCGGGGTCGGTCGAAGGCGCAACCAAAATTTCGCCCGCGCCGACACGCCCCAAGTCGCGTGGGTCGCGGACAATGCGCGCCACACCGCGCACCATGCCCGGGCTCACCCCGCGCCCGCGCCACACATTCGTTTCCGCCACATGCGATTTATTTTCAAACACGGGAACGTCGCCGCGCAAAAAATGCGGCGTCGCTGCGGCGCCGCGCGCCGTATAATCCTGCCAGTACGCGCGCCATTCCATTTGCCGCGCCGCAATGCGCGCCCGCAAAAATGACGCGTCCATCTCCCCGCGCACGTACGCCTCGATTTCTTGCCGCGTCGCATAAAAAATATCTTGCGGCGCGGCGACAAGAGCTTGTGCCGCGCCCAATGCCGCGATGCGCAAATACGCGCGGCGCGTGAGCGCGAGCGATTTTTGCCAATAGTACCGTTGGTCTTCGCGCAGCTGCGCGTACCGCCGCGCCAGCCCGATAATGGGACGCAAGACCATGCGCTGCCACCAACGTAACTTGCGACGCGCCTCCGCATACGCGCGCCACAGGGATTCGCCTTGAAAACAAGAGTCAGCCGAATTTGCGTACAGAAGCGGCAGCAGCTGCGTCGGGTCATCGCGAAAGTTCGGATGCGCGAGGTCGAGCGAAAACGCGCGATGCCCGTGCGCGTCCAGAAACGCCTGTAACGCAAGCGCCGTTTCTTGTTCCGCGTCCGACAAAGGCGCGTGGGTTTGGATTCGCCTCAGGAGGTCGGCGTTCAACGGCGCGGGGCGCTGCGCGAGCGCGGTAAGCTGCGCGTTGACCTCACGCGTCTTGTTCGGCACCCCGCTCATCAAGGCGGGCGCAAGGTCGCCGGTCCACTGCGCGAGAATTTTATACAACAGGTCGGCGTACGTCAGACTCCAGCGATGGATGCTCAACAGCTGCGCGTCGAGGTCGTACAACTCTGCGATGCAATTCAAAAGTTCGCGCGCGTCGTTGGCGGCATCGAGGCGCGCGCGGATATTTTGCGTTTGCGCGTCGTGATAGGCGACAAATTTTTGCCAATGGCGATAATTCAACGGCGACGCGTTTCGCGCATCACGCAGCAAATGCCGCGCGAGCGACAAGAGAAAACGCGCGCTGTAACGCGAATGCGGATACGGCGCGCCTTTTCGAAAATTCACATCGCCGTTTGGAAAATAACGCACCGCGTCCGCCGGCACGAGTGCGTCGGGAAACGGTTTGTAGAAAATTTGAAACAGTGCGACATTGACGAACGGCTGACCGCGCCACAAACGCGTCGCGGGGAGCGCGTCCGCGTCGGGATATCCCATGTAACGTAACGGGTCGCGCAGCGCGAATTCTTGAAACAATGCGCCGACGAACGACCAGCCGAGCGGCGAGACGGGCTCGATAAAACGTTCATTGAGAAACGCCGACGTCCAGAGAATTTCGTTTGCGTTTTGCATCCCATGAATTATATGCGCGGTGCGTTTGCGCGTCGCAAAATCTTCGTTTGCGCGTTTCGCCAAATCGGTTATAATGTTCACCGATCCGGCGCGTCGCGCGCCAATTAACAATCCACCAAACAACACACAGCGAAGTCGGGTGAAAATCCCGCGCTGTCCCGCAACTGTGAATCGAGTGCGCTCGTGCGATAGTTTTTTAGTGCGATAGTAACGTTTT
>CAZXYP010000432.1:0-4164 GCA_964644955.1 uncultured Anaerolineales bacterium | reverse complement strand
AAACAACCGCGTGTGCGCGTTTTTGCGTTTCATCACTTCCAGCCCGTCGAGGATATGGCGATGCGGCGCGCCTTCCCAAATCGCCAGAATCATGCTTTCGCGCAGGAGTCGTTCGACGGGAAATTCGTCCAACACGCCCGCGCTGCCATGCACTTCCATCGCCCATTTCGCCGTTTGCGCCGCAAATTCGGCGGTGTGATATTTTGCCAGATGTGCGACGAGGCGGAACAAATGATAGCGTTCCGAATACGGCGGTGTCTCGCGCCACACCTCATCCAACAAGCGCGCGGCGTGCCACGCCAACGCGGACGCGGCGGACAACCTGCGCGCGCGGTCCGCGATTTGCGCGCGCATCAACGGTTGTTTGGCAAGCGGTTTGCCGAATGCGACGCGATGTTCTGTAAAGTAAATGGCTTCCGCCAACGCGCGCTGCGCGACCGCGACACTGCCGATGCTGTTGGCGATGCGCGAGAGGTTCAAAACTTCGAGGATGAGATAAATGCCCCATTCCGTTTTGCCGAGCAAGTACGCTTCACTATCGCGCAGTTCCACTTCGCCGGTGGGCACGGAACGCGTCGCGACTTTGGATTTCAAGCGGCGCACGAAATAATTGCGCGCATGGTCCGCGCGGAATTTTGGCACCAGAAACAATGCCAGCCCCTTGACGTTTTGCGGCGCGTTCTCGATGCGCGCGGCGACGACGGCGAGTTCCGCGCCCGCGTTGCTCGAAAAAAATTTGTCGCCGTCCAAACGCCATTGTCCGTTCACCCAACGCGCGACCGTGTCCACATTCGCGCCGAGGTCACTGCCGCCGCGCGCTTCGGTCATCCACGTCGCGCCTTGCCACACGGAATCATCGCGGCGGAGCATGGGCGGCAAAAAATTTTCGCGCGTGTTGGCGTCGCCATACTTGGACAAGGGAACGGCGGTGGACATGGAGACGGTATATGGGCAGTACAACCCGGGGTCGTAAAAACTTGTGATGTAGCCGAGTTGATACGACGACAGCAATGATTGTTCGTCGAAAATGCGCCAGATGACGCCGTCGCGATACCCGCGTTTCAACAGCGTCCAGTACTCGGGCGCGAATTCGATTTCGTCAATGCGCGCGCCAAAGCGGTCAAACATTTTCAAGTGCGGCGTGCCGGCGCGGTCCACCGCGCGCGAAATGAATTGTCCCTGTTCGCGCCAAAACGTTTCATACGCGCGCAGCGTTTCGTCCTGCTGCAACGCGCCGAATTGCGCGCGCAAAAAATCGGTCGGCGAGGAAAACTTGTTTTGCATGTTTGTCTCTTAATGCCCCGCGCCGCCGCGCGCCAAACCTGTCGGCGCAGATTCTTCGCGGCCCGGCTTGATCGTCACGACGGCTGCGCCAAACAAAAGCCCCAGCGTTACCGCCCACACCCAAAACGGCGCGCTCGCGCCGGCGAATTGAAAAATTGCGCCGCCGAAAATGGGTGCAATCGCATTTGCCAAACTCAGCATGGCGACACTGATACCAAGAATGCCGCCGACTTCGGTCGGTTCGACGCGTTTCGTAATCAACGAATTCAACGTCGGCTGGAGCATTGCGCCGCCGATGGCGGTCGGCAGCATTGCCAGCAAAAGCCACGCAAGACCGAGCCAACCCGTATTGGAATCGGGCGGCAGCGCGATGGCAAGCTCTTGCGTTGACGGTATCCGCGTACCGCTGCTCAATTCCGCCGTCAACGCGGCTTGATTGTACCACGGCGGCGGCAGCATGGGCGTTAATGCCGTCAGCCCCAAACCGAGCGCCAACAGAATCAAGCCCGCGAACACCAATTTGCGGTCGCCGAATTTGCGACTCCATTGTCCGACGAAACCGCCTTGCACGGCGACAATGATGAGTCCGGCAAAAACAAAAATTGCCGCGTTCCCTGATGCGTTCAAGCCGAGACGGCTCAATGTGAACAGCGAAAGCAATTGTTCAAAACCGCCGAACGCCAACTGCTGCGCGAACAAAAGAATCAGCAAGATGCCGACGGCGGGATGCGCCAGCGCTTGAAACAGCGCGCCAAAGGAAAACGCGGTTTTCTTTTTTTCTTCGCCGGTGTGTGCGGGATTGAGCGTTTCGCGAAACCAAAACGTCGTGAGCAAAATCGAGAGCAGCGAAAAGAACGCGGCAGCAAACGCTGGCACGCGATAGTCATTGTTGCTCAACGCGAGCGAAACAAACGCGATAATGGGACCGATGATAAACCCCAATCCAAACGCCGCGCCAATCAACCCCAAACCTTGGGTGCGATTTTTTTCCGTCGTGCTGTCCGTAATCGCGGCTTGCGCGGTGGCGATATTGGCGCCCGAAAGTCCGTCAATGAAACGCGACAGAAACAGCATCCACAACGCACCGGCGAAGCCGAGCAAGATGAAACCGAGCAGCGTGCCGATTTGACTGACAATCAAAATGGGTCTGCGCCCGTAGCGGTCCGAGAGGCGCCCCAAAATCGGCGCGCCGACAAACTGCATGAGGGGATATGTCGCGCCCAACATGCCAATGACCAACGCGTTCGCGCCAAAGGTCGTCGCATACAAGGGCAGCAGCGGAATGATGATGGTGACGCCGAGCAAATCAATCAGGACAATGACCAGAATCGGCAAGATTCGTTTGAAATCCAATTTGTCTTGCGGCGCGGTCTGCAAAGTCGTTTCCATATTTTTGTTCGACCGTTTTTTTGCGCGTGCGCGAACTTGCTGCCAAGCCCGCGCACGCGGTGATTTAGAAACGCCAACCGTTCACGGTTGCAACGCCAACGATAATGAGCGCCAGCGTCACCAACACGATCAAGAAATTGTTGCGGAGAAATGTATTGTCCTCGCGCTTGCGCCACATGGCAGACAAATGCGCGACGACGGCGGCAACGACCATGATGACAGTGTGTTCGAGGGCTGCGCGCGGAAAGACCGGCGCAGTCACCGCGAGCAACACGACCAACACGATGCCGAGCAAAACTTGAATATCAATTGAAGTGGTGAACGCCAACAACAGGCGGCGGTCGAGCGCGTCGGGATTTTTCTTTTGCAGCCAGCCGAGCGCGAATTTTACCAACGCAATGAGCGCGACGACGACGACAACCCAGCGCCATAACGAATGAAACATTAAAACGATACCCACGTGAAACCTCCGGTGATTGGAATTTATGATTTCTGATTTTTGATTTTTGATTTCGGATTTGTTGCGCGCCGGTTTTTTGCATTTGCGTTTTGATCGGCAGCGGCGAGACATTCCAAAATATCCTGACGCACCGACCGCGTTTTCAAATCGCTCACAAGTTCGTCGAGCCACGCGCGTTCGGTTTGCAGATGGAGCAGATGGTGTCGCAAGGTGTAATACGCCGGCGTGTGCGGTTCGTGCAGGGCGATGGCATGTTTCATGCCCGCGATGTTTTGTTCGACGCGCGCGCGTTTGTCGGCGAGATACGCGCGCGCGAGCGCGGCGGGCAGTTCGCTCAAAAACAACAATCCGATGTCGTCGGCGAAATAGGCGGCGTGTGCGCCTTGCAAATTCGCGCGCAGCAATTCAGCAAAGCGCGCCTGTCCCGTCGCCGTGAGTTGATAGGTGAACCGTTCGGGACGATTGCCTTCCCGCGAAACGGTTTTGCTGACCAGCCCGTCGTTCTCGAGTTTGGCGAGCAAGTGATACAGCGTCGGCTTTTTCAAGTCGGTCAGGTATTTCAGGCGTTTGTCAATCAAATCGCCGAGTTGATAGCCGTGCATGTCCTGCAGCTTGAGCAAGCCCAGCACGAGCAAGGTCGCTTCCATACACTTCTCCTTGAATAGTCCGGATTGACTATTCGGAACGGAGTATAGGCGCGACAGCGGAATTGTCAATTCGCGGGCGGGGCGGGAACCATGCGCCCGTTTTCCAGATAAAGGGTAGGCGCGGGGATTTCAAATTTCACGGGGCGGTGTGAAATCACGAGTGTCGTGCGCGTTTGCAGGAACGGTTCTAGCGCGCGCCACAACTGTTGTTCGGTGTGCGCGTCGAGATTGGCGGTCGCCTCGTCCAAAATCAGAATCGGCGCGTTTTTCAAAATGACGCGCGCAATGGCGACGCGCTGTCGTTCGCCGCCGCTCAGCTTCATGCCGTTCTCGCCGACGCGCGTATCCAAGCCGTTCGGCAGCGCGGCAACAAAATCTTGCAGC
>CAZXYP010000431.1:951-4188 GCA_964644955.1 uncultured Anaerolineales bacterium | reverse complement strand
ATCACCGACGCGCGACGACCGGCGGCGAAGCCGTTGCCGGGATTCCAACAGGTGCACCCGATGGTGTTCAGCGGGTTGTACCCGATCAACTCGGCGGACTACGAGCACCTGAAGACCGCCCTGGCGAAGTTGCAGCTCAATGATTCGGCGTTTTTGTATCAGGCGGAAAGTTCGGCGGCGCTGGGGTTCGGGTTCCGGTGCGGGTTCCTCGGGTTGCTGCACATGGAGATTGTGCAGGAGCGGCTGCGCCGGCAATTCGACATGGACATCATCGCAACCTACCCGAGCGTGGTCTACCGGGTGCTGTGCACGGACGGCGAAATCGTCGAAGTGGATACGTCGGACAAAGCATGGCGCGACGCATTTGCGAAACGCATTGACGAATATCAAGCCGCGAAAAAACGCGTGTGGAACGGGGCGCACGTCGAACGCATTACGCTCGAAACGCCGGATGACCATGTGGGCGCATTGACGCGATTTTTTCAGGGACGCATGAAGCGGATGGCGCATTGACGAGGGATAAAGGCGGAAGGATGAAGGATGAAAATGAAACGAATTGCGATTTTGGTTTTGAGTGTGATGATGCTTGCGCTGCCGGTGATGGCGTTCGCGGACAATGGAGTGGATGTGGATGTGAAGGTGGGACGCGAAAATATCACTGTGGGCGATGTGATTCCACTGCAGGTTGTGGTGACACATCCGCAAGGGTGGCGCGTGGTGTTTCCGAAATTGGAAACGAAATGGGGCGACCTGGAAATTCGCAAGCAAGGCGCGCCGGTGATTACGCAAAACGCGGATGGCACGGAAACGACGACGCTGCAAATGGATGTGACCGCGTTTCGTCCCGGCAATGCGACGACGTCCGAATTGAATTTGACGATAGTGGACGCGCAGGGGCAAGTGCAAAACATTTTTGCCGCGCCCGCAGCGATTCAGGTGCAATCGGTGTTGACGCAAGATGACCAAGCGCTGCGCGACATTAAACCGCAAGCCGAATTGTGGCAATTGACGAGTTCGCCTATTCCGCTTGTCGGTTCGGTCTTGTTGGCGACCGGAATTTTGGCGAGCGCGGCAGTGGTGGCATGGAAACATCGCCCGCTGCAAGACAAGCGCACGCCGCGCGAACGCGCGCTGGATGATTTGAAAACCATCGGCGCGGCGCAATTGACCGACCAGATGGATCTCAAAGTGTATTGTGTGCGCGTCTCGGATGTGCTGCGCGAATATCTGGAGCGCGGCTGCAACATTCCCGCGCGCGATTTGACGACGGGGGAATTGGCGCAAGAACTCAAGACGCGTGAGGCGCCGCAAGAAATTTCTGCCCAAGTCATTCGCGTTTTGCGCGTGTGCGATGATGTGAAATTTGCGAATGATGTTTCGGATACGGATGCGATTCAGACGCTGGCAAATGCGGCGCGACATATTGTAATGTCCTATCCGCCGATGCCGCCCACAAAGCAAGAGGCGAAACAAACGCGCGAGGTGCAAGCATGAGTTTTCAATTTGCAAGTCCGTTGTTTTTGGGATTGCTCGCGTTGGTGCCGGTGTTGGCTTGGCTGGTTTTGCGAAAACGCGCGCAGCTTCAAGCCGCGCTGCAATATGCAAACGTCGCGCCGGTGCGCGCGGGACGCGGTTGGAAATCGCGTTTGCGTCCGTTTTTGACCGTTACGCGACTCGCGGCGTTGGTGTTGTTGATTGTGGGGCTGGCGCGTCCGCAATTTGTCCAAGCCAAAGAAATCGTTAAAGGCGAAGGGCTGGACATTGTGTTGGCGCTCGATATTTCCGGCAGTATGGCATCGCTCGATTTTGAACCGCAGAATCGTTTGGAAGCGGCGAAACGCGTGATTGGCGATTTTATCGGCGAACGCACGTATGACCGCATCGGTTTGGTCGTGTTTGCGCGCGAAGCGTTCAATCAAGCGCCGTTGACGACGGACCACGCGGTGTTGAATCGGTTGTTGGAACGCGTGGAACTCGCGCCCGATTTGAAATTAGAAGATGGTACCGCAATTGGTTTGGGCATTGCGAACGCGGCGAACATGGTCAAGGACTCACAGGCAAAATCGCGCGTTGTGATTCTTTTGACAGACGGTGTGAACAATGCGGGACAGATTGACCCGCAGACCGCGGCGAACGCGGCGCAAGCGCTCGGCATCAAAGTGTACACCATCGGCATGGGACGCCCGGGACAGGTGCCGGTGCCGGTGGACGACATGTTTGGCGGCAAGCAAGTGGTGTATCAGGAAAGTCAGATTGACGAAGACGCGCTGAAACAGATTGCCGAAAAAACCGGCGGCATGTATTTTCGCGCGGAAGATACGCAAGGGTTACAGCAAATTTATCAACGCATCAATCAACTCGAAAAGAGTCAGGTGGACATTACGAATTTTACACAGCACGTCGAACTCATGGGCTGGCTCTTGATTCCCGCGCTCGCGCTCTTGTTGGGCGAACAATTACTCAGTCAAACATTCTTTCGACGGATACCGTAAAGGCGAAGCATTTGCATTCGCGGGTGCAACACGATTCACTGCTGTTTATGCAAATGCTTCGCCCCTACGTCATACAACAATCATGTCATTCGCATTACCACAATTTTTGTACCTCGCAATTATCCTCGTTCCGCTCGCGATCTTTTTTCTCGTGTGGGCGGAGCGCGAACGCCGCAAAGCATTGCGCAAAATCGGTCAGCCGAATCTGGTCGCGCGGCTCGCGGCGATGGTGAACACGCGCGGGCGCATGTGGAAATACGCGCTGTGGGTCGCCGGACTCACGCTCTTGCTCGTTGCGCTGGCGCGTCCGCAGTGGGGCGAAACGAAACCTACCGCGCCGCAGCAAGGCGTCCAAGTCATGGACGCGTTGGACGTATCCAAAAGCTTGTTGGCGGAGGATGAGAACCCGAATCGGCTCACGCGCGCCAAGATGGAAATCAGCGATTTGATGAATCGGCTCAAGGGCGACGAAATCGGTTTGGTCCCGTTCAGCGGCGCAAGTTTTGTGCTGTTTCCGCTCACGTCCGATTACAACACGGCGCGCAGTTTTCTTGACACGACGCGCACGGGCATCGTCTCGCGCGGCGGCACCGCGATCGGCGACGCGATTCGCACGGCGATGAACGGCTTTGACGCCAAACGCAATTCACAAAAAGTGATTGTGGTAATGACCGACGGCGAGGATACCGAATCGAACGCGCTGCAAGCGGCGCAGGCCGCGGCAAAACAAGGCGCCATGATTTAT
>CAZXYP010000431.1:0-941 GCA_964644955.1 uncultured Anaerolineales bacterium | reverse complement strand
TCCCGAATATGACGCGAACGGCAATCAAATCGGCGTGAAACAGGACAAGAATGGACAACCGGTCAAGTCCGCGTTGAATCAAGACGCGCTGCGCGAGATTGCGGCGGCGACGGGCGGCAAGTATTTTCCCGCGACCGCAAACGGCAGTGAACTCGACGCGCTGTCCGCCGAACTCGACCGTCTACAAAAAGGCGACATCGTGAGCCGCGAGACCGTCGAAAAGCACGAACAGTTTCAATGGTTTCTCGCGCCCGCGTTATTGTTGCTCTTGGTGGGCGAAATGATTCCGGAACGGAAATCGCGCAAGTCGATGTGGAATTGGTGGAATGGTTTGGCGCGCAAAACGCAGCGAGGTGCAGCATGACGACACAAAATTTGAAACTGACCAAATCACAGCGCCGCGCGCTGGAACGCAAAAAAACAATGCGCCGCTTTTTGATTGGCGCGGCAGTCGTAGGACTACTGGCTGTCGGCGCGGCAGGCACATTTGTCTACAAATTCAATTCCTCCGACGCGACGATTGCGGAAGGCAACAAAGCATTCGCCTCACAGCAGTACGATGCCGCGTTGGAAAACTATACGCGCGCACAAAGCAGTGCGCCGATTTTTGCCGAACCGTTTTATAACACCGCAAACGTATTTTACAAACAGGGCGCGTTCGACAAGGCGCAAGAAATGTTACAGCAGGCGGTGATGCGTTCCAATGACAAGATTGCGCAATTTCTGCAATACAACCTTGGCAATGTCGCCTATAACGCGCAGCAGTTCGAACAAGCGATTGCGGCATACGAGGACGCCTTGCGTCTGAATCCCGACGACGCGGACGCGAAACACAATCTGGAACTCGCGTTATTGCAGAAACAACAACAAGACCAACAGCAGCAGCAGCAACAACAGAATCAAGACCAACAGAATCAAGACCAGCAGAATCAAGACCAACA
>CAZXYP010000430.1:0-4211 GCA_964644955.1 uncultured Anaerolineales bacterium | reverse complement strand
TGGAACAGCCGCGTCGAATAAAGCAGGCGCGTCGAAAACCTGTCAGGTCTCGGACACGAATGCCCGACCCCACTGACCACGCCGTTGAATTATTTAATCAAGCGCAAGAAGTTCGCGCGCAAGGCGATTTGGAACGCGCGGAGAGTTTGTGCGCGCAGGCGATTGAAATTTTTCAAAACGTCGAAGGCGAAAATTCCCCTGACGCGGCGAATCTGCTTAACGCGCTCACGCATTGGCGCGAGGAACGCGGCGATTACGAAGGCGCGATAGAGGCGGCACAACGCGCGGTCAACATACTCGACGCGCTCGGCGCGGATTTTTCAAGTGAGGACGCGGCGTGCGTACGCATCGAGGCGCAGAGTAATCTCGGCAATCTCTTGCGCCACCTTGCGCGCTACCCTGACGCCGAGGCAATTTTGAAACGAACACTCACATTTGCGAGTGTACGCTTTGGCGAAGCGAGCGACGAAGCATCGAACGCGCGCAACAATCTCGGCATCCTCTACAAATACACCGGCAAATTCGATGACGCGAAAATTTTGTACGAGACCGCGTTAGAAAATATCGAACGCGAATACGGACGCGAACATATTTCCACCGCGTCGCTGTATCACAATCTCGGCGGACTGGAACATGCGCGCGGCGATTTTGTTGCAGGCGAAGAACCCGCGCGCAAGGCGTGGGATATTCGACGCAAACATCTGGGCGAGAATCACCCCGATGCGCTCGCGGATGCCGTCGCGTATGCGGGCGTACTCGATGGGCTGGAACGCTACGACGAATCGGAAAAAATTTATCGCGATGTGCTTGTTGAGTACGAAAAAATCTATCCCGCCGAACATTACGAAATCGCGGCAGTGTTACACAATCTCGGCAATGTCCGTTTTGCGCGCGGTGATTACGCGGAGGCGGAAACATTGATGCGCCGCACGCTCGCCATCAAACAAAAATTGTTGGGCGACGAACATCCCGACACCGCATTGAGCATGAACAATCTCGGTGTGCTGCTGCAAGCGCAAGGAAAAAATGACGACGCGCGCGAATTGTTTCAACGCGCGTTGGAAATTTTTCAAGCAACGTTGGGCGATGAACATCCGCAAACGCAAATGGCGCGAGAGAATCTCCAATCTCTAGTCTCCAATCTCTAATCTCCAATCTCCAATCTCTAATCTCTAATCTCCAATCTCCAATCTCCAATCTCCATGTCCCTCTTTCGTTCCCTCAAACACCGCGCGTTCCTCCTCCTCTGGCTCGGACAAACCATTTCCCGCGTCGGCGATTTCATGTACGAAATTGCGTTGGCGTGGTGGGTGCTGCAAAAAACGGGCGACGCGACGCAGATGGGGCTGGTGTTGGTCTTTGCCATTACGCCTTCGATTCTGTTTTATATTGTCGGCGGCGTGGCGGTGGACCGTTTCTCGCGCGTCGGTCTGATGCTGGCGTCGGATGCGGCGCGCGGCGCGGTGGTGCTGCTCGTGAGTTTTCTGGCGTACACGGACCAACTGGAGATTTGGGAAATTTTCGCGGCGAGTTTGTTTTTTGGAATCGTGGACGCGTTCTTTCAACCGGCATTCACCGCGCTGGTGCCGCAAATTGTGCCGGAAGAGGATTTGCCCAGCGCGAATTCGCTTTCGAGCATGAGCATGAATTTGGGACGCATTTTGGGTCCGGCGGTGGGCGCGGGCGTGGTCGCCGCGATTGGCGCGCCGCTCGCGTTTTTGGTGAACGGTTTGTCGTTTTTCGTGTCGGCGTTGTTTTTACTGCCGTTGTTGTGGATGAACATTCCGCGCGTGAAAACCGAAAAGGGCGCGTCGGTGCTGCGCGACATTCGCGAAGGGTTCGCCGCGATTTTTTCTTCGCAGTGGTTGTGGGTGAGCATCCTCATTTTTGCATTGACCAATATCGCGCTCTCCGGTCCGTACAGTGTGGCGATGCCGTTTTTGGTCAACGACGCGATGGGCGGCAGCGTCGAAACGTTGGGGTTCCTTTACATGGTGTTTCCCATCGGTTTTATTTTGGGCGGACTGTATCTGGGACGCTTTCACAAAATTCGTCATCGGGGCTGGTTGATGTACGTGTCCGGTGTTATCGCGGGGATATGCTTGGCTATCTTTGGACTCGTGCCGCCGATGTGGGTTTTGGTGATTGCGGCGCTGGTGAACGGTGCGGCGTTGGAAATGGAACACTTGACGTGGGTGAATACCTTGCAAGAACTGGTGCCGAATGAAAAATTGGGGCGCGTAGTGAGTATTGATAATATGGGTTCGTTCGCGTTATTGCCCATCGGCTTTTTGCTTGCCGGTTGGGCGACGGAACAATTTGGCGCGCCGACGGTTTTTTTGGTTGGCGGACTGTTTGCGGCGGGCGTGACCGCGTTGGGTCTGTTGGTTCCGGCGATTCGCAATTTGGATTGAGTCATCATGTTTCGCCTGTATCTTTTTGGCGGCTTTCGGCTTGAACGCGATGGCGTCGAGGTGCGTTTGCCCGCGCAAAAATCCAAGGCGCTGCTGGCGTATCTCGCGCTGTATCCGCAAGAACATCCACGCGAAAAACTTGCCGCGCTTTTCTGGGGCGATTCCTCCGACCATGACGCGCGGAAATCGCTGCGCGTCGCGTTTCAACACCTCTACAAAGCATTGGGCAAAGAATGGTTCGACGGCGATTATGAAACAGTGCGGCTCGCAGCGGATGCGCCGTTGTGGGTGGACGCGCGGGAAATTGCAGAATTCAGAGTTGAGATTGCAGAGTTGCACGCGCCAGCAGTCTCCAAGCTCGAGTCTCTAGTCTCTCTTTATCAAGGCGAACTCCTCGCCGGTTTTTACGACGATTGGATTTTGGAAGCGCGCGAGCAATACAAAACGCAATACATCGAACTGCTGTTGAAACTTGTCGCGCACGCGCGCGCGCAGAGCGAATACACGAACGCCGCCGATTACGCGCAAAAAATTTTGGCGGCGGACCGCGCCAACGAAGCCGCGCATCAGCACCTGATGTTTCTCTTTGCTGCGCAAGGCGACCGCACTGCCGCGTTGAAACAGTTTGAGCTTTGCGTCGCCGCGCTGGACGAGGAACTCGGCGTCGAACCCTCCGCCGAAACGATTGCGCTGGCGAAAAAAATCAAGCAGCAAAAAACGGGCGGCGCCTCCGCACACACGCGACTCACGAATCTGCCGAAACCGCTCACGAGTTTCATCGGGCGCGAAAACGAAATCGCGGAATTGCGCGCGATGCTCGGTAGGGGCGAAGCATTTTCAGACGCGCGCGCGAAACTTGAAACCGCCGCGCATGAAAATGCTTCGCCCCTACGCGCGGTAACATTGACCGGCGCGGGCGGCAGCGGCAAAACGCGGCTCGCCATCGAAACGGGACGCGCGCTCGTTGATGATTTTGAACACGGTGTGTGGTGGGTCGAACTCGCGCCGTTGGCAGACCCCGCGCTCGTGCCTCAGCAAATCGCGAAAGCGTTGGGCATTCAAGAGCAGCCGAATGTGCCGCTCGTCGAAACGCTTGCCGCGTTTTTGCGCGAACGCGAATTGCTTTTGATTCTCGACAACTGCGAACATCTCATTGACGCGTGCGCGCACCTCGCCAATCATCTCATCACCCAATCACCTAACGTTTTCATTCTTGCCACCAGCCGCGAAGGATTAAACATTCCCGGTGAACAAATCTATCTCGTCACTCCATTGCAAGTGCCAACTACCCGCGACGAAATACGTAATACGCAATACTCTGCCATTCAATTGTTTGTGGAACGCGCGCGGCTCGCGCAACCGCAATTTGTTTTGGAGGACGCGAACGCGGCGGAGGTGATTCAGATTTGTCAACGCCTCGATGGGATTCCGTTGGCAATTGAATTGGCAGCCGCGCAACTCAAGAGCATACCGATGCAGGAAATTGCAACGCGATTGGCAGAACGTAGCGATTTGGCGGATGCGACACGGGTTCATGCGCGCCAAAAGACCTTGTATGCAGCGATTGATTGGAGTTATCAATTGTTGAATATCACCGCACAACAATTGTTTCGTCGCGTTGCAGTTTTTGTAGGTGGTTGGACGCTGGAACAAGCAGTGATTATTGCAGGCGGTTATGCGGAACCTAAAACCTTGTTGTTGCCAGGTGACCAGACCTCTGCGGTCGAACCGCTTGCTGTCACTGCCGAGATGATTGTACAGGATGAGTTGGCAAGTCTGGCGGGCAAATCGCTGGTG
>CAZXYP010000429.1:0-4220 GCA_964644955.1 uncultured Anaerolineales bacterium | reverse complement strand
GTTGCGCTGACGAGGATTTGGGCGCGCCCGTTGTCATTGTAGGGAAACAATTGATACGCGCGCAAATGTTCGCGCCAAAATGCTAAATCGGCTGTGTCGAGCAAAGCGATTTCGCGGACGTGATGGACGATGGTGGGATATGTAAGAGTCTGCATTGTTATTTTTCCTGAAGCGTTGGGTGAACGCCCACCGAAAATTGTATCCCGATTTTTTCAGAGCATCAATTCGCGGTGGAAAGGCGCGGACGGTTTTTTGGGGGGACAATGGCATGAGAGCATGATGGGCAGTCAAATCGGTTTGCGTCGGCGCGCTGAATTTTCAAATGCCTTGCGCGTTGACGGAAACACGTTGATTCGACAAAGGTCGAATTGGCAATGTGCTGCCGCGAACCAAGTTCGCGGCGCAGGGTATTCGCCCGAATTTCGATTCGCCTGACATGGCGACAGCTGTGATTCCCCGAATTGAGGGTGCGGCTGCATGTAGGGCGCGGGTGTATAATTTTGGAACTCAAATGCAGGGTTTAGCGTCTTGCTTATGGAGGAGAGTACAGAACCGTTCTGTGCTCTTTTTGGCGTGTACATGAAACCCCGACGACGAGTTTCTTGGCGGCACGGGCTGCTTGTATTTGCGGCGGTTGCGCTGTTGGCATTGGCAGGCGCGGGATGGCTGCTGTTTGCGGATTTGCCTGCGCCCGACGCGCTGCTGACGCGCAGCTCGCCCGACACGAGCAAAATTTTCGACCGCAACGGCGTGCTGCTGTATGAAATTTTGGACCCGCGCGCGGGGCGGCGTACGCGCGTGGCGTTGGACGAATTGCCCGCGCATTTCAAAAACGCGGTGATTGCAGTCGAGGACGCGAGTTTTTACGAAAATCCCGGCGTGGATGCAACGGGCATTGTGCGCGCGGCGTGGCAATACGCGCAAGAGGGACAAATCGTTTCAGGCGGCAGCACGCTGACGCAGCAATTGGCGCGGCAGGTTCTGCTTTCACGCGCCGAACAGGAATCGCGCACCGTCACGCGCAAACTGCGTGAAATGCTTTTGGCGTTACGCATTACGCAAACCTACACCAAAGACCAAATTCTGGAAATGTATTTGAACGAGGTATATTTTGGTAATTTGGCGTATGGCGTCGAAGCGGCAGCGCAAACCTATTTTGGCAAACCGGCGCGCGATTTGGATTTGGCGGAAAGCGCAATGCTCGCGGGTTTGATTCAATCGCCGGTCGCGTATGACCCGTACGTGAATTTTGATGCGGCGCGCGCGCGGCAAGAGATCGTGTTGGATTTGATGGTCAAGCGCAATGTGCTTTCGGAACGTGACGCGCAGTTGGCGCGCGCGGAAGCGCTGCATTTTCAAGCGACGGACAAACGCGACCGCATTCGCGCGCCGCATTTTGTCGCGTACGTGCGAAATTTGTTGGAACAGGCATACGGCGCAGAGAGTGTGAATCGCGGCGGTTTGCGCGTGGTGACGACGCTCGATGTGAACGCGCAGGAACGCGCGCAAGAGATTATCAAACGCCACATCGCGGAATTGAAAACGCGCACGCGCAACGAAAACGCGCCGAATTACAATTTGAATGACGCCGCGCTGATTGCGCTTCGTCCGGCGACGGGTGAAATTCTTGCGATGGTGGGCAGCGCGGACTATTTCGACGCGAGCATTGACGGCGCGGTGAATGTGGCATTGTCGTGGCGGCAGCCGGGTTCTTCAATTAAACCCATTACCTACGCGGCTGCGTTCGCGCAAGATTACACGCCCGCGACCGTTTTGTCCGATGTGCCAACGACATTTCAAACGCGCGAGAACGAACCGTACGCGCCGCAAAATTTTGACCGGCAGTGGCACGGTCCGCTTTCCTTGCGCGCCGCGCTGGCAACCTCCAACAACCTGATTGCAGTCAAGGTGTTGGAGCATGTCGGCGTGCGGGCGATGATTGATACGGCAAAACGGCTGGGCATCACAACGTTTGACGACCCCGAACGTTTTGGCTTGGCGCTGACGCTGGGGGGGGGGGAAGTGAAACTGTTGGAATTGACCGCCGCCTACGCCGCGTTTGCGAATGAGGGGAAACGTGTCGAGCCGCGCGCAATTTTGTCCGTCTCGAGTCTCCAATCTCCAATCTCCGATGATTTGAGACCGGAGACTGGAGACTATGCCGTCTCTCCCCAAGTCGCGTATCTTATTACCTCGATTCTGTCCGACGATTACGCGCGCATTCCTGCGTTTGGCGAAGACAGCGTGCTGAAATTGTCGCGTCCGGCGGCGGCAAAAACGGGAACGACGACGGATTTTCGCGATAACTGGACATTGGGGTACACGCCCGATGTGGCAGTGGGCGTGTGGGCAGGCAACGCGGACAATACGCCAATGTATCGCGTCACGGGCGTCACGGGCGCGGGTCCGATTTGGCACGATTTTATGGAACAAACATTGCGTGAAATTCCCGAACGCGCTTTTGCTGTGCCGGACGGTTTGGTGGAACGCGAAATCTGTGACGCGTCGGGATTGCTGGCGACGCCGGATTGCCCGCGCGCGCGGCGCGAAATTTTTGTGCGCGGCACCGAGCCAACGCAGCGCGACGACGCGTATCAGGCGTTTTTTATTGATGCGCCGACGGGAAAAATTTGGGCAGACGGCTGTCGCGGTCCGCGCGTGCGCCGCGTGTTTCGGATGTATCCGCCCGACGCGCGGGATTGGGCAAAGAAAAAAAATCTGCCGCAGGCGCCGGAAACGGATTGTTTTGGGCGAGTGCTGACAACAGACAACGGACTGCAGACGGCATCGGAAGCGAGTACGTCCTCCGCTCATCGTCCGTCTTTGGAAATCGTTTCCCCCGCGCAAAATGCGGAATACGAAACGAGTCCGCAATTGCCCGCATCGTTACAGCAACTCGAAGTAGCGGCGCGTTTGAATCGCGCGCTGAAACTGAACCGCGTGATGTTGTACGTGGATGAGATTGCGATTGGCGATTTTTCCGGCGCGCCCTACCGCGCATTGTGGCAATTGACACCGGGGACGCATACTGTGCGCGCGGTCGGCGCAACCACAGACGGACAAACGATTGAAAGCGATGTGGTGCGCTTTGTGGTGCGAGACTGAATCGAGACTGTTGATTGGAGACCGGAGATTGGTGAGTGTTGGTCAGTGAGTCATTGGCGAATCGTCGAAGATTGCCGATAACAAATGACAATTCATGAATTACGAGCAACGCGATGGAATTACGAACCGAACGATTGAGCTTGCGCGAATTTGTGCCGGAGGATTGGCGCGCCGTGTATGCGTATCAAAACGATTTGCGCTATTTGGAATTTTACGAGTGGGAGCATCGCACCGAGCAGGACGCGAAAACATTCGTGCAAATGTTTATCGAACAGCAGCGCGAGACGCCGCGCACCAAATTTCAATTGGCGATTGTGCTGCCCGAAACCAACAAGTTGATTGGCAATGTCGGCATTCGTAAACGCAGTGTCAAAACGTACCACGCCGACATGGGCTATGAAATTGACCCGAAAGTATGGGGCAACGGCTATGCCACCGAAGCGGCAGAAGCGATACTGCAATTCGGTTTTGCGGAGCTGCGGCTGCATCGCGTCTGGGCGGAAGCGATTGCGACGAATGAGAATTCGATTCGCGTATTGGAAAAATTGGGGATGCGGCAAGAAGGACGTTTGCGCGAAAAGGAATTTTTCAAAGGGCGCTTTTGGGACACGGTGATTTATGGTATCTTGGAAGAAGAATGGCGGTGGCGGCGGACGCGGGAATGATGGGGTGGATAGGGATTGGGGACTGGAGATTGGAGATTGGAGATTGGAGACTGGAGATTTGCAATTTGCGATATGCGATACGCGACACGCGATTTGCGCTGCGCGATGCGCGCTGTACGACATGTGAAAGGGAAACGCCATGCTTGACTTCAACCAATACAAGGTTCTGACGTTTGATTGTTACGGGACGTTGATTGATTGGGAAAGCGGGATTTTGAATGCGCTGAAACCGGTGTTTATTGCGCATCAGGTCAAGCTGCGACAGGACGACGCGCTGGAATTGTTTGGTGAGTTGGAATCCGCGCAAGAACGCGAGTATAAAAAATATCGCGCGGTGCTGGAAAATGTTTTGCAAGACATGGGCGCGCGTTTGGGGTTTCGACCGAACCAAGACGAAATACGCGCGTTCGGCGAATCGGTGCGCGAGTGGGAACCGTTCGCGGACTCGGC
>CAZXYP010000428.1:0-4247 GCA_964644955.1 uncultured Anaerolineales bacterium | reverse complement strand
GCGGCGAAAAAAATGTCGTGCTGGCATTTCATCCGTTCGCCTTTACCGCGACCTGAGACCGTCAAATTCCTTCGTTGGAAGCCTTCATGGACGAATTCGAAGGATTGCACAGCCAAGTTTTGGCTGTCTCTTGTGACCCGGTCTCTTCCAAAGAGGCGTGGGGCAAATGGCTCGGCGGAATTTCGTATCCGCTCGTCGCCGATTTTTGGCCCCACGGCCAAGTGGCAGACGCGTACGGCGTCTTTAATCGCGAATTCGGACGTCCTGACCGCGCAACGTTCCTTATTGACAAACAGGGCATCGTGCGCTGGATAAAATTGTTCAAGCCCGGCGAATTGCCGGATACGGTGCAAGTCTTGGATGCGCTGCGTGAAATTGAAACGAGTTGAATGCCGCGACTGAAATCCTTTTTCACAGATTGGCAGCTTTGGCTCGCGCTGTTGCTTGCGATGTTCGCGCTTTGGCTCGCCTATCAAATTCGCATTCCCTTTGCGCTGGACATTGGCGGACAAACCGACCGCGTCTTGCTGAGTTGGGTCTTTGACCCCGTCATTGACAGGGCAACCCAAACGCGTTACCGCTGGACGACCGGCGGCACCGAATTGGATTTGCGCGCATGGGGCGCGCACAATCCGGTGGAATTGGAATTTCGCGCTGCGCGCGCACATCCGCAAGACCGCATCGCCGCACTGACCATTTTTGTCAACGATGTCGAAGTCGCCGCGCTGCCCAAGCAATCGCGCGCGTGGGAAACCTATACCCTGCCCATCACCGACTCGCGCGCGCTCGCAAACGATGATTTGCAGATTCGTTTTGCTTCCGACACATATGTGCCGCGCGATGAACTGCCGGAGAGCAATGACGCGCGTCGTCTCGGCATTCTGCTCGACACGGTAATTTTGCGCCCACTCGTCGAAAACGAAAACGGCTGGCGCGCCGTCAATGGCTTTACAATCGCGCCGCTGAAATTCCCACCGCCCGGTCTCACGCTCACTTTTTTGGGCGGCGTGTTTATCCTTTACGCGGGCATGGTCGTGTTCGCAATGCCGCGTCCACTGCCGCTGCTTGCCGCCGCGGGTTTTGCAATCGCCGTCAGCGCCGCGCTTGTTTTGGCGCGCCCCTATGTTACGCTCTTTGCAACCGATATGCTGCTCATTTTGGGCGCGGGTCTAGCGGCAGGCGCCATTGCGCGGTGGGGTGCGCGCAAAATGTTTCGCTGGGGCGGCAGCGTCGTTCCAAATTTCGACGTGAATGTCCTGGCGCTCTTGTTTGCGTTTGCGTTCGTCGTCAAAATGGCAATGCTGTTGTATCCGCATACCATCTCGTTCGATTTGTTGTATCACATTCACCGCCTCGAGGATGTGATGCGCGGGCTGTTGTTTTGGAGCATTCCGTCCGGCAAAAATGAATTTGGTGGACAGGCGGTGCCATATCTGCCGTCGTTTTATCTTTTTCTCGCGCCGCTCGCGCAGTGGGTTCCCCTCCGTTTGCTGATGCAATTGTCGGGCGCGGTGTTGGACAGTCTCACGATTTTTGTTTTGTATTTTTGGTCAAAAAGATATTTCGACGCGCCGCGCGCGGGCTTGTTTGCGGCGTGGATTTACATTGTCATTCCGTTAACCTTTGTGGCGCTGTCGTGGGGCATTTACGCGAATCTGAACGGGCAATTTTTGACTGTGCTGCTCAGCGTCGCGCTCGTCGAAACCGTGGACCGTCTCAATACACCGCGCGCATTTGTCGTCGTCACGCTGCTGCTTACGCTCACGGTTCTTTCCCACACGTCGGTCTTGGTAACGCTTGTGCCGCTGCTTGGCATTTGGATTGCGGCAATGTTTTTTGTTCGCCGTCCGCGCGAAAACATTCCGCTGCTGCTCAGTGTCGGCAGCGCGTGTGTGATTGCTTTTGCGTTATACTATTCGCAATTCGTAGATTTGATTGCGGCGGGCGCGTTGCGCATTACAGACGCTTCCCTGCAGCAGGGTTCGTTCAACGTCAGCGGTGAATCGTTGACGCTTTTTCAACTTTTGCAGCCCGCGCGCACGGAATTCACGGCGGTGCCATTGTATGTATATGCGGCGGCGTTGTTTGGCGGCGCACAGTTGGCGCGTTTGACGTGGCGCGCGCCAAGCCAAAAACGCGTTGCGTTTGCTCTGCTGCTCGCGGCGTGGATTGCGGCATTTTTCATCATGCTCGGCATCCGCGCCCAGTTTGGTTTTTCGGCGCGCTATGTCAATTTCGTCATGCCCGCGCTTGCGCTGTGTGCGGGAACGGCATTTGCGTGGGTGTGGGAACGCGGCATCCTCGGACAGATTGCGGCGTTTGGCGCATCCGCCGTGTTGGCGGCGCAGGGCTTGTATCATTGGTACGTGCTGGTTTTTTTCAAATATCACTGATTCGTTCTCCAGCCGATTGTCATGCCCGAAACCAAACGTGTGCTGCTCCAAAATTCGGGAACCGTGCCGTACGCCGACGCGTTGGCGTTCCAGCGCGAATGGGTGGCCGCGCGCAAACGCGGTGAACGCGACGACACCCTTTTGCTGCTTGAACATCCGCCCGTGTTTACGCTCGGACGCAACGCGCGCGCAGACCACATTCTCGCGCCGCGCAAATTTTTGGATGAAATCGGCATCGAGGTGCATCGCGTCGAACGCGGCGGCGACGTGACGTATCACGGACCGGGCCAGTTGGTCGGTTATCCGATTTTGGACTTGCATAACTTTCGCCTGGATGTCGGCTGGTACGTGCGTTCGCTCGAAGAGGTGTTGATTGAAACACTGCGCGGCTTTGGTTTGAACGCGCACCGCGCGGGACTGGACGCAGCGGGCAAGCGCGACCCGAAACTCGTCGGCGTCTGGATTGACAATCCGACGGACGACGCGCTCGAGCGCCAACTCCATCCCGAAGCCAAAATCGCGCAAATCGGCGCGCGCATTGAAAGTTGGATAACCTATCACGGCTTTGCGCTCAACGTGAATCCGCAGATGGAACATTTCCGTTTGATTGTGCCGTGCGGCATTCCCGACAAGCCGGTTACATCCTTGACTCGCGCGCTCGGGCGCGCCATTGAAATGGACGCGGTGCGCGCGCGCGTTGCCACTGCGTTTGCAGACATTTTTGACGTCGAATTGCATCCGGCAGCGCCCCTGCCGCGCTTTGCATCACCCGAAAACTAAATCGGCATGTCTCACCAAAACACTTTGCCTGCGTCCAACCATTTGTATTTGTGCGCGCCGATCAATGCGTTGGTCGAAGGCATCTATCAAGAAAAGATACCGTTCACCGAAATCAAAAAGCACGGCGATTTTGGGCTTGGCACATTCGACCAACTCGACGGCGAGATGGTCATGCTCGACGGCAAAATTTATCAATTTGACGCGCACGGGCGCGTGACGCTGGAAGACGAAACCGCGCACACGCCCTTTGCGGCGGTCACGTTTTTCAACGCGCTGACCCATGACCGCCTGGACCGCGCCGCAACGTACGAGGAATTTTCCCGCTGGCTGCTTTCGCTTCTGCCTTCTCAAAATATCTTTTACGCAATTCGCATCTATGGCGTTTTTTCGTACATGAAAACGCGTTCCGTGCCAAAACAAGAATGTTATCGCCCGCTCGTGCAAGTAACCAAAACGCAGCCCGTGTTTGAATTTGAAAATGTGCGCGGCACCCTCGCCGGTTTTTTTACGCCGTCGTTCATGAGCGCGGTCAGCGTGCCGGGCTTGCATTTGCACTTTCTCTCGGATGATTTGCAGCACGGCGGGCATCTGCTCGAGTGTCGTCCCGTCCAAATCAGCGCGGGCATTCAGTTTTTGCATACGGTTGAAATCGGCTTGCCGATGAGTCTGGAATATCTCACCGCCGATTTTCAACGCGATGTCGCGCAAGATTTGCGTAAAGCGGAAAAATAAACATGGCGCGGGTTTTGGTTTGCCTCCTCTTGTTTTTCGGCGCCTGCCCGGCGCAAGGCGAACCCACACTCTCGCGCCCGAATGTGATGCCCACGATGGATACGCTCATTCCCCTCCCCGCCTCGATTGCGCCGACCCACGCGCAATTCGTCTTGAATGCCAACACGCAAATTCTCGTCGAACCCGCGATCGAAGAAACAATGCGCGTCGCAAATTTTCTGGCAGACGCATTGCGTGCCGCCACCGGCTATGCTCTGCCCCTTGTGCCTAATCCACACACGCGCGCGCGCGGCAGCATCTTCTTGTCCCTGCACGACGACCCTGCGTTGGGTGACGAGGGCT
>CAZXYP010000427.1:1355-4250 GCA_964644955.1 uncultured Anaerolineales bacterium | reverse complement strand
AGACAAGATATGCTCCGCGCCGCGTCCCTGATGCGTCGGCACGAGATATTTGTAACCGTAATACGTTTGCATCGCTTCTTCGAGATGATAAAAATTGCGACTGCCCGCGTAGGCTTCGTCGCCGAGCATCATCCCCGCCCACTGCCGGTCGCTCATGGCATTGGTGCCGCTGTCGGTAAGCAAATCAATATACACATCATCCGATTTTAAAAGAAAGGTATTGTACCCCGCAGCCTGCGCGGCGCGTTCGCGGTCGGCGCGCGTAATCACGCGCAGCGGTTCGACCATTTTGATTTTCCACGGTTCCGCCCACGAGCGGCGTCCGAATTGTTGACCCATTGTTTGGGGAGTGGTTTGTGTCATGGCTCTGCTCCTGTTTGCGATACGCGTATCGCGCATCGCCAATCGCGTAGTGTATTTATTCTACAGCGCAAACGCGGCGCGCGCGCGTTGGGTTTGTTCGGCATTTTGGCGCGCGCAATCCGACGCGCAAAAGAATCGAAAGCGCGTGCGACGAAAATTTTATTTTGTTTGCGAAATGGGGTGAATCAAGAAAAGTGTGAGCCAGCGCACAAAGCACAAGGCGGCGAGGATTTGAATCCCGTGCGCATCGGGAACAAACAGCGCATAGAGCAGCGCATATACGCCGGCAAAAGCGACATACGACGCGGCGACGAGATAGACCAAACGCGGCGGCAAACGCGCGGCAAGGCGCCGCAGCGCGCCGGTCATGACAAAAATTTCTCCAACAGATACAAGCAAAAGCAGCCAGAAAAACACAAAACCCGCCGACGGAATGAGCAAAAGAAAACTCAAGGCGCCCTGCACGCGCGTCGCGAAAAAATAAAAGAACGCGGCAAGGCCCATTCCTCCCGCGCCCGCAAGCATCAACCAAAAGCGCGTTTGCATCAGAGCTATGTTTTTGCGCGCAGCGCGGCGGCTTTTTCAATCACCGCCCGTGTCCACAGCGGCAAATCGAATTGTTCCACTTCCGCTATTGACACCCAGCGCGCGTCCAGCACATCGCTTGACGCCTGCAATTCACCGCCGCGCCATTCCGCCCAGAAATCAATGACGACGTAATGATATTGCATATTGCCCGCGTCATCCTCGAAAAAAATATCCACCACGTCCACCAAATCGCGCAGTTCAATATCGCCGCCGCACTCTTCGGCAAACTCGCGCCGCGCCGCGTCGCGCACCGCTTCGCCCACTTCGACCGCGCCGCCGGGAATGCTCCACGCGCCCGCGCGCGGCGGTTTGCCGCGTTGAATCAACAAAAACTTGTCGTCCAGAAAAGCAATGACCCCGACACCGGGAATTGGATGAGCGGGATATTCGCGCTGCATTGTTGAGGGATGGTTTTTGATTTCTGATGGAATCGCCGCGCAGAGAGTGCAGTCGGAAATCAAAAATCAGCAATCAGAACTCCGATATCCGCATGTCTTTGATTTCTAACTGCAACCGCGTCTCGCCGTTCCACACTTTGGACGCGAGGTGATAGACAAGGTCCACCTGTTTCGGCAATGGCAGGAGCTGCGCGAGCATGTCTTTTTGGCGAAACGCAATCGCATCCCAAACGACATTTCCATCCGAGACGGTCATTGCCAAATGCGCGGCGCCGACCACACGCGCGTTCTTGACCAAAACATTTTGCGACATAAAGACGGGTTCGCGATTGCCGTAGCCGAACGGCTGCAAGCGGTCGAGTTGTTTCAGCAGTTCCCAATGCATGTCACTCAGCGACGCGACCGCATCAATCGAAAGCGTGGGTTTCAAGTCCAGCGCGCGCAGTTCGCGTTCCGCAATCGCGCGCAGGCGTGAATGCAGCGCGGGAAATTTTTCATTCGTCACCGTAAAACCCGCCGCCGCTGCGTGTCCGCCGTGCCGCACGAGCAAATCCGCACATTCGTCCAACGCCGCAATCATGTTGAATTCGGGAATACTGCGCGCGCTGCCGCGCATTTGCTGTTTGTCGAGTTGATGCGTCATGGCAATCGCAGGACGATACGCGTCCTCTTGTATCTTGCTCGCAATCAGTCCGATAATGCCTTCGGGAAAATCGGGGGAACCGGCAATCAAAATATATTCGTCCGGTGGAATCTGCGCGACCAGCTCGCGCGCTTTTTGCGTCATTTCGTCCGTCATTTTTTGGCGTTCGCGGTTTGTGGTTTCCAATTGCGCCGCGAGTTGCTCCGCCTCGCCGGGATACTGGGTCGAGAGCAATTTGTATGCCGTGCGCGCATGTTCGATGCGTCCCGCCGCATTCAAACGCGGTCCGAGATAAAACCCAATCGTGCCAGCGTTGACGATGCGCGTTTTCGCGCCGGTCTGATTCAGCATCGCAATCAAACCGGGACGTTCGGTTTTCAGCAAACGCGCAATCCCGCGTTTGACCAGCGTGCGGTTTTCACCAACAAGCGGCACGAGGTCGGCAACCGTCCCTAACGCGACCAAATCGAGCAGCGCTTCCAGATTCAACGGCTGCGCGTGGGGCAGAGGCGCGCATTCTTGCGCCATCGCCAACGCTTGCGCGAGTTTGAACGCGATGCCGACGCCCGCAAATTCTTGAAACGGATATTTGTCGCCCGGCTGTTTCGGATTGATGACGGCGACCGCGCGCGGCAACTTTTCGCCGACGGAATGATGGTCGGTCACAATCATGTCCAGACCGAGCGCCGTGCCCTTATCCACTTCGTCGAGCGAACGGATACCGCAATCTACGGTGACGACCACGCGCGCGCCTTTTTCTTGCAAGTCCTTGAGCGCATCTTCATTGAGTCCGTATCCTTCGTTCACGCGATGCGGAATGTAGGGCAATGCCTTTGCGCCCAACACTTTTAACGCCTGCGTCAGCAGCGCGGTGGAACATACGCCATCCGCGTCGAAATCGCC
>CAZXYP010000427.1:0-1345 GCA_964644955.1 uncultured Anaerolineales bacterium | reverse complement strand
ACAAATCGCGCGCCGAATCCGTTCGACCGCCGCAGACATGCCGTTCATCAAGAACGGATCCCCCAGCGCGTCGCCGTCGCCGACAAAACGCAGCGCGTCGTCATGCGTCGTAATGCCGCGCGTGAAAAAGATTTGAGCCAGCAGGGGAGAAAATTCGGGAAACCGCGCGCTGAAATTCGGCGGCGCGGCAGGTTGAACAATCCAGCGACGTTTTGGCATAAGTTTTAGAGATTATACTCCAGCTTGTGTTAAAATCCTTTACATGACACGCATCGTTTTTATGGGTACGCCGGAATTTGCCGTGCCGATTTTGCAAACGCTCATTGCACGTTACGACGTGGTCGCGGTGTACACGCGCACGGACAAACCGGTCGGGCGCGGCAAACAAATTGTGCCATCGCCGGTCAAGGAATTTGCGCTCGCACACCATCTGCCGCTCGAACAACCGCGCACGTTACGCAATGGCGCCGAGCAAAATCTGGTGCGTTCCTATCAACCCGATGTGATTGTGGTCGCCGCGTACGGCATGCTTTTGCCGAAAGCCATTTTGGATGCACCGCCGCATGGCTGCATCAATGTTCATGCATCACTGCTGCCGCGTTGGCGCGGCGCGTCGCCTATCCCCTACGCCATTTTGCACGGCGATACCGAAACGGGCGTGACGTTGATGCAAATGGACGAAGGACTCGATACGGGCGCGATTTTGACGCAGCGCGTCATGCCGATTGCGCAAAATGAAACGACCGGTTCCCTGACGGAAAAACTCGCACAGCTCGGCGCCGAACTCGTGGGCGATGCCCTGCCCGAATATCTCGCGGGCAAACTCGCGCCGCGTCCCCAGGACAATGCGCTTGCCACCATGACCTCACTCGTCGCCAAAGAAGACGGACGGATGAATTGGTCCAGGTCTGCAATTTTTTTGGAACGGATGGTGCGCGCGTATCAACCGTGGCCCACCGCCTATACTCACTATCGCGGCGAGCAGTTCAAAATTTTGCGTGCCGCCGTTTTGGAACATACCGCACCTGAAGTCCCCGGCACCGTGTTGCAAATCGGCAAAGACATTGGCGTCGCTACGGGCAAAGGCATTTTGTTGTTGCAAGAAGTACAGCTCGCCGGCAAACGCGCCATGCGCGCGGGCGAATTTGCGCGCGGGCAGCGCGAGTTTGTCGGTTCGCAACTGGGTTGAACGTTCAACGCAGCTCATACACGCGCAAATTTTCTTCCCCCAGCGCGCGCGTCGTCGCGCACTCCGTCGAAAAAATTTCTTGATACGATTTATCATTCGCCAATTGCGGGTACCATGTCGGAAAAAAGACCGCGTATTTTGCGCCGCGCGCTTGCA
>CAZXYP010000426.1:0-4257 GCA_964644955.1 uncultured Anaerolineales bacterium | reverse complement strand
ATCGTCGATCGGATTAACCTCATATTGCGCACCAACTTCGGACAATGGCTTGACGTGATGGACATGAATAAAACCGCGCCCGATCTCGCCATAGGTGCCTTCAAAATCAAACCCACATGCAGCGCGAATTTCATGCGCGCTTTGTATTGGCTCGTGTGATAAAGTCGGCGGCTCGCGTTCATCTTGTCGTACGGAAAACCGTCGCCCAAATCCCAATCGTCGTACCACGGAAAAATCCAATAATCAATTCCCGCCGCGCTCGCGGTGAGAATCTCATAATCCATCGCCTCTTGCGTGTCCGCGTACATCTCCACCGTCGGCGGGTCCGTGCTTTCATCCAGCGCGGCATAAAACGGCAAACGCGATTGCCATTCGGACGGCGCGAGCAGATTGTTATAGCGACTGCCCTGAAACCACGCGTCAAAACGCAGCACGCCGACGCTTGGACGAAGCGTCCCATGTGCTTGCGCGGACACATGCGCCGCCGTCAAAGTTGCGAAAAGCAGAACGCACAAAACGGTCAGAAAGCGCGCGCCCATTTTTTGAAAACGCGCGTGAATGTGAAACTGTTTCATGATGCCTCCTTTGATATTTTTTTTCCGCGCGCACGCGGCGCGCATTGGCTTATCATGCGCAAGATAGCATGAGCGCACGCGCCCAACTGGACGCAAAAGGGGCGCGTTAGGGGCGCGCGGGGGGCGAAATTCCTGTGTCACAAACGCACAATTCCTCATATAATGTGAATCAAGATGACACCGCAGTCACTCGAACCCGGGACAACGCTCGACCACTTTCGCATCATCGCGCGCGTCGGGCAAGGCGGTATGGGCATCGTCTATCGCGCGGTGGACATTGGCTTGGGGCGCACCGTCGCGCTCAAACTGCTCGATGCGTCGCGCTTGAACTCGGACGACGCGCGCGCACGGTTCCATCGCGAAGCTGCCGCCGCCGCGCACCTGAAACACCCGCACATTGCGACAGTGTACGAGTTTGGCGTACACCGGGAACAACCTTTTATCGTCCTCGAATGGGTTCAAGGCGAAACCTTGCACGCCCTTCTCGCGCGCGAGAAAAAATTGCCGCTCGCGCAGGCGCTGGAAATTTTTCAACAAATCGCCAACGCGCTCGCGTACGCGCATCAGCGCGGCGTCTTTCACCGCGATCTGAAACCATCCAACATTTTGGTCACGGGCGCGGACGAAAAACCGCCCCGCGCTCAGGCAACGCTGGTAGATTTTGGCTTGGCGGGCTTGGCGCAAGATACGGACGCCACGCTCGGCGGACCTTTTTTCGGCACCCCGCGTTACATGGCGCCCGAACAAATTCGCGGGGAAACCTGCGACGGGCGCGCGGATGAATACGCGCTCGCATTGGTGCTGTACGAAATGCTCGCGGGCAAACCCGCGTTCGACGCGCCGACGACTGCCGCGCTGTTTCATCAACAACTGCACGCGCTGCCCCCGCCTCTTTCGGAACATCGCCCCGACGTGCCGTCCCACATCGAACGCGCGCTGAACCGCGCTCTGGAAAAAGATCCCGCCGCGCGCTTTCCAACCGTCGCTGGCATGTGCGACGCGCTCTCTGCCCCGCGGGAATCCACCCTGCGCGCGCGCCGCGGCGCCCGGCTCCCGCTTGTCCTCAGCGGCATCGCGCTGGGTGCGGCGGGCTGCGCGTTCCTTGCCCTGTCAAATCCTTTCACGGCGCCCGCCTCACCAACCTCCACTCGGGTCGCGCAAGTTACCTTTTCTCCCGCGCCAACACTTGAAACACCTACGCTGGCGGCGGAAACCTCAACGCCCGCGCCAACGGAAACCGCGTCCACGCCGGAACCGACGCCCAAACCTTCCCCCCCCCCTCCAGTCACACCGGGCGGCAGTTGGATCATGCCGGGCAGCAACGCCGCATATACGAATACGTCAACGGACATGCCGTCCTTGAACCCTACTCCGCGCTGGCAAACCGAACCCCAAGGCGCGCCCGTGAGCAGCTTGGTCGTGGGGGGGGGTGTCGTGATTGCACCGGTAGAGGGCGGCATCGTGCGCGCGTTCGATTGGAACGACGGCGCGTTGGTGTGGGAGACGAATCTCGGCGCGCCCGTTGGCGGCGCGCCCGCGTTGTGGCTAACGCCGGAACGGGGTTACGTTTTCATTCCTACATCCGACGGCGAATTGCACACGCTGAATGTGGCGAACGGGAAATTGGTGTGGCGCAAAAAGCAAGCGGAACTGCAAGGCCGCGTCGTGGGCAACGTGACCGTGAATGACGACGGCACACTCTATATTGCCACCGACAGCGGCTACCTTCATGCCATCGAGCCGACGATGGGAACGCTGTACTGGACGCTCGATACGTTTCAATCCCAAGGATTCGTCCAGCCGCCCACACTCGCCAACAGCGCAGTCCTCGTCGCGACCCCCAACAAAATTTACGCGTTGGCATCTACGCTCGAGCAGGCGTGGCAAGCCGAACTGCCAAGCAACCTGAGCGCGCCGCTCACGGCGTTGACGAATCAGGGTCTCGTCATCGCCGGGACCGAGCAAGGGCGCGTCTCGGCGTACAACATTTTACTGGGACGCGAAATCTGGCAAGCGCAAACCGTCGGCGCGGTGAACGGCTTTGCGACAGACGGGTGGTTTGTGTACGCGACGACGCGCGAGGGGATGGCGTATGCGTGGCTCGCCGCGACGGGCGAATTGACATGGTCCGGGAAACTGGACCGCGCAATGAGCGCGCCGCCGAGTACCGGCGCGGGACTGGTCATGTTCGTCACGAACGATGGACGCGTGCGCTACTTTTCGCCCTACACCGAATTTGCAGAATTGACCGCGATGAATTTTCAAATTCAAGACACGCTCACCGTGCCGCCCGCGCTGGCAAATGGATGGGTGTTTGCGCGCGGCGATGCCGTATCGAGTTTCGGACCATGAGCGCGCTTCTCATCTCAGCGGACGGACAACAATGGGAGTTGAACGCGGATGAAATGGTGGTGGGACGCGCCGCGCCCGCCGCAATCATTTTGCCGTTTGCGCCTGTCTCGCGCGCCCACGCGCGGCTGACCCGGCGCGACGACGCTTTTCTTCTTGAGGATTTGTCCAGTCGCAACGGCACCTTTGTCAATGGCAGCGCGGTGACGGGAACACCGGTGCGCCTGCGCAACAATGACGAAATCGTACTCGGGGGCGCGGTGACACTGCGCTTTTACGACGCCGACGCGACGGCAGAGGGCAACCGCGTGGGGCGCTTGAAGGGGGTGTGGCTTGATGCCGCAGCTGGCGAGGTGTGGGTAGATGGGACAAAACTCGAACCCGCATTATCGGCAGCACAGTACGCGCTGCTGGAACGATTGTATGCGACGCCGAACCAACTCGTCACCCGTGAAGAGATTGTCGCGGCGGTATGGCGTGAGGAAAACGCGCAAGGCATTAGCGAAGAAGCGATTGACGGGCTCATTAAACGCTTGCGCGCGCGGTTTGCGCAAATCGCGCCGCACAAAAAATATGTCGTGGTGCGGCGCGGGCAAGGAATTTTGTTGGCGCAGGAAAAGGATTGAATGGATATCCACTCAAGGCGATAAACCACAGCCGCAGAAAAAATTAGCCACGCAACTCCTGTTGCGTGGCTTGGCTTTACGGCAGTACGGTCACCGGAATTTCTAAAAAGAGCGTCGGCAGCATGCACGGCGGATTCGCCCGACGACATGGCGGATCGCTCGTCGCATACAATTTCGTTTTGCCCGCTTTGAACGCGGTGTAATATCCCTGACTGCCTTGCGGAATCGTCGCGTTTGTATCGAGACGTACAATGGTTTCGTCGCCCACGCGCACGTTCCAATCGCGGTCGCCCAAATTCAGCAAAAAACTTTCGCCCACATGCAGGGTCACGCCGCTTTCCGCATTTTGCATTGTGACTTGATCGCCTGCTTTCGCGGACGGCGCGGGCGTGCGCGTTTTGATTTGAGACAGCGGCAGACTCGTCGAAGCCGGTCCGACCACCACCGTTGCAATTTGCGGCGTAATGGCTTGAGGGGTTTCCAACGCGTTCATTTCCACTCCTGTTGCCGGGCGCGCGCATCCGAACGCCAAAAACACGAGGAATGCGAGACCCGACAGAATCAAGATTTGGGGAAGCATTTCAAGACGTCTTTTAGACGCTCGCACTCGCGTTTTGGTTTCATCTGTGACAGACATAACACAGCGCCACAAATTCATTTTGACACCCTCTCTAACTCGTCCTACAATAGCCCCCTCTGATGAAATA
>CAZXYP010000425.1:3571-4269 GCA_964644955.1 uncultured Anaerolineales bacterium | reverse complement strand
GACGGACATCCCGATATCGGCATTCGCGGCTTGGAAGCCAATTCCGGTTCGCTCGGCATGGGCATTTCCAAAGGACGCGGCATGGCGTGGGCAAAACGGCAGCGCCAACTCGGCGGACAAGTGTATGTCATGATTGGCGACGGCGAATTGCAAGAAGGACAAAATTACGAAGCCCTGCGCGCGGCGGCGCACCAACGCATCGGCAATTTGAACGTACTGCTCGACCACAATAAAGTGCAGACCGACATGCTCGTTTCGCAAATCATGCCGCTCGGCGATTTGGAAACGATATTCCGCGCGTTCGGTTGGCATGTCGCGCGCTGCGACGGACACGACTTTGCGCGGCTTGACGCTATTCTCGCCGAATTCGCGACGATTCAAGACCAGCCCAAAATCTTGATTGCGGACACCATCAAAGGACGCGGCGTTTCGTTCATGGAACATCCGCAAGCATTACAAGACGGCAACGGGTTGTACCGCTGGCACGCCGGCGCGCCGGCGGACGAGGTGTACACTGCCGCGCACGCGGAAATTATCGCGGGCATCAACGCGCGTTTGCACGCGCTTGCACTCGCGCCCCTTCTGTTAGAAAGCGTCCCGCCCGAAGTGCAAACCCGTCCACTTGGTTTTGCTGCGCCCGGCAATCAATTGTTTGGCGAACAAGAAAGCCAGCCGGTGGCTCACGTCAGCAGTGAATA
>CAZXYP010000425.1:0-3561 GCA_964644955.1 uncultured Anaerolineales bacterium | reverse complement strand
AATATGTCGCCACTGCGTTCGGCGATGCCTTGACCGCGTTGGGCGCGCAGCACCCCGAATTGGTCGTGCTGGACGCCGACCTCGCTGCCGATTGTCGTGTGCGTGGGTTTGCGGAGGCGTATGCGGACCGCTTTATTGAAAACGGCATTGCAGAACAAGATATGGTTTCAATGGCGGGCGGAATTGCGCGAATGGGCTTGCTGCCTGTGGTCAATTCGTTCGCGAGTTTTCTTGCCGCGCGCGCGAACGAACAAATTTACAACAACGCCACCGAACGCACCAAGATTATTTACGCGTGTCATTACGCCGGTCTCATTCCCGCCGGTCCCGGCAAATCCCATCAAAGCATCCGCGACATTTCTCTGTTCGCGGCACTGCCCAATGTCGAAATTTTGCAGCCCTGCAATGGCATGGAAGCGAAATGGATTGCCGAATACTGTGTCACTGCCGCGCCGGAAAATTGCATGGTGCGGTTGGTTATCGGTCCGTCCCCGCGCGTGATTACGCTGCCGGAAAACTACAAACCGGAACGCGGGCGCGGCGCAATTTTGCACGAGGGCGGCGACGCGATTGTATTCGGCTATGGTCCGGTTATGCTGCACGAAGCGCTGCTCGCCGCCGAATATTTGCGCACTATCGGTTTCGGCGTGCGCGTCGTTAATTTGCCGTGGTTGAATCGCCTCGACCAAGACTGGTTCGCAGACATGGTTGCGCCGTACAAATTTATTCACGTCGTCGAAGACCATGCGCCGATAGGCGGCTTGGGCAGCGGGTTAGTGCGCGCCTTGTCTGCTGACAAACGCTTGCGCGACAAAACGTTCGAGACCTTTGGCGTGGAAGGATTCCCGGCGATGGGTACGCCGTGGGAAGCATTGGAACATCATCGCCTTTCGGGCGCGCGTTTGGCGGAACGCATCTTGCGCGCGCAAGATGCGTAGCGTATGCAAAACATTGACATTCTTTTTTTCTACGAACACGTGACGCGCGAATTGGATGTCGCGTGCCTGGTCAAACACTATGCGGAAACGCGTCACGGCTTGACCGTAGAAATCGCGCATCAATATCACGGGGTCGCCCACGCGCTCGCGCATTGGTCGCCGCGTCTCGTCGTCATTCCCTTTTGCTATTCGGACAGCCCGCGCCATTATCCGTTCATTTATGATTGGCATCACGCAATCTATTTCAATATGGCGTGGGAAGAATTGTTGTACCCGGGCAATCGCGAAGCCAAATTACCGCGCGGAGTTTTTGAAACAAAATACGTCCTGCATCATGCATGGAGCACGCAGTACGCCGAATTGATTCAAGCGCGCGGCGTCACTCCGGCGCACATCTTTGTCAATGGGAATCCGGCGTACACTTTGTACGATGCACCCTATCGGCATTTTTTTGACGACCGCGCGACACTCGCGGAAAAATATGGTTTGGACGCGCGCAAGCGGTGGATCTTTTTTCCCGAAAATTACAACTGGGCATTTTATCAAGACTGGCGTTTCGATGCCCTGGAACGCGAAGGATTGCAGCGTCAAACTTTGGACAGCATGAAAATTTTTTCGCGCGATTCGTTTCGTTCTGCCATGGAGTGGTGCGCCGCGCTCGCGACCGCGTCCGATGTGGAAATCATTCTTCGCCCGCGCCCGACCACGCCGCTCAAAGAATTTCAAGACGCGGTTACGGCGGTGTGCCGGCAGCTGCCGCCGAACTTGCATCTAAACAAAGACGCCAGCGTCCGCGAATGGATTTTGGCAAGTGATGTCGTTTTGTCGTCGTACAGCACGAGCTTGATTGAGGCAGCCGTTGCGGACAAACCCGCCTACATGCTCGAACCCTATCCCGTCCCCGCAAGTCTGCGCGCGGATTGGCATGTCCACGCGCCGCGTCTAGAGACCTACGCCGCATTTGCCAACGCCTGTCTGGATACGAGCCGGCATGAAAATCGCCTTGGCGCGTGGGCGCGCAGAGGGATGATGGCAAACGGAGACAGCATCGTCAATCTGGCAGATTACTTGGCGCGCGTTTTGCGCAGACAAACGACGCGCCCCGCGCCACCCAGTCGCCGCGCTATTTTGGGCGATTCCGACAATCGGCTGCGCGCGTTCATGCGCTTTGAAAAACGTCGGCGACAAGGACGCGCTCAACGACTTTCCCCGCGTCCGCTTTCCCGCGTGTACGAAAAGGATGTTGTTCCGTACGCCGAAATCAATGCGCGCGTTGCCCGTTGGGCGGAGAGGCTTGCCCAACACACTCCGGCATGATGGAAACCGCGCACCGTATGACGACTCCGACAACCATCCTGACCGTTTGTCCATCGGACCTCGCCGGCGGCGCCGAACGCGTGGCGTGGTTTTTGTTCAAGGGTTATCAAGCGCGCGGCTGTCAAAGTCTTTTGGCAGTCGGCGCCAAAAAATCTGCCGACCCTGCCGTTTATGAAATCGGTTCCCCGCCCGAACGCGCGGCATGGCAAACGCTCGCGCGCCGACTGCATGCGCGCGTAAAGCCCTACGCGGCGCGCGGACACAAAATGAAACGCGCCGCGTTCTGGCTCGACGCGTTGGCGCAAGGTCGGCGCGTCGTCGAAAGCAAATGGGGTTGGGAGACTTTTTACTATCCCGCCAGCCGCGAGCTATTGACACGCGCGCCCGCGCGTCCGGATATTGCGCATCTCCACAACTTGCATGGGAATTATTTTGATTTGCGGTATCTGCCAAAACTGAGTCATACCCTCCCGACTGTATTGACACTGCACGACGGTTGGCTGTTGAGCGGACATTGTTCGCATTCGTTCGATTGCATGCGCTGGCAAACCGGCTGTGGGAATTGTCCTGACTTGACCATTGCGCCGGCAATTCCCCGCGATGAGACCGCGCACAATTGGAAAACCAAACAGCGTATTTATGCCGCAAGTCGTCTTTACGTCGCTACACCTTCGCGCGGTTTGATGAACAAGGTTGAACAATCCATGCTGCGCGCGGGCATGCGCCAAGCGCGCGTCATCCCGTATGGCATTGACCTCGCACAATTCCGTCCCGGCGACAAAGTGGCGGCGCGTCGCGCGTTGGGTTTGGAAACAGATGCCGTGTTCTTGTTGGCAAGCGCGAACTGGATTCGGCGCAATCCGTGGAAGGATTACAAAACAATGCGCCGTGCCGTCGAATTGGCTGCGGCGCAATGGCGCGGCAGACCGTTAGTATTTCTATTGTTGGGGGAAAAAGGCGAAAGCGAATTTTTCGGCAATGGCGAAATTCGGCTCATGGGCTTTGAACAAGACGCGACGCGAATTACGCGATACTATCAAGCCGCCGATATTTTTTTGCACGCCGCGCACTCGGACACCTTTCCCAATACCATCCTCGAAGCGATGGCGTGCGGCACGCCCGTTGTGGCAACCGCAGTGGGCGGCATTCCCGAACAAGTGCGCGACGGCGTGACCGGCTATTTGGTCCCTCACGCGAACGCCGAAATGATGGCACAGCGCATTCAAGAATTATTGACCGATACGGACCGCGCCGACGCGTTCGGGCGCGCGGCAGCTGCTGTAGCGCAGCGCGAATACAATCTCGA
>CAZXYP010000424.1:0-4274 GCA_964644955.1 uncultured Anaerolineales bacterium | reverse complement strand
GCAAGCGTTGGGCATCAACACGCGCGCGCAATTGGCGACCGCCGAACGCGTCATGCGCGCACGCGTGCGCGAACGCGTGATGAATGAGGGTGTGACCTTGCTCGACCCGACGACGACGTATATTGATAGCGATGTGGTCATCGGACAGGACACGGTGATTTTTCCCAACACGCATTTACAGGGCAAAACGCGCGTGGGCAGCGATTGCCGCATCGGACCGAATGCCATTATCCGCGATTCGGTTATTGGCGACGCGTGCGTGATTGGTCCTTCAGTGATTGAAGAATCCACACTCGAAGACCATGTGGACATGGGACCGTTTTGCCATTTGCGCCCGAAATCGTATTTGTCGAAACACGTCCATCTCGGCAATTATGCGGAAGTAAAAAATTCGCGCTTGGGCGAAGGCGTTCACATGGGACATTTTTCCTACGCGGGCGATGCCGACATTGGCGCACACACCAATTACAGCGCAGGCGTGATAACGTGTAATTATGATGGCAAAAAGAAACATCGCACCGTCATCGGCGAGAATGTTTTTATCGGCAGCGATTCGATGCTGGTCGCGCCGCTGACGATTGGCGACCGCGCGCGCACGGGCGCGGGTTCGGTGGTGACCAAAGATATTCCGGCTGATGCGCTCGCCGTGGGTGTGCCGGCGCGCGTGCTGCGTAAATTAAAGTCGGAAACCGCGTAGATTTGTTTTGAATTCTCGACGCGCACGATGATGATGTATTCCCCTTTTGTGCTTGCCGCCGCGCTGAGTGTAGCGTGGTTGTGTTCGGGCATACGTGCCGCGGTCATGACCGTCGAGCGTACGCGTGTGGACGATGCTGCCGCGCAAGGCGACGCGCGCGCGCGTGTGCTGTTGGGTTTATTGGATAATCCGTATCGCTCGCTCGCGCCGGTTCAGTTTTTATTTGGCGCGAGTCTTGTCGCCGCGGCGTTGGCGTTGACGTGGCATGCGTTTGAAACGTATCAGGAAATTATTCCGCGCGTGTCCGAAATCGTTACCGTCCTCGCGCTTTGGCTTGTCGGAAAAATCATTGTGGATTTTGTCGCGACCGCGCGCTCGTTTCCCCTTGCGTTGGCGCTGGCACAACCGTTGGCTTGGCTCAATGGCTTGGTCGCGCCGCTGCTCGATTTCAGCAATTGGCTGACGCGGCAAGCAAAAGGTCCGCGCACGCGCAATCGTCCATCCGACCGCGTATCGGCGGATGATATTCAAATCATTATGGCGGAAGGCGAAGAGCCGCGCAAGATTGAATTGATAGACCCGGACGAGCGCGAAATGATTGCGGGCATCATTGCAATGGGACAGCGGTACGCGAGCGAAATCATGATTCCGCGTCCCGATGTCGTCGCGTTGGATGTTACCGCAGGCATTGATGACGCGCTCGCAGTGGCAATCAAATATGGGCATTCGCGATTGCCGGTGATGCACGAAGACATTGACCACATTGTCGGAATTTTGCATGTCAAAGATTTGCTGCCGGCGTTGCGGCAGCCGCAGCATGCCGTAACCTTGCGCGAATTTTTGCGCCCGGTGCATTATGTTCCCGATACCGCGCGTGCGGACGATATTTTGCGCGACCTGTTGCGCAATCGTGTGCACATGGCGGTGGTTGTGGACGAATACGGCGGCACGTCCGGCATTTTGACGATTGAAGATGTGATTGAAGAAATCGTCGGCGAGATTCGCGATGAATATGACGCGGCGGAAGTCGGACCGTTTATACGCATCAATGCTGACGAAGCGACGGCGACCGGCAGTATTTCCATCAGCGATTTCAATCAAGAGTTTCAAGTCGAACTGCCGACGGATGAAAGTGATACGTTGGGCGGATTGATTTATACGCAATTGGGACGTTTGCCGCGCATTGGGGACCGCGTGCAGATTCGGAATGTCGAGTTGAGCGTGACGAGTTTGAGTGGGCGCCGCATTAAACAGGTGCGCGCAGTCAAAACGGTTACGCCGCAACGCGTTAACGAAAGCGATGAAAGCAAAACCACCACCGGCTAGCGCATTGCAGCGCGGTTTGTTGGAACTTGCCGCGCAAGCGCGCGAATTGGCGTATGCGCCGTACTCCAACTATGCGGTGGGCGCGGCGGTTGTCGCCAAATCGGGAAAAATCTATACCGGAAGCAATGTCGAAAACGCGTCCTATGGTTTGACCGTGTGCGCCGAACGCAACGCGATTTTCAAAGGCGTCACCGAAGGCGAACGTGAATTCGTCGCGTTGGCGGTGGTGACTTCAAACGGCGGCAGTCCGTGCGGCGCGTGTCGGCAGGTCGCGTTTGAATTCATGCGTCCCGATACGCCTGTCTATTTGGCAGATGAAAACTTGCGCACTGTGCGCGTGTTTGCGCTCGGCAAACTTTTGCTCGACGGGTTTACGCCGCAAAAACTGCGCCGAGGGCAAAAACAAACCAAAAATAACCGAAACAAGACCAAAAAGTAACATCGTTTCGCGTCTATTTTGCTATACTGGAACACGTGGACTTTAACGCTGAATCCGCACGCGCCGATGGTGCGGATTTTTTTGTGTCGCGTGTTGAAGTTGGTTTGCCGCGAAAGGTGTAGCCCGCGAAACGCCGCGTCACACGGCGCAGTCACATTCTTTCGTGTGACAAAGCGAGACCTCCATTTTCATCCTGTCGTTGCCATAGTGTATAATCTTTTTTCGCTGAGGCAGCATGCGCGAACGGCAATATCAGGTGAATGCGATTGTGTTGAAACGCACCGATGTGGGCGAGGCAGACCGTTTACTGACCTTGCTCACGGCGGAGCGCGGCAAGTTGCGCGCGGTGGCAAAAGGTGCGCGCAAACCATCCGCGCGGAAAACCGGACACGTCGAACTGTTCAATTCTGTTGCATTGTCGCTGCACGTCGCACGCGACATTGACATTATCACGCAGGCGCAAACGCGCGAACCCTTTCTCGCGATGCGCGGCGATTTGGACCGGTTGGGACATGCCTATTATTTTGCAGAATTGATTGACCGTTTTGTCGAAGCCGAAATCGAACAGCGCGAAGTGTATGATTTGCTGTATCACGCGCTGCATTGGCTGGAAACGACCGCTCATTTATCGCGGACCGCGCGTTATTTTGAAATGCGGTTGTTGGGTGCGTTGGGGTATCGTCCGCAGTTGCAGCTGTGTATTCATTCGAAAACGGAACTACTGCCCGAAGAGAATTTTTTTTCACCCGAAGGCGGCGGGATGTTAAAACCCGAATTTCGCAGCGCGTATCGCGATGCCATTTCGGTGCCGGTGAATGCGCTCAAGGTCTTGCGCTATTTACAGTCCCGCACGTACGTCGAAATCGAGCAGCTGAATCTCTCGCCGCAAGTCGAAGCCCAAACTGAAGCGATCTTGCATTATTACCTTACGCACTTGCTCGAACGCAATTTAAAATCGGTGGATTTTCTCAATACGTTGAAACACGCGGTTGTCACCAAGTAATCCGTCACCCGCCATCGGTAATTGCAAATCGTCAAACATGAAACGCGAATCGAAATTTGAATTTCGAAAATCACAATCGCAAATCAGAAAACTCCAATCTCCAATCTCCAGTCTCTAATCATGTCTAACGTCAACATGGAAACTATCGTGTCGCTCTGCAAGCGGCGCGGGTTCATCTTTCAAGGCAGTGATATTTACGGCGGCATCGGCGGCTTTTGGGATTACGGTCCGCTCGGCGTCGAATTGAAAAACAATATCAAGCGCGCGTGGTGGCGCGCGATGGTGCAGGAACGCGATGATGTCGTCGGCATTGACGCGGCGATTATTATGAATCCGCTGGTGTGGCGCGCGAGCGGACACGAAGCCACGTTCACCGATTTGTTGACCGATTGCAAAAATTGTCGCCATCGTTTTCGCGCGGACAAAATCAACGGCTGGGACAATCCGGAAAAAATCGCATGTCCGAATTGCGGCAATCGCGGCACGCTCACTGAGCCGCGCCAATTCAATCTTTTGTTCAAAACGCACGTCGGTCCAATCGCCGACGAAGGTTCGATTGCGTACTTGCGTCCCGAAACCGCGCAAGCAATGTTTGTGCAGTATCGCAATGTGCAAGAAACGACGCGCAAAAAATTGCCCTTCGGCATCGCGCAGCAAGGGCGCTCGTTTCGCAACGAAATCGTTCATGGCGATTTCATTTTCCGCGACCGCGAGTTTGAACAGATGGAGATGGAGTTTTTTGTCAAACCGGGAACAGAAGATTAATGGCACGACTATTGGAAAGGCGAACGGCTCAGTTGGTGGAAAAA
>CAZXYP010000423.1:0-4293 GCA_964644955.1 uncultured Anaerolineales bacterium | reverse complement strand
GGGAATCATTTGCAAACTTGCGCCGAGCGTTTTCACTTCGCGCGGCGACGCGATATTTTGCTGCACCCGCGTCGTCAACCGTTCCACATCGCCGATGGGTTTCAACAATTCGCGCACGCGGTCGCGCAGCGCGGTGTTTTGAAAAAACGCGTCCACGCGGTCGAGCCGCGCGTTCAACGCGTCCGCGTCGCGCAGGGGTTGAATCAACCATTGGCGCAGTAACCGTCCGCCCATTGCCGTGCGCGTATCGTCCAACACGCCGAGCAGCGAAAATTTTTGTCCGCCGCCGCGCATTCCGGAAATGATTTCCAAATTGCGCCGCGTCGGCGAGTCGAGCGTCATGAACGCGTCGGTGTGGTACACCCGAATGCTGCGCAATTGTCCGAGCGCGCCGCGTTGATTTTCTTGCAAATAACGCACAATGCCCGCCGCCGCGCGCGTCGCCAGCGTCATTCCCAGCAAACCAAACCCATCAAGCGCGGCGACGCGAAATTGTTCGAGCAAAACGCGCGCGGACGCGTCCGCATCGAGCGCGTTGAACGGGGTAACGGGATACGCGAGATTTTTCAACGGCACGTCATTACTGCGCGCGTCTTTCAACACCAACACTTCGGCAGGCAAAAGCCGGTCGAGCTCCATATTGACTTCGCGCGCGTCCACTTCCGTCACGGCAAATTCGCCGGTCGTAATATCGGCGTGCGCGATGCCCGCGCGTCCTTCGTGCAATATCACGGACGCGAGATAATTGTTGGCTTTGTCTTGCAAGAGATTCGGCTCGACCACCGTGCCGGGCGTGACGACGCGCTGCACCTGACGGTCAATCAAACCTTTGCCCGGCTCGGTCATTTGTTCGACAATGGCGACCTTGTGTCCCGCCTGAATCAAGCGCGCGAGATAATTGTCCACCGCGTGATACGGCACGCCCGCGAGCGGAATGCGTTCGCCGTCACCCATTTCACGCGCGGTGAGGACGATTTGACACACTTGACTCACGATGCGCGCGTCGTCGTCGAACGTTTCATAAAAATCGCCGAGCCGAAAAAACACAATCGTTTCGGGAAATTGTTTTTTGATTTGGAGATATTGGCGGCGGACAGGGGTCATGGTTTTGGATGATAACGCAGGTCAGGTTTGCAGGCAAAACGCCTTGCTCTTTCACCGCAAAATCTGAAACAGGTTGCTGTAATCGTCCGTCCACAATTGCAGCGCTTTGAGGTTGGGAGGACGCGGCGAAATGCGTGAGGCGATGGCGGGCTGCTCCAAAAATTTTTTATTCCGCGTCAGCAGCATCCACAGCGACAAATAGGTGCGGTCATTGTCCGCAGGCGTTTCAATGAACGCGGCTTGCAAGCCGAATTCGTCCGCGAGTTTGTAAATCACCGGACGCAAATCCAAATAATTGTTGCTGATGTGCAGCGCCAGCACGCCGTCGGGTTTCAGATGTTTCAAGTAGAGCGCCAATGCTTCGCGCGTCACCAAATGGACCGGGACGGAATCGCTGTTGAAGGTGTCCAATACGACAAGGTCAAATTGATTGGAACCGCGCGCCGCGAGTTCTTGTTCCAACGAAAGGCGCGCGTCGCCGGGAACCACGCGCACCGCCCCGCGCGCCTCCGGCAAAAAATGAAAATAATTCTGCTCGCCCTCCGCCAAACGAATCACATCGGGATTGATTTCATAAAACGTCATTTCATCGCCCGGCTGCGCGTATGCCGCCAATACGCCGATGCCGAGACCCAAAACGCCGATACGCAGAGGCGCGCGGCGCGTCCCAAAATGTCGCAGCGTCAAGCCGATGCCGCTTTGTTCGGTAAAATATGCGGTCGGCAGCGCGCGCTTGTCGGCTTGGGTGAATTGAAAGCCGTGCAGCGTCGCGCCGTGCGCCAATTGAAACGCGCGCCGCGATGGGTCTGCCGCGTCCCGTTCATTCACACGCAACACGCCGTAAAAATTACGCGCCGCATACGCGGCATCCCACAACGTCGGCTTGACGTCCAAAATAAAAACGCCGCACAACAAGACCAGCGCGCCCGCCAAAATCGTCAAGTCTGCGCGCGTGCGCGCCATGCCCGCGCGTTGACGCGCGCCAAACGTCACGACCATCAACAACACCGCGCAGCCAATCAACGCGAGCGGCAGTTCCCAATACCCCTTGAACAGCAGCGGCGCAAGCAGACTCACGGCAATGCCGCCCAACGCGCCGCCGATGGAAAGCATCAAATAAAATGTGGTGAGGTAACGCGGGTGCGGTTTCAAGCGCACCAATTCGCCGTGACAAATCATGCAGCCGACAAACAACATCGTCAGATAAATGCCCAGCTGCGCAAACAAACCCAAACGCGGACCCATTGCCAACGCCAGCGTCACCAACGCGCTGACGATAAAAAACGCATACGTGAACACGCGGCGCGAATACCAACGGTCGCTGTCAAAGGTGAGAATAAAACTCACAAGATAAATGGCGAGCGGCAAAACCCACAAGAACGGAATCACCGCGACTTCTTGCGTGATTTGGCTCGTCGTCGCCAGCAGCAGCGCGGACGCGCACGCGGGCAGCAGCAGCCACATGACGCGCGTGCCGCGCCCCGGCATGGCGACTTGTTCGGAATTCGTATCGGCGGACGCGACATGTTGTTCCGGCGGCAAACGCGAGGTGCGATACGCGCCAAACAAAACCAGCGCCGCAAACACGGCATAGCCGAATGTCCACAACCAACCTTGCCGCGTGAGCGTTAAATTCGGTTCGACCAATATCGGATAGGTCAACAGCGCGAGCAGCGAACCCGCGTTCGACAGCGCATACAAACGATACGGCGATTTGTCGGGATACGCACGACTGAACCATGCTTGCAGTAACGGACTGTTGGACGCCAACACAAAATACGGCACCGCAATCGCGACTGTCAAAATCGTAAACACGTCCGCGAATGGCGAATCCACCGAGCCGGGACGCCATGTCGCATCCGGCAGAATCGGCGCAGACCAACGCAGCGCCGTCAAACCCAACAGCGCGAGTGAAAAAATCACCACGCCGCCGTGCACCCATCCTTGCGCGCGCGGCGAGAGGCGGCGGTGCAGCCAATTCGCGTACGCATACCCGCCCGTGAGCATGGCTTGAAAAAAAAGCAGCGCGGTGGACCACACCGCAGGCGTGCCGCCGAACCACGGCAAAATGTATTTGCCAATTAACGGCTGGGTCTGGAACAACAAAAACGCAGATAGGAAAATGGCGCAGGCAAAATACACCATAGCGGCAACATCATAATCGTAAGCGCGGCGCGATGCAAACACCATCCGCCGCCCAACGATTTTTTTGCGACAGGTGTCATTCCAGATATAATACTGAAAATGATGAAAAAATCCGCGCTGCGCGCAAGGAAGCTCGTCGCGGAGAGTCAAGCATGTTAGACGAGCTCCCGTATGCGAATTGGAATTGATGCGCGGCTGATTTTTTATCACAATGCGGGCATCGGGCAATATATTTTGCGCCTCACCGACGCCCTCGCCGCCCTCGACCGCGACAACGCCTATTATTTGTTTCAAAGCCGCAAAGACACGCTGCGCGTTTTCGACGCGCCCAATTTTCACCGCCGCCAATTATGGACCCCGAGCCATCATCGTTTCGAGCGGCTCGCCATGAGCGTGGAAATGATGCGGCACGGGCTGGATGTATTTCACAGCCCGGATTTTATTCCGCCATACAAAACACGCGCGCCCAGCGTCATTACGATTCACGACCTGGCGTTCCTGTTGTATCCGCGTTTTCTCACACCGGACGCCGCAAAATATTACGGGCAAATTGACCCTGCCGCGCGCAGCGCCGCGCATGTGATTGCGGTGTCGCACAGCACCAAGCGCGACATTACGCGTTTGCTCGGCGTGCCCGAAAATCAGGTCTCGGTCATTTATGAAGCCGCCTATTCGGACGCGCAGCCGATTGAACGCAATACCGCGCGCGCGCGCGTTCGTGAAAAATTCGGCGTGGACGGCGATTTTATTTTGTTTGTCAGCACCATTGAGCCGCGCAAAAACTTGCCGACGCTTCTCGCCGCGTACAGCAAACTGCTGGACAGCTACAAAAGTTCCGCGCCCCTCCTGATTGCGGGACACAAAGGATGGTTGACCGAAGAAGTTGACGCGGCGGTCGAAAAATACAAACTGCACAACAAGGTCTGTTTTCTCGGCGGCGTGCCTACCGACGAGCTCAAGTATTTGTACAATGCCGCGCGCGTCTTTGCGCTGCCTTCGCTGTATGAGGGCTTTGGTCTGCCGCCGCTCGAAGCGATGGCGAGC
>CAZXYP010000422.1:0-4300 GCA_964644955.1 uncultured Anaerolineales bacterium | reverse complement strand
AAAACAACTGATTCAAAAGTGGTGTTCCTGACCACGATTAGATGTGGTGCTACCTAAGCAGGTCGCTGGATCATTTTTTCATCAACTCCTGTCCTTGCCGCGTCGGCTGGCGCAAGTGGACACAAAAGTCAAGCGACCGGAGAGCCGATTTGTTCCAGAGACAGGATCGGAAACTGAGAATTGTACAGACTGTTCAGAATGCCCATCAGCATTGCCTGGTCGGCGTCATGGGTGCAAAGCGTCGAGATGCACGAAATTCCGGGAATCAAAAGAACGACAATCGAAATCCCGGCAAAATAGTCGAGCCACGTTGCATCCAGCGGTCCCTGCACGCGAATGAGGTACATACCATGCATATCCATCGGCGAAGGTTGCGTTTGCATTGCTTGATTCATTGCCGCGCTCCCGCGTTTCACTCGAATTGCCCGTATAACCCGTGCTAGTTTTCCGTGGGAGTGAAAACACCCCAAAACATTGTCGTCATCTGCAATCCGGACTCATTCGCTGCTGCCCTGCAAGGGCAATCCTACTTTAGCAAACTATAGGCAGAATCCATCCTCCACTATGGAGTAATAAAGTATGAGTCTTGGACGGGGGCAAGAATCCGGTGTGAAACGAGATGGACGAGAGGTGTAAGCGCCGTTGTAGGGGGACAAGAAAAAGCGGACAGCGCGCCGACAAGGGGACCGAATTTCTGTCCGCGTGAAGCGGGATTGCGCTTCCGGACTTGTTTCGCGGCGGGTGAGTGCGCCGTTGTTTAAAATTCCAGTGGTTTCCGCAACAGACCGTGTGCCAGTCCAACCCGAACCGCATCGCTGCGGTTGTTGACATTGAGTTTGGAATAGATGTGGTCGGTGTGGGACTTGACCGTCAACGGTGAAATCACCAATATCGTCGCGATTTCCTTGGTTGTCATTCGCTTTGCCAGACATTCCAGCACTTGCATTTCACGCGCGGTCAGCGGCTCAAGCAAAGGCGTCGGTGCCGTTTCTGCGGCGGTGACAGAAAACGTTCCCAGTGCCGATTGCGAAACAGAGGACAAAAGATCTTGCAGATAGGAAGGAGCAACATTACGTGTCCGCAGCAGGTCGAGCAATCGCGCCATGCGCGGACCCAAATCCAGATAGGTTCGTTTGAAACCGGCGTCGGCTGCCAAGCCGATGGATTTTTGCAGAGCATCCAGCGCGCGTTCCGTTTGCCCCAAGCCATCCAACGCCATTGCTTGCAGAACATACAACTGAATTGTTCGTCTTGAATCGTGAACGTGAAGCGCAAGGTCAAGGAGCGTATTGCTCTCGGCAAGCACCGTGCGGACCATTTCGGGCTTGCGCGTTGCAAGCAAAATACGCAGGCGGGTCAAGTGATGTTCGATTTCCCACATCATGTGCGGCGTCGGCGGCAAGGAGGCGCTCTCTGCCCAATGCAGTGCTGTCGCGTTGCCGCCTTGCAGCAGCGCCAAGCGTGCCCGGTATGCCTCGGTACTCAGAACGAGGTCGGGCAATTGCATCTCATCGCTGAAAAGCGAGACTTCTTGCAGGGTGGCAGCCGCCATCCCGGAAAATCCTTGCGCTTGCCGCGCCAGCGCCAACCAGGCGAAACTCTCGTAACTGATTTTGATATTGGAGCTGCGCCGTAATTCCGCGCCCAGCGCAAAATGCTGTGCAGCCGCTTGAAGCTGATTCCATTCATAACGGACAATTCCCAGAAAATTGTGCGCCCAACCCAGAGTCAAGTACGATTTGTCTTTGGCGAGTTCCAGCATCCTTTCTGCAGTCTCGACAAGTCCATAAAAATCCGCAGTGTTGAGTTGCATCCAGCCAAGCCCCAACAGCAACCGCAACAAGAAAAAAGGCGAGTCGCCCGCATACTGCCGAAACGTTTCCGTCAGCAAATTGCTTCCGGTGGCAGCTTCTCCCATCATCTGGTAACTTATCGCTCGATACCCCAACACGGACCCGCGCGCATAAACACTAGATGACGGGAGATTGTCCAATGCTTGCGCGGACAATTCCAGCACGCGCGCCGGTTGATTCGCAAAAAAAGCAAGCGCAGTCTTCATGTGCGCGATTTCGCCGACATAGTGCTTGCGCTCGGCATCGTCAAGATCCTGCGCCTCCGCCAGCAACTGTTCCGCCAATGGGATCAACTTGACCATCACGGGGATGCGAAACTGATAGACTGCCAACCAAAGCTGCGCCATGACAAGCCCCAGATGCCGGTCCCATTCTTGCAACGGGAAAAGACGGAACCACGATTCAAGTAGGGGACGCGCGGTCTCTCTGTCCAAATCGGGGCGCAGCCCCTGACCTAACAGCCGGGCCGCGCCGGCAAAATCTTCCGCCGCAATGGCGTACTCGATCGCATCCGTAAACAATCCCTGCGACGCGCTCCATTGGCTGGCGCGCCGGTACAGTTCCGCGATGGCTTCGGCATTGTACGTGAGCGCCGCTCTGGAACGAAGAAAATCTCGAAACAGGTGGTAATAGCGGTACCAATCTCCGTTGTCATCAAGAGCTGTCACCATGATTTCGTCATGCACCAATTGACTCAAGATCACACGCGAGTTTCCACCCGATGCTCCATTTATCAACGCGTCGCAGGTTTTCGCCGTAAAGCGTTCAAGCAAAGAGGTCTTGAGCAAAAACTCTTGCGCGGCGGGGGTCTGGCGCAAAAAAATTTCGTTCAAAAAATACTCGGTTTGATGGCGCTCGCCGGATGTTTTCGAGAATCGGAGCGCCCCATTCCCATTCTCCTCCGGGCGAAGCGTAAGCGCGGCAAACCGGATTCCGGCAGCCCACCCTTCGGTATGCTCAAGCAACCCATCCAGCGTCCCGGGCGGGAGCGCGCGCTTGACCATGCGCGTCCACAATTCGCGCATTTCTTCCGGCGTAAAACGCAGGTCGGAGCTGCGCAGCTCACAGATTTTTCCGTCCGCATGCAATCGGGCAAGCGGCAGGGGTACATCATGGCGTGCCGCAATGACCAGACGCAAACACGCCGGCAAGTGCCGGAGCAACACATTCATCATCGCTTGAATCTCCGGCGTTTTGAGCAGATGATAGTCGTCCAGAACGAGGATAAAATTTTCGGGGAGTTCCGCCAATTCATCACTCAATACGCCAGCCAGACGAACCGGGGCTTCTGCAAACGGACCCTGCAGCAAACCCAACACGGGATTCAGCGCGCCGGGGAAAATGGTCTGGATAGCAGCAACCAAATACCCCACAAACCCGTCAAGCGTATCGTCGTTTTCCTCCAGCGAAAGCCAAGCCGCAGGGAGCGCAACATCATCCAGCCAATCCAGCAAGAGCGTCGTCTTGCCAAAGCCCGCTGGCGCAGATATGAAGGTGAGAGGCACATCCAATCCCGCATTCAACGCCGCAATCAAACGCGGACGCCGGAGCAGCTCCGCGGTCGGACGGGGACGATTCAGTTTAACACGCGCGATTTGAAGCATGGTACGGCATTGGCTCGTGAACGAAACAAGGAATCACGTTCGCAAACGAACCGATTTTTGATTATAGCACAAGCCCGCGCGCGCAATCGCCGCGAGGCAATTTGCTCCGACAGGTTTCTTGTCGCGAACCGGCAAGTCGCCTTCGCGTCACTTGTGATATGATCTTCTCATTCTTTTTTCATGGACACGCTCTATTCCATACAGTATTTTCTCCGGGGCTGAGCGCGCGGCGTGAGAATGTGCTGTACGTTACATGATGGACGATTCTACGCACCTCATTCAAAATCAATTCGGCGCCAACGCCGACAAGTACGCAACCAGCGCGGTGCATGCGCGCGGCGAGAGTCTCGCGCGCCTTGTCGAACTCACACAGCCGCAATCCGAGTGGACGATGCTTGATGTTTCGACCGGCGCGGGGCATACCGCACTTGCGTTCGCCCCGCATGTCAAGCACGTCGCTGCCGTTGACCTCACGCCGCAAATGTTGGACACGGCGCGCAAACTCGCACGCGAGCGCGGCATCACCAACATCGCATTCGAACCCGCCGACGCGCACGCGCTGCCTTTTGACACCAATACCTTTGACCTCGTAACCAATCGCATCGCGCTGCATCACTATTCCGATGCGCCGAAGGCGATTCACGAAATGGCGCGCGTATTGAAATCCAATGGCGTGCTGGGATTCACCGACAACACCGTTCCGCCCGACAAAGTTTTGGCAGGACACATAAACCACTGGGAACAAACGCGCGACCCATCTCATCATTGGGAATATCCGGTTGCCCGACTTGAATCCATGTTCGCAGATGCGGGGCTGGAGATTGCGCACACAGAAACGCTGTC
>CAZXYP010000421.1:0-4307 GCA_964644955.1 uncultured Anaerolineales bacterium | reverse complement strand
CTACTATCGCACTATGCGCGCAGAAATCATTTCTATCGGCACCGAACTGTTGCTCGGCGAAATTGTGGACACGAACGCGGCGTGGCTGGCACAGCAGCTCGCGGCGATTGGCGTGGACGTGTTTTATCGTACGACCGTGGGCGATAACGTTTCACGCATCGCTTCGACCATTCAAATTGCAATGACACGCGCGGAGGTGATTATTACAACCGGCGGTTTGGGTCCGACGGTGGACGACATGACGCGCGAAGGCGTCGCACAAGCCGTCGGCGTCCCGCTCGTGTTGCATCAAGCGTTTGTAGAACAAATCCGCGAACGGTTTGCCAAATGGGGACGCGCGCTGAGCGAAAACAATATCCGCCAGGCGTACATGCCGCAGGGCGCGACGCCCGTCGAAAATCCTGTTGGCACCGCGCCCTGTTTCATTGTCGAGCAAGAAGGACATTCCATTTTTGTTTTGCCGGGCGTGCCGCGCGAAATGAAACATCTTGTCGAAACGCGCGTCTTGCCGTGGCTGCGCGAAAAAATCGGCGATGAGCGCATCATTCTTTCCAAAACCCTGCGCACGTGCGCGGTCGGCGAAAGCATGATTGACGAAAAAATCGCCGACCTTGAAACGTCTTCCAATCCGACGGTCGGGCTTGCGGCGCATCCCGGACAAACCGATGTGCGTATCACCGCCAAAGCGCAGACGCGCGGCGAAGCGGAAAAATTGATTGCGGACATGGAAGCGCGCGTGCGCGAACGATTGGGCGATTGGATTTACGGCGTGGGCGATGAAACGGTCGAGCAAGTCGTCGCGCGTTTGCTCACCGTAAAAGAAAAAGCGCTCGCCATCGCAGAATCGAATACGGCGGGGCAAGTGGCGGAACGATTGCGCGCGACGCCCGAAAAGATACCGGTGAACGACACACTCCTTCAACCCGCCGACGCGCAAGTGAATCAAGAATACGCGACACAGGTCGCACAAGCATTGCGCGCGCAAACCAACGCGGATATTGCGCTCGCGATTGTAAGCACGATGGGCGAGCAGGACATGTACAAAGTGGATACGGGGAAAACGTGCATCGCGATTGTTTCGGACGAACGCACGCGCGCGTATTCGTATCCCGTCGGTGGGATGGGCGAATTGGCGCAAAATTGGACGGCGATTCGCGCGCTCGATATTCTGCGACGCGCGTTATTGTGAAAAATGGATGCGGCAAGTTTTCTTATCGGCATGGTCGTCGGCGTAGGCGTGTCGGCTGTCGCGTTCGCGCTGACGCTCTTTATATTTCCGCGATTGTTTCGGAGTGAATGACTATGGCAGAATCCGTGATTTTTCCAACCGTTTGGTGGGACGGCAAGTTGACGCCGTTCGAGAACGCAACGATTAACGTCACGCAAATCGGCACCGCGAGCGTGTCGTCGGTCTTTGAAGGCATCCGCGCGTATGTGAACCCGCAAACACAGCAGCTCGCGATTTTTCAACTCGACGCGCACCTGAAACGTTTTTTACAATCCATTCGTCTCGTGCGGCTCGAGTGTGATTACACGCTCCAAGATTTACACGACGCGGCGGTGGCGCTGATGCGCGCCAACAAACCCGAAACGGATGTATATTTGCGTCCGTTCGCGTATGCCGAATCGCGCACGTTCGGCAGCGCGACGAGTACGCTCGCGCACGTTATCTTGCACGTCACCGATTGGGAATCGAAATTGAAAGCGGAGGTCGTGAGTCATTCGATGGTGAGTTCGTGGGCGCGCTTGACGGACAATCAAATGGCGCCGCGCGTCAAAGCGAGCGCGAATTATCTCAATTCGCGCTACGCGTCCGAAGAAGCCAAACGCAACGGCTATGACCACGCGATTCTGTTGACGCCGCAAGGCAAAGTGGCGGAAGGTCCGGGCATGTGCTTGATGCTCGTGCGCGATGGAAAAATGATTACGCCTTCGGTGACGAGCGGCATTCTCGAAAGCATCACGCGCGAAACGGTGATACAAATCGCGCGCGAAAAATTGAATCTCACCGTCGTCGAACGCGAGGTGGACCGCACCGAGTTGTACGCGGCGGACGAAGCATTCTTTTGCGGCACCGGCATCGAAATCGTGCCGATTGTTTCGGTGGACCGCCTGAACGTCGGCGACGGCGCGCCGGGTGAAATTACACAGCGCGTGCAAAATGCCTATCACGACATTGTGCGCGGGATTGACGAGAGCTACGCGGAATGGAGAACCGTGATTGGAGACTAGAGACGGGAGACTGAATTTCTAATCTCTAGTCTCCAATCTCCAATCTCCAATCTATAGTCCCTTTCCATGACTCTCGGAATTTTTTTCGCGTCCACCGCTGCCGTGATTTGGGCGACCTCCAGTTTGATGGTCAAGGCGCAAGCGGCGCAGGTGGACACGCTTTCGTTCAATGCGTTCCGCGTCGTCGTGGGCGCGTTATTTTTCATTGTGCTGCTGCCGTTTTTTGGCGGCTGGCAATTGATTACGCAAATGACGCCGCTGACGATGGTGACGTTGGCGGTCTCGGTCATTCTCGGTTTTTGCATCGGCGACTCGATTTATTTTTGGAGCATGACCCAAATCGGCGCGTCGCGCGCCATGCCCATTTCGGGCGTCTATCCCGTTTTCACATGGCTGCTCGCCGTGCCACTCTTGGGCGAAGAGGTCACGCTGCAAGCGCTGCTCGGCACGGCACTCGTCATCGTCGCATTATTTTTATTGAGCCGCGAAAAACCGGCGGACGCGGATGAAGCGAATGACATGTCGCGTGCGGTCATGCTGACCGACGACGGTATCGGCGTGACGATTGGCATGACCGCACGCGATAACATTGCGCCAAGCAACGAGACAATGCCGCCCACGATTTCGCTGCGCACGCGTTATCTCGGCGTCGCGGGCGCGGTCGGCGCGGCATTATTGTGGGCGTGCGCCACAACGCTGCTGCGGCTTGGGATTCAAATGCAAGCGCCCGTGACCCTGTACGACAATTTACAACAGTCCGTTCTCGTCAGCGCGTATCGTTTAACCGTTGCGGCAGTGGTGTTGGTCCCCATCACGCAATGGCTGAAAGGTTCGCGCGTCTGGGACAGTTATCGCGGGCAAGGCAAGTGGCGGCAAATTGCGCTTGCCATTTACAGCACCGGCATCGGCAGTTTGTTTTTTGTAATGGGGGTCGCGTTGGCGGGCGCGGCGCGCGCGGCATTGCTCAACAGCGCATCGCCGCTCATCGGCGTTTTGTTCTCGTGGCTGTTTTTGAAAGAGAAATTGACGCGCCGCGTGTGGGCGGGAACGGCGTTGGCGCTGGCGGGGGTGTGGTTGGTGTTGCTATGAAACAGGATTTCCAAAACAAAATCATCTGGCTCACCGGCGCGTCGTCGGGCATCGGCGAAGCGCTGGCGTATGAATTTTGCCAACGCGGCGCGCGCGTGATTCTTTCCGCGCGGCGCGGTGAGGAATTGGAACGCGTGCGCGCACAGTGTATTGACCCCGCGCGCGTGAAAATTTTGCCGCTCGATGTCGCGGATTTGGAAAACATTCCGCAAAAAACAAACGCGGCGCGCGCGTTATTTGGACCGATAGATATTTTGGTCAACAACGCCGGCATTACGCAGCGCGGGCGCGCGGCGGAAACGGAAATGTCGGTCTTGCAGCGCGTCTTTCAAGTGAATTTTTTTGGCGCGGTCGCGCTGACCAAAGCGGTGCTGCCGGAAATGTTGGAACGGCGCGCGGGACAAATCGTCGTCGTCAGTTCGCTCACCGGAAAATTGCCGGTGCCAAAATACGCGGCGTACTGTGCGTCGAAACACGCGCTGCAAGGATATTTCGATTCGTTACGCGGCGAAGTCGCGCGGCACGGCGTCAAGGTTACGCTGATTTTGCCCGGCTTTGTGCAAAGCGAGATTTCCAAAAACAGTTTGGACGCGCACGGCAACCCGCGCGGTCAAGCCGCCATGTCGCGCCGCGCCATGCCCGCGGATATCGCCGCGCGTAAAATGGTGAATGCGATTGCGCGCGGCAAAGAAGAGTACGCATTTGGCGGCATCGAACGCTTTGCCGTGCCGGTGCGCACCTTTGCGCCGCGCCTGTATTCGTATGCCATCAAACGCCTCAAAACCTAAAATTCAGGTCTGCGCGAACAACCATGAAACTTCAAGTCTATGGCAGTGTAACGTGCGAGGATACCGCGCTCGTACGCGCGCATTTACGCGCGCTGCAAATCCCGTTCGCCGATTTCAATCGCGAACACGACGCGGGCGTAGATGAAATTCTCGCGCGCCACAACAACGGCAATCTCGTCACCCCGACGCTGGTCTTTG
>CAZXYP010000420.1:0-4332 GCA_964644955.1 uncultured Anaerolineales bacterium | reverse complement strand
GTTTTTCAGCAAGACCCTGCAAATTTTGGACGAAGCGCCCGAGATTTTCAATGCAGCCGAGCGTCTCATCGAAGCGTCCGATTGGGTCGTGTGGCAGTTGACGGGACAGGAAACGCGCAATTCGTGTACGGCGGGCTACAAAGCCATGTGGTCAAAACGCGAAGGATTTCCGGACAATGCGTATTTTGCCGCGCTCGACCCGCGCCTCGAACATGTGATTGACCAAAAAATGTCGCGCGATATTTCGCCCATCGGCCATCGCGCAGGCGAACTTTCGGCGCAAGCCGCGAAATGGACGGGGTTGAAAGCGGGGACCGCCGTTGCGATTGCGAATGTGGACGCGCACGTTTCGGTGCCTGCCGCGACCGTGACGGAACCGGGACGCATGGTGATGATTATGGGCACCAGCACATGCCACATGGTGTTGGGCACGAATGAGCGCGTCGTGCCGGGCATGTGCGGTTATGTGGAGGACGGCATCATTCCGGGATTCTTTGGCTACGAAGCGGGACAATCGGGCGTGGGCGATATTTTTGCGTGGTTTGTTGACAATGCCGTGCCACCGGAATATCACGCGCTTGCCAAAAAGCAGAAAAAAGATTTGCACGCCGTTCTCGAACACGAAGCGGCAAAATTGAAACCGGGCGAATCGGGCTTGCTCGCGCTCGATTGGTGGAACGGCAATCGTTCCGTGTTGGTGGATGTGGAACTGTCGGGCTTGCTCATCGGCGCGACCTTGGCGACCAAAGCGCCGGAAATTTATCGCGCGCTCATCGAGGCAACGGCGTTTGGCACGCGCGTCATTGTCGAAGCGTTGGAGCAGCATGACGTTCCGGTGAATGAGCTCGTCGCGTGCGGCGGGTTGCCGGAAAAAAATAAATTGTTGATGCAAATTTACGCGGACGTGACGGGACGCGCATTCAACATCGCCGCGTCGAAACAAACGCCCGCGCTCGGCGCCGCCATGTTCGGCGCGGTCGCAGCAGGCAGCGCGCGCGGCGGTTACGACTCGATTTTTGATGCAACCCAAAAAATGGCGCGCTTGAAAACAGCGACCTTTACGCCCAATCCCGCCGCACAAAAAATTTACGATGCGCTTTACGCCGAATATGTAACCTTGCACGATTATTTTGGTAGAGGCGCGAATGATGTGATGAAAAGACTCAAGCGGATGAAAGCGTTGAGCATTGAGCGATGAGTGCTGAGGACTGAGGACTGAGCATTGTGCCTTCTTCATTGTCCATTGTCCATTGTCCATTCTCCATTGATTTCTTATGCTAGAACATTTACGCGAACAACTGTATCACCTGCACCTCGAACTGCCGAAAAACAATCTCGTGACGTGGACCGCGGGCAACATCAGCGCGCGCGACCCCGAAACGAATCTCGTCGTCATTAAACCTTCGGGCGTGCGTTATGAAAATTTGCGCCGCGAACATTTTGTCGTCGTGAATTTGGAAGGCGATCTTGTCGAAGGCGCGTTGAAACCGTCGTCGGACACGGCGAGTCATTTGTACATTTATCAACAGCGTCCCGATGTGTTTGGCGTCGTTCACACGCATTCGCCGTATGCGACCGCGTTCGCCGCGTTGGGCAAACCGATTCCGGTGTATCTCACCGCGATGGCAGATGAATTCGGCGGACCGATTCCGTGCGGCGGCTTTGCCTTGATTGGCGGTGAAGACATCGGGCGCGTCGTAATTGATTCGATTGGCGCATCGCGCGCGGTCTTGTTGAAAAATCACGGCGTGTTCACCATTGGCAAGAACGCGGAAGCGGCAGTCAAAGCCGCCGTAATGGTGGAAGATGTCGCGCATACAACGTGGCTCGCGTTACAGATCGGACAGCCCGAAGAGATTTCACCCGAAAACGTCGCGCGGTTGCATTACCGTTACACGCACGTGTACGGACAGTAACGAGCCAACCACACTGCACTTATTCAGCGTTACCAAAGTTGGTTGACAGATTTGCAGTCCATCTCTCAAGCGCACGCCGCAATCCGACACAATTCACATCGCGACTGCAAACCATTTGTGGTAACGCTGAATAAACTCGACAGCACAATCACGGGCATGGCAGCCCTGAGGTCCAGGAGGACGCGGAATGTCGTACAAGGTTTTTTTTGTCGAGGATGAGATTGTGACGCGCGAAGGAATCCGCGACAATGTGGATTGGCGCGCCGACGGGTTTGAATTGTGCGGCGAAGCGCCGGACGGTGAAATGGCGCTGCCGCTTTTGCAAACGACGAAACCCGATGTCCTCATCACCGATATCAAAATGCCGTTTATGGACGGCTTGCAGCTGTCCAAAATTGTCCGCGAACGTTTGCCGCGCACCAAAATCGTTATCTTGAGCGGACATGACGAATTCGAATACGCGCAAGAAGCCATCCAGCTCGGCGTCACCGAATATCTTTTGAAACCGGTCACGGTGCAAGATTTGCGCCATGTCCTCCAAAAATTGGCGTCCAAAATTTCTGAAGAAGAAAAGGAACGCGCGCAGCTGGAACAGCTGCAAAATCAACTGCACGAAAATCGCGCCGCGCTCGTCGAGCGCCTTTTGCTCAAACTCCTGGTCGGCGCAATTTCTCCCGCCGATGCCATCGAGCAAAGTGAGGTGTTGGGGTTGGACCTCGTTTCGCGCTGTTACATGGTCGTCGTCATTCGCATTGCGCCCAAAGACCCTACCGCCGCGTTCGATATTCCGGAATTCCAACGCGTGCAAGAAATCGTGTCGAACCTGACCGACCGGAATCCGGATGTTTTTCTACTGCGTAAAGATGTCGAAGAACTGGTCTTGATTGCCAAAGGCAGCACGCCGGAATATCTGCGTGACGATATTGATTTTCTGGTCGAGCAAATGGAGCGACAGGTCCGGGCAACCAAATGCAAATTGATTGTGGGCATTGGCGCGGCGACGAATCGAATTGCCGACATCGGGCAGTCCTTTATCGAAGCGCTGTCCGTTTTGCAAATGGCGAACGGCGAAGCGCACGCGATAGACAGCGGCAAGGAAACCGCAGAACTGCTCAAAGTGGACAAGGCAGCGCTGCAAGATTACTTGAAATGCGGCGTCAAAGAAGATTTCGATGATTTTTTCGATGCGTTTCTTGCGCCGCTCGGCGAGACCGCGTTCAAATCGTCCATCATCAAAAATTATGTCTTGCTCGATATCGTTTTCGCGGCGGCGCGATTCATTCAAGAGTTGGGCGGAAACGTGGAGGATGTTTTGCCCGGGCTCGAACCGATAGAGACCACGCTTGCCAACATCATGACGATGGCGCAATTGCAAGAGTGGGCGCGCCAGCTGCTGGGTGATACCTTGACGTTTCGTGACACCCAAGCCAACGGGTTCCATGCCGGCATTATTCAACAAGCCAAAGAATATATTGACCGCCATTACATGGACCCGGATATTTCGCTCCACGCCGTCGCCGCGCAAGTGGGACACAGTCCCTGTCATTTCAGCACCGTCTTTGGCGAAGAGACCGGGCAGACGTTCAAAGCATATTTGACCGAGCTGCGCATTAAGCGCGCCAAAGAATTGATGCGCACGACGACAATGCGCTCGTCGGAAATTTCCGAACAGGTCGGCTATAACGACCCGCATTATTTCAGTCTCGTCTTTCGCAAAAGCACCGGCGTTTCCCCCAAAGAATTTCGCGCGAAATGCGCGCGCGTTGACGCGACGAGTTGAACTATGCTTCGCAAACCATTCGCGCGCATACAATTTGCGCGCAGACCTCTTGCCCAGAAAGGTGTATCGTCGGCATTTCGCGGCGCCCGGCAGTGGTGGGATGTGCCGCCCGGCTGGACCCGCGCGCCGCGCCGGTATCTCAGCCGCGTTGCGGACCTGTTCGCGCGCCTCAATCTGTCCATCCGCGCCAAAATCCTCTTGTCCCTCTTTTTTGTCATTCTCGTCATGGGCACGCTCAACGCCGTGTTCATTCTGCAGGTGTTGAGCGTGAGCCGCCAATACGATGCCATCATCACCAACATCGCCACCGCCAACAGCATCGGCAATGTCAAAACCAACATTGACGCCGAGATGTGGAAAATTGTCGCCGGCACGACCGACTTTCAGAACGGCAGGCAATATGACATTATCAATGATGTAAATGGCAAAGTGCGCTGGATGCAAGCAAACACCGATTCCCCGCGCGCCAAAATCAAGCTCGAGGTCATTCTGCGCGCGATGAAAACGCTGCAAACCAATGTGGACCGGATGGGGCAGCAGATTGCCCTCAAGAGCACCGCCGCCGAAAATCAAGCCGCATTGGAAACCATCCGTTTTGATTCCGCCGTCGTCCAACAAGTCGTGCAAGATTATGTA
>CAZXYP010000419.1:0-4416 GCA_964644955.1 uncultured Anaerolineales bacterium | reverse complement strand
CGCGGACTTGGTGGGCTTGATGAATTTGACAACCCTCTTTGTCTTTCCGTCGCTGTACGAGGGGTTCGGACTGCCGCCGCTGGAAGCGATGGCGTGCGGCGCACCGGTCGTCGCCTCCAATCGCGCCAGTTTGCCTGAAGTGTTGGGCGACGCGGCGGTGTTGACCGATGCGAGTAATGCGCGCATTATGGCGCGGAGCATTGCCGAATTGTTGGAACAGCCCGCGCGTTTGCAAGAATATCGCGCGCGCGGTCTCGAGTGGGTTGCGCGTTATTCATGGCGTCGCTGCGCACGCGAAACGATTCAGGTGTATGCAAGTTGCGCGCGCACGCGAATGAAACCGCGGGTCAGAGTCAAACGCCGCGCGGGACAGATTCGGTAAGGAGTTGGATTTTTCGATATGCGTTTTCATTTTCGAGCGAAATCGTTATGGACGTTCGTCCTCTTGGGAATTGCGATGCCGGTTTTGTTACTGCAACAGACAGCATTGGCGCAGGAGGGAACAAGCACCGGTGAATGGAGTCGTCCGCTTCCGGTTTCGGGCGCCATCCCCGGCTCGTGGTATCCCTCAATCGCGGCAACGGATGACGGCATACTCTCGGTTATTTGGACCTCGACACAAAACAATCAAGACACCATCTATCTCACACAAAAAGACGCTGTCGCATGGAGTCGTCCGATTGATGTCCTCTTTGGCGGCAGACACGCCGATTTACGCGTGGACGGGCGCAATCTCCTGCATTTGGTGTTTGGCATCGGTGACGGCGTGTTTGTGAGTGACGCGCCGGTGGACGCAGCGACCGCCATCACCAGCTGGAATCAACCGTTCAAGCTCAGTCGCCAACCCGCCTTCGCCGGAGATTTTCAAACCACTCCGGACGGGATACTCCATACCGTCTGGACCGAAAAAGACGCGGAAGGCAAGCATAGTCTGGTCATTTACAACCAGTCCAACGACAGCGCATTCTCGTGGAATCTCTATCGCGTGGTTGGCGAAAACGCGTTGGAAAACACGCGCGCGCGTTTGGCGCACGGAGCCGACGGGACTTTATATGTCATGTGGAGCGCGGCGAATGCCAAAAGCGGCACCAACGGCATCGAGATAAATCTTTCCGCAAACAACGGAGACAGCTGGCTCGACACACCGCGGGCGCTGGGCTTGCAAGACGCCGACATTCATCAACCGGCGCTGGCGCTCGACAAGAACAATGCGTTGGTCTTGGTCTATAATTTTGGCGTCAAGGACGAAACTTTCTTTCAGGTTTCGACCGACCAGGGCGTGTCATGGAGCGAACAAAGCGTCATCCCCGGACTGTTTGCCGCGAGTCCCGCCACCGGCAACGACTATTTTGCGGTCGCCAACGATTCTGCCGGAAATGTTCATCTCATTGCGGTCGGGCGCAAAAGCAAAGACCAGACTTCACCCGGGGTCTATCATGTGTCGTGGGACGGCGCGAAATGGAGCCCTCCCCAAGAATTGTACCAGCAAGGAAACTTTATCGAATTTCCGGATTTGAATGTCTCGAACGGCAACCGTTTGCATGTCGTTTTTTCAACGCGAGCGCGCAATCAATTGTCCGGTGTCCCGGACGCCTCGTCTCAAATCTGGTACACTGAAGCCGAGACGAACGCGCCTGCCGCTACTCGCGTGCCAATCGCCACACTCACGCCGCGCCCGACGGAAACCTCTACGCCCGAACCATCGGCAACCGCGACTCGCCGCCCGACGCCCACACGCGTTCCCATTGATATCGGCGCCGACACGGCACCGCCGCCCGCCGCAAATCCGTTGATGCCCATCATGGTTGGTATCGTGCCGGTGGTGGCAATTCTGGCGATCGCAATTATCATCGTGCGCGTATTACGCCTTCGCCGCTAGAAACGGAACAAAACAACTCGAAACGGCGCGGCTGAGGCGCCGTTTTTTCATCCATGGACATTTTGTTTTTTTCGAATGTGCTGCCTTATCCGTTGGATGCAGGACCCAAAGTGCGGAGCTATTATGTACTGCGGTATCTGGCGCAGTATCATCGCGTGACTCTGGTCGCGCATACACGCGCGGGGGACACGGAAGCGGCAGTGAAACACCTGCGCTCCTTTTGTCGCGCCGTGCATGGTGTGCCAATCGCGCGTTCGCCCGTGCGTGATGCCGCGTATTTTGCCACTGCCTTTGTGCGCGGCAAATCGTTTCTGGTTTTGCGTGACGATCTCGCGTCCATGCACGCGACACTTGCTAAAGTGACAGCAGCGCAGGCGTTTGACGCCATTCATGCGGACCAATTGTCCACCGCGCATTATGCGCTGTCACAAACCGCGCCGCGTCGCGTCCTCGACCAACACAATGCCGTGTGGACGATTGTCAAGCGCATGGCGGAAAATCAAACCCTTGCGCCAAAACGGTGGCTTTTGGAACGCGAAACCCGTTTGCTCCGGCAGCACGAAGCGGAAATGAATCGAGCGTTCGACCGCGTAATCACCGTCACCGAGCAAGACCGCCGCGCGTTGGAATTTCCAAATGCGCCGCCGCGCGCGCCGCTGTTGACGATTCCAATTTGTATTGACCCCGACATGTTCCAACCGATAACGCGCGTTCCGGACGCGCAGCATATCGCGTGCGTAGGCGGAATGTTTTATCCCCCAAACGTGGACGGCATCGTGTGGTTTGCGCGCCGGGTTCTACCGCAAGTCTGGCAGGAATTTCCAAAAACAAAATTCTTTGTCATTGGCGCGCGCCCGGCGCGCGCATTGGTGCGGCTCGGTGAAAGAGACGCGCGCATTGTCGTGACGGGTTATGTGGCGGACCCGACACCGCTCCTGCAGGAGACTGCCGCGTTTGTCGTGCCGCTGCGTGCGGGGGGGGGGATGCGCGTAAAAATTCTGGACGCGTGGGCGCGCGCGCTGCCCTTGGTGACGACCAGCATTGGGTGTGAAGGCATTGCGGTTCAAAACGGCGACAATGCCCTCATCGCTGATGCGCCGGAGACGTTTGCGGCAGCCGTCTGCAGTTTGCTGCGCGACCGCACACACGCGGAACACATTGCGCGCAATGGGCGCGCGTGGGTCGCCGCACAATACAACTGGCGCGAGACCTATCGCGCGTTCGACGGCGTGTACCCGCGCGAACCCTAAACAACTCTTGACCGATTCACACACGGGCTGCGCAGGACAGCGCGATGTGCGCGCCCGATGCCGATTCGCGGCTGGCATACAAATACAAGGTCTCACCCAAAAAATTACTTGACGGAATGCCTCAACGCGCTATACTTGTTGCTAGTCTCTATTTCCTATTGACGTTCTGTATTCCAACGGCACGCAAACACATCCGGCGTGAAATTGTTAGGGTTCGTAAAGATACGACTTTGGATATGTTCAGGAGCAGTTGCACGACGACCCACTGACGACAGTCCAACTGCCATTTAACATCGGCAAGTTGTTTCTTTGCCAACTTTTACGCCGGTGCGAGGTTAAAGACGCGGCTTGAACATTGCCTTTTTGGCGCCGTACACGCCAACACGCATACGCACGCGCTCGTTTCATTTTCTCAAAACCCTGGCGCAGCAAGGACATCGCCTGACTCTTTTTAGCGTCTGGAGCGACAACGCGGAACGGGATGCTCTCGCGGAAATTGAAGGTTTTGACATTCGGGTCATTGCGACGAAATTGACGCGTCAGCGCAGTGTGTGGAACAGTGTGCGCGCCGCGCCTACATCCATTCCTTTACAAGCATATTATTCGTGGGAACCGGGCTTGGCGCGCGTTTGGTTGAAAGCGCTCGGCGATTTAGATTTTGACATCGTTCACGTCGAGCATTTGCGTGGGGCACAATACGCTCGCGCGGCGCACAACGCGTTCGGCATGCTGCCGTTGGTGTGGGACAGTGTGGATTGCATCAGCGCCTTGTTCGAGCAGACGCGCGAAAAAAGCGCGAGTTTAAAGAATCGTCTTATTTCGCGCGTCGAATCCCCGCGCACACGCGCGTATGAAGCCGCGCTCATTCGGTTGTTGCCGCAAACCATGGTCGTTTCCGAAGCCGAACGGCGCGCGCTGTTGGCGCTGCCGACCACAAATCGCATCGATCCGGCAGAACGCGTCCACGTTGTGCCTATCGGCATTGACCTCGAGTATTTTTCACGGCGCGCGGAAACGCGCGAGCCGGCGACGATTGTTTTTAGCGGCAAACTGAGCTACCACGCCAACATCACTGCCGCGCGTTTTTTGCTGGATGAAATCATGCCGCGCGTGTGGGCGCGACTGCCGCAAGCACGAGTACTGCTTGTCGGTGCAAATCCACCGCGCGCCCTGTTGGCGCGGGCAGCTTTATCCGATGGCAAATTGACCGTCACCGCGACGGGTCCGGACATCCGTCCTTTCTTGGAACGCGCCACACTTGCGGTCGCGCCGATGGTCTATGCTGCC
>CAZXYP010000418.1:0-4432 GCA_964644955.1 uncultured Anaerolineales bacterium | reverse complement strand
ACCGTCACCATGCCCAAACCCAAATCCAAATCCAAAGCCGAACTCTTTCAAGACCTGAGCGAAAAACAGATTGCGGAACTGCACGCGATTGACAACCGCTTGAACAATGCGCTGCTCGACCGCCGCGCGGGACGCAGGACCGATACCGACGCGTCGCCGCGCATGGAAGCGCAAATGGGTTCCATCACGTTTCGTTACGAGACCGTGCGCTGCGGCAAACAGAATTGTTCGCGCTGTCCGCACGGACCGTACTGGTACGCGTATTGGAAAGAAAACGGGCGCACGCGTTCGCGTTACATCGGGCGCACCCTGCCCGCCGTCGCGCGCCAATCGTACGACGCCAAGCATCAAGCGCGGCTCGAAAAAAAGCATTGAGGGCTGAGCAATGAGGGACGCGCTGCGAAAACGCATCGTATCCTCATTCCGCATTGCTCATTGCTCAATGCGCTTTATCATGACCTTTCTCTCCAAGCTCATCACGGGCATTCTCGTATTCACGCTCATCGGCGGCATTGCGCTCGTCGCCGTTCTCGCGTGGCTCACCATCAGCCCCCCCCCCTCACCCCCCCCTGCGATTGAATTCAATTCCGTCGAGGTGGGCGAAATTGTGACCCTCGCGGTGACCACGCGCGGCGAGCGCGTCACACGCGCCGAATTATGGAGCGGTCAAGATTTGATTGCGCGTGAAGTGAATCCAAATCCGGCGCTGTCGAACCCGTGGGCGGTAGCGTGGCAGTGGCAGCCGCCCGCGCCCGGCGTCTATCCGCTCGTCGCGCGCGCCTACGACGAAGCGGGCAATTACGGCGCGACCACTCTGTTCAGCGTCGTCATTCCGCCCAAAACAAAATTGTTGTTCAGTTCCAATCGCGACGGCGGGCATACGCTGTACGAAATCGCGACCGCGACGCGCGCCACCGGTCTGTGGCAGCCGCCCGCCAGTCAAAATCGCCAACCCACCGTATCGTCGGACGGCACGGTCGCGTTTGCGTCGAATCAAAACAACGCGTGGGTGATTGCGGCGCGTCCCGCGCAAACGCCGACCTTGACCATTCTCACCCCCAATTTGAAAACCGCGCAGCGTCCGACCTTTTCCGCCGACGGCAAAAAAATCGCGTTCGAGATCACCGATGCGAACGGCGCGACGAACATAGTGGTCATGGACGCGAACGGCGCGAACCAACGCCCATTGACCAATACCGACGCGTATGACGGGCAGCCGAGTTTTAATCCTGCAGGCGACCATATCGCGTTTACAGCGCGCCAAGGCGCGCGGTCGGACATTTACACGCTCGCGTTAACGGACGGACAGCTGACGCGTTTAACCACCGGCGACGCGCAATCTGCCATGCCCGCGTGGTCGCCGGACGGCAACCGCATTGCGTATGTTTCCAACAAGAGTGGGGTTGCGCAGTTGTGGGTGATGCAGGCGGATGGTTCCAACGCCCAACAATTGACCAACATTCCCAGCGGCGCGGAACAGCCCAAATGGTCGCCCGACGGGAATTGGCTCGCGTTCGTGGCAAACACTGGCGCGGGAGAAGGCGCCGGCCGGCGCGAATTGTATTTGCTCTATGCGCCGTCAAATGCAACGCGCGCGGACGAGCGCGGCATCATACGACTCACACAAAACGACAAAGAAGATACAGAACCGGCGTGGATGCCGTAGGGGCAAAGCATTCGCAGGCGCGCACGCGAAACTCAGAACGGCTGTTTATGCGAATGCTTCGCCGCTACTCATACCGCAGCGCGCGAATGATATTCATTTGCGCCGCTTGACGCGCGGGGAGCAGCGCGGCAATGACGCCGAAAATCAGACCCACCGCAATCGCCAATAGTACGCCCGCAAGCGGGAACGAATATTCGACCGGCAAAATTCCGCTTGCACTCATCCCCAACACAATCACATAGCCGAGATACAAACCGCCGAGCAGCCCGAACGCAGTGCCCAATGCCGCGAGCAATAACGCTTCGGTCAGAATCGTGCGTCGGACTTGTTTGCGCGTCGCGCCGATCGCGCGCAGCATCCCGATTTCGCGCGTGCGCTCGATGACGCCAATCGCCAGTGTATTCAGCATCGCAATCAGCGACGGAAACGCGAGTACCAACAGCATGATGTAGTAAATTGAGAACGCGGCGGTAAAGGTCTGCTGCATTTCCTCCAAATACGCGCTGCCCGAAACCAATTTGAACTGCGGATACTTGCTTACAATGTCATCTAACCGCGCTTGTACGTACGCCGCATCTGCGCCCGGCGCGAGATTGATTTGAATCAAGACATCTTCGCTCTTGTGAAAATCACGTTTCATGTTCTGCTGTGAAATATAGCCCGTCATGATTTTCGTATTCATCAAATCACTGCCGATGCCGACCACTTGATACGTTTGCTCGCCCTCAGGCGATGAAATTTTCACCGCGTCGCCCAAATTTACGCGCAGCTGGGCTGCCGTGATGCCGTTGACAATGACGCCGCGCCCGCGGTCCAATTGCGCGAACGAGGTCTGCGGACTGCCCTGCGAAAAATTCAACCCCGACACTTGCGGAAATGCAACCGGGTCAACACCCAACAGATTCACCTGTTCGTCGTTGATGGTCGCCGAAGCAAAACGCAAGGTGCTCACTACACCGACGCCGTACACCGAACGCAAACGGTCCGCCAGCGTCGAATCGGCGCCTACATCACTCGACCAGATACCCATGGACGGCGGAATCAACAAATAATCACTACCCAGATTTTTTGCGAGCATGTCATACATGCTGCCGGTCAAACTGGTCAACATCCCGACCACTGCCACAATAATTGCCAGACCAATCATCGTTGCGCTGGCGGTGATGGCGGCGCGCGACGGCTGCCGGGTCAGATTACCTTCTGCCAAATCCCCGGTGCCCTGCCGCGCAAACACTATCAGCAGTGCCGCGCTGAAAATGCGCGCGATGGGTTTCACCAACGCCGGCGCGACGAAAACCAAGCCGAGGAGAAATGAAAAACTGCCGAGCGCCACAAACGTAATGTTTTGTGAAAGCACGCCGCCGACGGCAAGCACAATGAGAACAATGCCCGCAATCGTTTTCTTGCTCCACGTTCGCGTCGCTTCCACCTCCGCTTGTGACGGACGCAGCGCTTCCAGCGGCGTCACGCGACTCGCATTCCACGCGGGCAGCAGACCACTGACCAAGGTCACGCCGATGCCCAAGACAATGGTGGTAACGAGCAACATGGGTTCAATGACCACGCCGCCCATTTTGATGTGCAAGAATTGTTCAAAGGCGCCGCTGGCGAGCGCGATAATTCCAATCCCCGCGAGGTACCCCAGCGCAATGCCAATCGTCGTGCCGAGAACCCCTTGGGAAATGCCTTCCGTGAGAAACATCGCGATGATGGTGCGGCGACTCGCGCCGACCGCGCGCAGCATTCCAATATCGCGGCGGCGTTCGGCGACGATGGTGCGGAACGTATTGAAAATGATAAAGCCGCCCATGAACAGCGCGAGAAAGCCAAGCACGTTAAACGCTGTCTGTGCGATTTCCATACTTGCAAACAACTCGGACTCGCTGCCTAAACTGCCGAGTTGATATTCACTGCCCAGCATGGCTTGAATGGTTTGCGCGATGGTCGCGCGTTTTGATTCCTCTGTCGTGTTGTAATTCACTTCGACGGTATTGATGCGATTCGTCAAGCCGAATACTTTTTGCGCTTCGGGCAATGTCACAAGCACGGGTTCGTTGCCGGGCAGGGCTTGCGCGGGACGAATGCCGACGATTTTCAAACGCACAACGCCTTGCGCGGTGGGAACCGGAATTTCGTCGCCCAATTTCAAACCGACCGCATCGGCAAGCCCTGCGGTAATGACTGCCACATTCGTATCGGTGTCGCGGAGAAAGCGTCCCTCTTTGATGGGATAATCGCGAATCGCTTGCGCGGCTTTTGGTTCCATCCCAATCAACGAGACTGCGCCAACATTCGCATTGCGAAAAAAGTTGGCGGGAATGTTGATGGGACGTTCGAGGATGCCCGACGCGGCGCGCACGCCGTTCACATTTTCGATTTGGTCCAACACGCGCGTTGAAAACGTTTCGCCCGACTTGTGCGTTATTTGCAAATCCACTTGCCCCGACGCGGAGAGAATCGAAGTTTGAAACGCCTGCATCATTGTCGGCATGAGAATGTTCATGCTGAAAATAACCAGCACGCCAAACACAATCGCCAGCGTGGTCAAAAACGTGCGCAGCTTGCGTCCCCACAAATAACGCGCGGCTAAAGTAAATTGAATAGGCATTGTCAGGTTACAGGTTACAGGATGCAGGTTGCAGGTTGCAGGTTGCAGGCGTCTTGCCTCTTGTATCCTGCGTCTTGCCTCTTGCGTCTTGTCCTCATTCCGCCAATGCGTGCATTTTGCCCGTGACCATTTGCGTATTGTCGGAACCGTCCTGTTTC
>CAZXYP010000417.1:0-4468 GCA_964644955.1 uncultured Anaerolineales bacterium | reverse complement strand
AGAGATTGCCGTTGGAAAACGACGCGTCCACATACGTTTCACCTTTGACTTGCGGTTCGCTGGCGGCGAGATGCAGGACATATTCGGGCGTCAGTTGACTGCGCCAGCGCTGCCCGACCAGATAGGTGAGCGCGCGATGCATTTCCATATCGCGGGTTTCGAGATTCGGCGGGTCGTTCAAGCCGCTTTGAATGATGTTGTTGACAGTTTGCATCGGCGCGCGCAAGGGCTGCTGCGCGGAACCGTCAAACAACAAACCAAAGGCAATGGCAAAGGGCAGACTCGCAAACAGCATTGCCCAACTCGCGAGGGTGAATTCAAACTCTTTGGTTGAACGTTCCCATGCCCAACCGACCGCAAATGTTTGCGTCATGCCGACGGCGATGCCGAGGAAGGCGCCCAATGTTGCTAACATGCCGTACGAACCGCTCGCGCCTTTGGGCACCAAAACATAATCTACCGCGCGCAAATTCGGGTCGAGCCACTGCAGCGCAAAACGGCTCAGGTCAAAGGGAATGTGTATGGCGCACCAGCCCGCTGCAACGGCAAAGCCCCCCCACACCGCCAATTTGAGCAGCCAATTGATATAGCCGCCGATGCCGCCCGCCAGAATCGCCAACGGCAAAATGGTCACGGCTGCCAATGCCAAATTCAACCACCAAAATTCAGAATGAACCTGGAATTGCTGAATGGCATCGAGCGCATAACCGGCGAGCAGCAGCAATACGCCAAACACGAATCCGTAACGCCAGCCCGCACGCCGCTCGAAAGCATGTTTCGCGCGCAGCTGCGATTCGCCGCGCGCTTTGAGATAAGGATTCGATTCGATGGGAGTCTGGTTGACCAAGTGAAATCCGGTCCGTGCAGAATGCGGAAACAAGAAACGCAGCGCAAGTCGTTTGCCGCTGCGTCTATTCTATTCCAATTGGCAATTCCATCAAGCATCACACTGCGCGCGGACGGCGCGTCCACCACTGATTTGCATCGCCCAAACGCACCGCGCGGCGGTCGGTATGCCAAATGCCGGGAATGCCCGCGTCACATTTCGGGCAGGTGCCTTCGTCCGACAGGTTGTATTGCGAAATCAAATACCCGTACCGTTCAATCAATAACGCGCGGCAGTTGGGACAATACGTATTTTCCCACTCGCCGACGCGCCCGGGCAAATTGCCCGCATACACAAAATGCAATCCCGCGTCGCGTCCGATTTCACACGCGCGCAGTAATTGCTGCACCGACGTATTGTCCTTGTCCAACATTTTGTAGTCTTGATGAAACGCGGTGACGTGCCACGGTATATCGCGCGACAGCGATGCAAGAAACTGCGCCGCGTCGCGCAGTTCCGCGTCCGAATCGTTAAAGCCCGGAATGACGAGCGTGACGATTTCCAACCAAAAGCCCATTTCGTGCACCATGCGAATGCCGTCGAGAATATGTTCCAGCGGCGCGCCGAGCGCGCGATAATTTTTGTCGCGCATCGTTTTCAAATCAATCTTGTACGCGCGCACATACGGCTTGATATATTCCAACACCTCGCGCGTCGCGTTCCCATTCGACACGTACGCGCACAAAAATCCTTCGCGTTTTGCCTGCGCGAAAATCTCGACTGCCCATTCGCTCGTAATCAACGGTTCATTGTACGAACTCGCGAACACGCGCGCGTTTTGTTGTTTGCCGATTTCGACCAGTTGCTGCGGCGTGACCAGGGAGGGCGGACGACCCGATTCGGGGTCACGCAGGGCTTGGGAAATGTCCCAGTTTTGACAGTAAGAACAGTGCAGATCGCAACCGAGCATTCCAAACGTCAACGCATCGCTCGAAGGCAACACATGAAAGAATGGTTTCTTTTCAATCGGGTCGCACTGCAGCGCGGCGACATAGCCGCGCGGCACAAACAATGTTCCACCGACGTTGTAACGCACCTGACAAATGCCGCGTCCGCCGTCCGCGATCTTGCAATTGTGCGCGCACGCGAAACAATGCACACGGTTCTCGGACAATTTTTCGTACAAATCGCCTTCCGCAACCATCGCGTTCAGCGTGTTCGCCAACGCGCTTTCACCCGCGAGCGGTTTGCGTACATGTTGGAGGGCGTCCGTCAAATTTTCGGATGGTTCAGCGCGGTCGGCGCGCCGGGTTTCTGCTTTTGACATGTTCAAAACCCATTTCACCGCGCAGTACGTCTGCGCATAAAACAATCGCCAACACGTCCGCACGGGCGGCAATTGTGTCGGCGAGGGACATGCACATTCAAGCTAGCACGCTTACGCGCGCCTGTCAATCATGAAATTCAAACACGCGCGCATTTGCTGCGGGCAGCAAAATTTTCAACACGCGCGCAAATTCGTCGGCATTGCCGCTCGTGTAGAACGTGCGCGTCCCCAAAACCTTCGGGGCCTGCGAGACCTCAATGGTCGCAAGAATGCGCGCGGTTTGTTTTGCCACCGCGTCGCTGGGATCAATGACTGCCGCGCGCCCTTGCGCAATTTTTTCAATGACCGGTTGGAGAAACGGATAATGGGTGCAGCCCAACGCGATTTCGTCCACGCCCTGCGCGAGCAGTGGTTCGATGACGCGCTGCACGCTCGCAAATGTTTCGGGCGAATCCATCTCGCCGCGCTCGACGCGCGCGACCCAATCGGACGGATACACAGTCAATACCTCGACCTCGCGCGCGAATTCATTGCGCGTGCGGTGAAATAATTCGCCTTGCAATGTGCCGCGTGTGGCGAGGATCGCGATTTTTCCCGAGCGGGTTGCATTTGCAGCAGGTTTGACCGCGGGTTCCATTCCGACAAAGGCGATGTGTGGAAATGTTTCGCGCAAAAAGTACAACGCCGCGGCGGACGCGGTATTGCATGCGACGACAATGACGCCGCAAGTTTGCTGAATGAGGAATTCGACGATGCGCGTAGAGAGCGCGCGGATTTCGTCTTGGGGACGCGGACCGTAGGGACAATATTTTTGGTCGGCGAAATAAACGAGGGCGTGGGTGGGCAGTTCACGCGCTGCCGCGCGAAAAACCGAGAGCCCGCCCACGCCGGAATCAAACAAACCGATTTTGGTCACATCGTTTCAATGCCCATTGCGGCGGTCGCGATACTCGCGCGCGCTCTCGACGAAGGCTTCAAATAATTTCAACATGCGCGCGTCGTCGTCCAACAATTCGGGATGAAATTGCACGCCGACGCGAAATTGTTCGTCAGTGGATTCCACCGCTTCGATCACACCGTCGGGCGAACGTCCGATGACGCGCAAGCCGGGCGCGACTCGTTTGAGCGATTGATGATGGAGGGAATTGACCTGAAGGTTGGCAGTGCCGAGCCACTGCGCCATGCGCGAATCGGGTTCGAGCGTAATCGGATGCGCGCGCAAATTGTACGGGTCGCCCGGTTTGTACGAATGATTTTGTTCGGTTGCGATTTGCGAAGGAATGTCCTGATACAAACTGCCGCCCGCCGCGACATTCAACATTTGAATCCCGCGACAAATGCCAAAAATCGGACGCCCGTCGTTCAGCGCCCAACGCGTGACGCGCAATTCGGTTTCGTCGCGCGCCGTGTCAATTTCTCCGCAGAACGGCATGATGTCTTCGCCAAATTCTTTGGGGTGCACATCCACGCCGCCCGCGAGCAGCAAGCCGTCAATGCGCGAATAAATCGCCTTGAGCGTATCCTCGGACAAATGAAGCGGTATCAAAATCGGCGCGCCGCCCGCGCGTTCGACATTGCTCGAATACGTGAGCGGAATGCCCGAATACCGAAAGCCGTTGCTTGAATCTACGACTGAACGCGCGGGAATCCCGATGACGGGACGCAAATCATTACCCATACCCTTAATCCTCCACCGGATTTATCAATTTGCCGAGATTGCCGACCTCGATTTCGATGACATCGCCTTTTTTCAAATACACGGGCGGTTTGCGCGCATCGCCGACGCCCGGCGGAGTGCCGGTGGCGAGGACATCGCCCGGTTCGAGCGTGATGTTGTGCGAAAGATATTCAATCAACGCGGCAACATCAAAAATCATTTCGCGCGTGTGTCCGTCCTGCATCACCGCGCCATTCAACACCGCGCGCACGGATAAATTCTGCGGGTCGCCCACTTCATCCGCCGTCGTAATCGCGGGCCCCATCGGACAAAACGTGTCGAGCGATTTGCCGCGCACCCATTGTCCGCCGTATTCCGCGCCTTTTTGAATATCGCGCGCGCTCACATCATTGATGACGGTATAACCGAAAACATGCTTTGGCGCATCCGCGCGGTTTACGCGATACGCGGGTTTGCCAATGACCACGCCCAATTCCGCTTCATAGTCCACACGCTGCGTTTGGTCGGGATGAACATGAATCGTGTCATACGGACCGATGACGGACGTGGAAAATTTTGTAAACAAAATCGGTTTGGTCGGAATCGCCGCGCCGGTTTCGCGCGCGTACTCCTGCGCCTTGGCCTGGACGTTCGTGAG
>CAZXYP010000416.1:0-4526 GCA_964644955.1 uncultured Anaerolineales bacterium | reverse complement strand
CCGGCGTTGTACGGTTGGTGGTGGAGCCGTCGCCCAACTGTCCGTTTTGGTTTGCGCCCCAGCATTTGACGCCGCCCGTTCCCGTCAGCGCGCACGAGTGGTCGTTGCCGACAGCGAGTTGCGTCGCCCACACTTGGCTCGCCGCGTAAACGTGGGGCGCGTTTTCGCCGCCGAAGGCGGCGACACTCAAAAGCAAAACGCACAGCGCAAACACAGAGCCAATTCCCAATTGCATATTGCCCCCTCTCTAATCCTCTGCCGGTTTTGCTGCAAGTGGGCTGCGATCCGCGTCGCTGAATGTTTCGAGATTCGGCGCATGGAGCGGGTTTATCCACGCTTGCAAGGTGTCCCACAACGCGTCCGCGCCGGTAAAACGCGCGTCGAGTTCGCGCACCGGGTCACGCAGTTGGACGTGCAGCCCGCCGCTTGCATCGCGCCACAAACGCAAAATCAAAGTCCGCTGTTTCATGCCAGCGTTATAGCAAAAAGATGTTGACAGGGAGTGAACAGGAGAAAGGATGAAGGATGAAGGATGAAGGATGAAACGATGCGCATTTTGCTTCATCCTTCCGCCTTCCGCCTTCATCCTTTGTTCAGATTTCTTGTCCCGCGCGCAATTGTTGCGCGAGCCAATCGGTGAGGGGCGAAGGTTCGAGGTCGAGTTCGCGCTGGAGGGCGCTGACGGCATCCGCGTACGCTTTGAGCGCGAGGGTGCGGTTGCCTTGTCGGGCATGGGCGCGCATCAGGATTTGGTACGCTTCTTCGGACCACGGCGCGGCGGCGATGGTTTTGTTTGCCCAGTCCAGTGCCTCGGCGAGGCGGTTGTAAATCAGCTGCGCTTGCGCGACGTACAAACATCCTTCGACATACAGCGCAGCAAGTTGTTCGCGCGGTTCAAGCAGCCATTCTTCAAGGGGCAAATGGGGCAAGAGGGGTTGGTAATCGGTCAATGCCGTAAGCAGTTCGTCCGCGAGCGGCGGAATATCGTGCTGCGCGGCGTCATTCAAGACGCGGCGAACCGTCGTCGCAAAGTGTTCCACATCCACGCGCACGCGGTCAGACGGGTCGAAGCGATAGACATCGCCCTCGACAGCGAAATAACGCGAAGGCGCTTTGGGGCGCAAATGCGGTTCGAGCGCGGCGCGCAAACGGCTGAACACGGTGCGAAACGTCACGGCGGCGTTTTGCGGGTCACTCTCGCGCCACAAATCGTCGAGAATCTGGTCGCGCGCGAGGCGTTCCTGACGATGCAGCGCGAAATATTGAAACAGGCGCTGGACGATGGGACGATGCCATTCGGCTTCGGTCAAAGCAATGCCCGCGCGCGTCACGCGAAATTCACCCATCAATTTTACTGTCAGCAGGGGGGGGGGGAGGGCTTCGATATGAGCGCGCGCAGTTTCCAACGCGCGCCGCGCGTTCGCGTCGCGTTCGCGTTCCAACGCGCGATTCAGGTACGGCAGCGCGTCCTCTTGCGCCAGCTGTTTTAACGCGTCCGCCGCGCGTATTCGGACTGTCGCGTTCGCGTCGTCCAACAAGCGCGCGACCGGCTCGACGGCGCCGATGGAACGCAGCGCGCGCAAGGTTTTCTCGCGCGCGAGATTTTCGCGGAGCAGCAAACACCAAAATTCCGCGCCGAGGTCAGGGTCGCGCCGGGTGAGCAAATTTGTGTATGCCGGACGTTCGAGCGCGCGCAAAACCGCGCGTGCGTGTCTTTGCCAGCGCGCGTCCTGAACGCGATAGCAGCGCAGCGCCAGGAGCGCGCGCACGCGCACCATGTCCGCGCGCAAGAACAATGCGCCGACGAGTTGCAGCGGCGCTTGAATCTCCGGAATCGCGCTCGCGTGCTCAGCCAGTTGCTGCGCGGCAATTTCACGCTCCAGCGCGGTCAAGGCGCGAATGCGGCGCGCTTTGATATCTTGCCCCAATAATTCATCCGCCAATGTGATGGCTTGCGCGTACTTGCGCTGTCGCCGCAGCAGCCAGACGCGATAATACGAATGATAGAGCCGCTGTTCGTAGCTGTACGGGTTAGCGCGGTCCAGGACATTTTGCGCGGTCTCCAAATCGCCCGCGCCCGTGTGATACAGCATGCGCACGTACTCGAGCCAAATCTCCATGTGCCCCGCATCCTCGACCTGGCGCATCAAAAGGTCCGCTTGTGCGAGGTGCGCTTGCAATTCGTCCCACGCGCCTTGCTCGTAATCGAGCTCGCACCAATACGCGAGATTCGTAATGCGCAAGCCGGGACGCTCGGCGCAATACGAATCATTTGCTTCCAGCGCGGCGCGCGCGTTTTCAAAAGCGCCAAGCGACGTCAACACCGTCGCCAGATTGATGCGAATTTGAAATGCTTGCGCGTCATCGTTCAACTCCTGCGCGAGCGCCAACGCCGCTGCGCACACGCGCCGCGCCTCTCTCAACTGCGCCATCGAATCGAGCGTTCCGCCCATGCCGAGCAGTGTTCGCATCTGCAGCTCCGGCGCGATGCTCGACTCGCGCAAAATTTCCTCGTATGTTTGCAGCGCGGCTTCGGGATTCCCGTCGCGGCGCTGCGCCGTAGCAATGACGAGACGCGCGTGCTGGAGCCGCGCGCGTTCCTCCTCGCGCGTCGCGCGCGCTTCAATCAGGACGCGGGCTTGATCGAGGTACCGCCACCCCTCGTCCACTTGCGCTGGCAAGAACCGCCTTGCTGCGTCGCAGGAGCAGTTCGGGATTTTGCGCGCGGGTTTCATCGCTCAACGCGTTCACCCATCGCCAGAAGGTGCGATAGCGGTTTTGGCTCCAAACAAAAGTTGGCGGAATTTCATTCAGCAGCTGTGCGGCTTGCTCTTCCAGCCCGCCCTCCAACGCGTGCTCGATGGCCATTTCCCAATCGCCCCGCGCATGAAACCAATGCACGACGCGTTCGAACTGCGCGGGCGTATCGTTTTGTTGTTGAATCAAAAAGGCGCGCACCAAATCGTGATAGCGATACCAGCCGTCTTTCTCTGTCGTTTCGATAAAAAGCGCGCGGCGTTCCACCTCCGCGATTTTGGTTTCTGTCGTTTGCGCGTCTATGCCTTCAAGATGCGCCGCGAGTTCGAGATTGAAAACGCGCGGCGTCGCCGTCCGCTGTAAAAATCTCAAGAGGTCGGGGGGCAGGTCATTAAAGACCAGACGCGAGAGCAGCTCCAACAATTGGCTGCGCGCGCTTTCGCCGTCATCGGTCGCTCCTGTGACAGCCGCGCGGCGCGTACGACGCGCCAATGCGAGCGCGAGGGGCCAGCCGCGCGTGGTGGCGTGCCACCGTTCGGAAATGCCCCACGCGCGACTTTCTTCTGCCGTGAATGCCAACTCGTCGGCGTCGAGATACAGCGGCGCGCTTTTGGTAATGGGCAATGTCACACTACGCCCGCCGATGACAAAATGCGCGGCGGCGCTGTCCAACACCGACGCCAGCCATTCGAGCGTCTCCGGCGCGTCGTTCAAATAATGGGCATCGTCGAGCACGAGGGTGACGTGCGGCTGCGCGACCAGCGCGCCGAGGCGCGCCTGCAAATACGCAAGGTCCGCGTCGGCGGGCGTGAGGGTGAAAAAATGCGTGTGGGGATGTTCGCGCGCGAACGCGCGCAGCAAAGTGGTCTTGCCGTAACCGCTCGGCGCGCTTACGATGACGTGCTGTCCATGCGGCGCCGCAAAGAGCCGCCGCAAGAGACGCGGACGCGCAAGAGGCGCAACCGCGGCGAAAGGTTGTGACGACATATGTGGCTTGCGCGTGATGGGCGCGTGTAAAATTTCTATCCTGCTCAACTGCCAAAGCGTTTGCGACCGCCGTATCCGCCGCCGCTATAGGCGAGAATGTCAATGACGAGTGCGCCGATGACGACGAGAATGCCTGTCGAATCCAGCCCGGCGAATTGCACCCCCGGAAACGTGTGGGCGGCGAACGCATAGCCCAGCGTCGTCCACGGTAAAAAGAGAAAACCGAGACACGGCACGAAAAAGTTGTTGTAGATAGTGCTCAGGTAGGCATTGTTGAAAATCCAGAGCATGAGCAGGACAAAGCGCGGACCGAGCAGCAGCAGCAGCGCGAGAATACAGCAAGTCATGTTGACCTCTTGTGGATTGGTGTGAAAAGTGTATCATACGCGTCGCGCCTGTCAACAAGCTCTTGTATCGTCGCGCGTCTCAATTTGTTAGAACGCGGTTAGACTGCGCGTTCTCGGACGGCAGTCTAATGGCTTTCCAACAAATACGATGTGGTGAGGTTATTTCGCGCGTTTTAATGCAGCATTGGCTGCATGAAAGCCGCACATGCCGTGCACGCCGCCGCCGGGCGGAGTGGACGACGAACAAAGGTAGATTGTTTTATCGGGCGTGGTATATGGATTCAAACGCCACACGGGACGCCCAAAGAGTTGAAAAAAATCTTGGACGCCCCCGTTTATGTCACCGCCGATGTAGTTGGCGTTGCGCGATTCGATTTGCGCGGGGTTCATGACACTGCGCGCGAGAATCCGGTTTTTGAAGCCGGGCGCGAACCG
>CAZXYP010000415.1:0-4561 GCA_964644955.1 uncultured Anaerolineales bacterium | reverse complement strand
CGCGTACGTGCCGGCGATGTGCGACGAGAACGTCATTGTGCGCGGCACCGGCACTATTTTTCTCGGCGGTCCGCCATTGGTGAAAGCGGCGACAGGCGAAGTGGTCACTGCCGATGAATTGGGCGGCGCGGATGTACATACGCGCAAAAGCGGCGTCGCCGACCATTTCGCCGAGAACGACGAACACGCGTTGGAAATCGTGCGCGACATTGTGGCGACGTTGAATCGGCAAACGAAACTCACCGTCACGGTTGAACCGCCCGAAGAGCCGCTGTATCCGCCGGAAGAAATTTACGGAATTTTGCCGCGCACCTTTCGCGAAGCCTACGACGTACGCGAACTGATTGCGCGCCTTGTGGACGGTTCGCGTTTTCGTGAATTCAAAGCGCGGTACGGCACAACACTCGTGTGCGGGTTCGCGCGCCTCAACGGTTATCCTATCGGCATCATCGCAAACAATGGCGTTTTGTTTTCTGAAAGCGCGTTGAAAGGCACGCATTTTATTGAATTGTGTTCACAGCGCGGCATTCCGCTTTTGTTTTTGCAAAACATCACGGGCTTTATGGTGGGCAAACAATATGAAGCGGGCGGCATCGCCAAAGACGGCGCGAAATTGGTGAACGCGGTGAGCAACGCGTCCGTGCCAAAACTCACCATCATCATCGGCGGCTCGTTCGGCGCGGGCAATTACGGGATGGCGGGACGCGCGTATCAACCGCGCTTTTTGTGGATGTATCCGAACGCGCGCATCAGCGTCATGGGCGGCGAACAGGCGGCGAACGTTTTGCTCACCATCAAACAAGACCAACTCGAACGCGAAGGCAAGCCATTATTAAACGCAGAAGAACAAAAAGAATTCATGCGCCCGATTTTGGAAAAATACGAACACGAAGGCAGCCCGTACTATTCGACCGCGCGTTTGTGGGACGACGGCGTAATTGACCCATCTGAAACGCGCCAAGTGTTGGCGTTGGCGTTGTCGGTCGTCTTGAATGCGCCAGAGGTAAAGGGGAATTTCGGAGTGTTCAGGATGTAGAGACTGGAGACTGGAGATTGGAGACTGGAGACCGGAGATTTGAAAACGATTGACATTTCTTACGTCATTCCAGACGCGCGCAAATTCGATGTTTCGAAAGCATTCACAGAAATCCACACATGATTAATCTACCCACCGGCACCGTCACGTTTCTCTTTACCGACATTCAAGGCAGCACGGATCTCGCGCAAAAATATCCCGACGCGCTGCCCGCGCTGCTCGCGCGCCATCACGCGATTTTGCGCGGCGCGATGGAAGCGCATGACGGGATTGTGTTTCGCATTGCGGGCGATTCGTTTTCGTGCGCGTTCGATAAAGCGAGCGATGCGCTCGCGGCAGCCATTGACGCGCAGAGATGGTTGAATACCGAAGCATGGAGTCCCGCGCCCATTCGCGTCCGCATGGGCATCAACACGGGCGACGCACATGCCAAAGGACTCGACAATTTGGGAAGCGCGTATGAAGGATATTCGACGCTCGCGCGCGTGGCACGCGTGATGGCGCTCGCGCACGGCGGACAGATTTTGCTTGCCAATTCCACTGCCGAACTTGTGCGCGACCATTTGCCGCAAGGGATTTCGCTGCGCGAGATGGGCGAACACAAGCTCAAAGGATTCATCAGCGCGGAACGTTTGTGGCAGGTGGTGGCGCCCGATTTGCCGAACGACTTTCCACCGCTGCAATCGAGTGACGATATGCCAAGCAATTTGCCCGCGACGCTCAATCGTTTGGTGGGACGCACAGAGGAATTGGAGCAGGTGAAAGCGCGGCTCACGCAAACGCGCTTGTTGACGCTGCTCGGTCCCGGTGGGACAGGCAAAACGCGTTTGGCATTGCAAGCCGCGTCGGAACTGCGCAGTGAATTTCAGGACCGCGTGTATTTTATTGACCTTGCATCGAGTCGCGATTCGAACGCAGCCGTCGCGGCGATTGCGCGCACCCTTGGCGTTCGCGAATCCAGTGACAAACCGCTGCTCGATGAACTGAAAGGGCAAATCAAAAACAAAAAAATATTGTCGCTGCTCGACAATTTTGAGCAAGTGACCGTCGCCGCGCCGACGATGGCGGAACTTTTGCGCGATTGTCCCGAATTGAAAATGTTGGTGACGAGCCGCGAAGCGCTGCATGTGCGCGGCGAAAATGTTTTTCCCGTGCCCCCGCTCGAATTGCCGCCAATCAAAGACAAGCATGTTTCGCTCGAACAAATCGCGCAGTGCGAAGCGGTGCAGTTGTTTGTGGAACGCGCGCAGCAGGTGAATCCTGATTTTGAGTTGACCGAAGAAAACGCGCAAGCCGTCGCAGAAATTTGTTTGCGCGTCGATGGTTTGCCGCTCGCGATAGAATTGGCAACCGCGCGCTTGAATGTGTTTTCGCCCCAAGCGTTAGCGGAACGGCTGAGCCGGCACTTGGGCTCAAGCAGCCGATTGAAAATCTTGCGCGGCGGCGCGCGCGATTTGCCCGCGCGGCATCAGACGCTGCGTGACACGATTGATTGGAGTTACGAGATGCTCCGCGCGGAGGAGCAGCATTTGTTCGCGCTGCTGTCGGTGTTTTCGGGCGCAACGGTCGAAGCGGTGGAAACGGCGGTGAATGAAACCGCGCGTTTCGAGGACGCGGATGTGATTGAAATTGTGAGTTCGCTCGCCGACAAAAGTCTGATTCGTCAGGACAACGCGCGCTTGCGAATGTTGGAGACCATTCGCGAATTTGCCGCCGCGCGTTTGGACGAAGATGCGGAATTTCGCGCGCGCGCGGAACGCGCGCACGCGAATTATTTCGCCGAATTTGCCAAGAGGGAATGGAAAAATTTGACGGGCGAAAAACGCGACGCGGCGCTGCAGCGTTTGACCACCGAACTCGACAACATGCAAACGGCATGGCAGTTTTGGGCGGCGGAAAGCAATTTGGAACAACTGCGAAAACTCGCGGACACGTTATGGTATTTGTACGACGCGCGCGGTTGGGCTCATGCGTCTGTCGAATTGATTTCTCAACTGCTCAAAATTCTGGAAACGACGGCTTCGACGCCCGAACGTTTGCGCGAAGAAATTTTATTACAAACGAGTTTGGCGCGCGCGATTCAATCTACGCAAGGTTACACCCAAGAGGTCGAGCAAGCGTATCAGCGCGCGTTGGAATTGTGTGACAAGGCGGGACAAGTGCCCGAGCTGCTTCCTGTGCTGCGCGGGCTGGCGACGTTCCATACGATGCGCATGGAACATGCGCAAGCGTTGGCGTTGGGAGAGCGCATTGTCCAATTGGCGGAACGACTCGGCGAAAGCGATATGGCAACTCAAGGGCAAATGGTCGTGGGCTACAGTCTTGCTTCGCTTGACCGTCCGCACGAGGGACACGCACATTTGGAAAAAGCGATTGCGCTCTATGACCCGAAACGGCAGCGTCCGCGTCGGCTGGGCATTGGCGCCAATGAAGGGGTCATTGCGTTGAATGCATCGGCAATGTATTTGTGGATGATGGGTTATCCTGAACGCGCGCGGCAACGGATGGACGAAGCCGTCGCGCTCGCGTTCAAGCTCGACCATCCCTTTAGCGTGTGCTATGGTCTGTTTCACCATAGCTTGCTGAATCTGTGGCTCGGCTTTCCCGAAGTTACGCGCGAACGCACGCGCGCGTTGTTGGAACTCACGGCGGAACACGAATTTCAAATCTGGAGCGCCGTCGGGACGTGTGTGCGCGGAATGGCATTGGTGATGCTCGGTTCGATTGACCAAGGTGTCCGAATGATTGAGGATGGCATCCATGTTTATCGCGCGCTCAAGACGCCGCCGATTTTTTATCCCATCCTGTTGTCCATGCAAGCGAGCGCGTATGGCATTGCGGCGCGTCCGCAAGAGGGTATGCCCCTCATCAACGAAGCCCTTCAACTCGGCGCACAAGTGAAAGGCAAAGTATTCGCGCCGGAATTGATGGGCGCCGTCGCGGAATTGCTCGTCGCGTTGAACAATTCTGCCGAGGCGGAACAACTCTTGCAAGCGGCGCTGCAGATTTCGCAAGAGCTGCAAACGACCATGCTCGAATTGCGGGCGGCAATGAAATTGAGTCGTTTGTGGCAGCAACAAGGCAAAACGGAACAAGCGCGTAATGTTTTGCAGAACGCGTACGCGAAAATGACAGAGGGATTCGAGATGCCGGATTTGGTGCAGGCGCAAGCGTTGTTGCAGGAATTGGGTTAGCCGGGGGCAGGGGATAGGGGTCGGGGGCAGGAGAGGATTGATAGATGCAAGTAAAGAGCTATCGCGATTTGCGTGTATGGCAAGGGGCTATGGAGATGGTTGTGATGATTTACGAAATCAGCGACAAATTTCCTGCAAAGGAGATGTATGGGCTGACGAGTCAAATTCGTCGCGCGGCAGTTTCTGTTCCATCGAACCTTGCCGAAGGACATACACGCGAATCAACCAAACAATATCTGCAATATTTGTCTATTAGACTTTATCGGAAATAACTTTTTCGGTAGCACCACATCTAATCGTGGTCAGGAACACCACTTTTGAATCAGTTGTT
>CAZXYP010000414.1:0-4578 GCA_964644955.1 uncultured Anaerolineales bacterium | reverse complement strand
TGTTCATCGTGAACTCATGCCCACCCGTTTCTGGCGCGTGCATTAATTTAGCGGCTGTTCTCAGTTTGTCCGCATCGTGATATAGCCCGGCCTGTACGTCGGGCTGATTCATTTCCTCTAGGGCATAACCCAATGTCCGGTCCCATTCGTGGTTGACAAACGTAAATTGCCCGCGCTGGTTCAGCACGCCAATCATTACCGGAATTCTGTCAAAGATGGTCTGCAGTAATTCCTTTTGCTGACGCAGATCTTGTTCTGCGCGGGTGCGTTCGGAAATCTCCCTTTTTGCCGCCTCGTAGAGACGCGCATTTTCCAATGCGACCGCCGCGAGATTTGCGAACCGCGTCAAGATCTCCAGCTCGACTTTGCCAAAATGCTGGTTCGGGTCATTGTGCGCCAACCCAAAAACGCCGACCGTGTACTTGCCCGATTGAATCGGGATACCGACCACATTGTGCAGCTGTTCAAAGCCGGGTTTTTTCAAATGCCCTTCCCATGATTGATAGTCTTCAATCACCAGCGCTTGACCGGTTTGCCACACAATGCCTGTCAGCCCCACGCCAAGATGCGCGGTTGTGCCGACCATTTGCTCAAAGATGCCGATGCCGACACTCATTTTAATTTCATCTTGGTCCGGCCTCGCGACATAGATGTAACCGTGTGTGGTGCCAACCAAGTCGGCTGCGCGTCGGATTATTTCTTGAAGTAAATCATTCAGGTCTAAATGTCGGAGTAAACTGATTGTGGTCTCGTGCAGCGCATCGAGATACGCGTTCTGCTGGCGCAAGAATTTTTCGGCTTGTTTTTGTTGCGTAATGTCCTCGCTGATGCTGAGATAGTGGGAGATCGTTCCATCTTCAGCGAGAATTGGGGAAATCGAAGTGGCTGCCCAGAACAACTCGCCATTCTTTTTACGGTCATGGGATTCTCCATGCCAGGACTGTCCTGCTTGCAATGTCCACCACAAATGAGAGTCACTGTCTGCTGACTTGAGCCAGGAGCCCATGAAATACGGTGTTCTGCCGACAATCTCTTCGCTTGTATATCCGGTCACCTGCGAGAACCGGGGATTCACATATTCAATCACGCCCTCGGTATTTGTGATCATGATCGAGACCGGGCTTTGTTCCGCCGCGCGGAAAAACTTGCATCCGCGCATTTCCTGGTCGTGCTCGGTGCTGATGCCTTTGCTAGAACCGATGAGACGGATGATTTCGTCTTGCGCATTACGCAGCTGCAATTTCGTCTTTGCCCGCCGTCCCCTGTATCCGCGGCGTGGGGTGTATTCTTTTTCCGGTGCGATGACCGGCTCGTTGCCGTCAGGCAGGCGCGCTTTATCCGCGCGAAATCTTTGGGCGACTTTGGGCGGATAAGAATCAAAATCACTCTTGTCAATGAGCGCATCCCTCGTTTCCGCACCCATTTGCTTTGCCACTGCGTCATTGACCGGAATGGAACGCGATTCAAAATTTTCGGCATAGACCAAACCGGGCGCATGATCGAGCCGCGCAGTGACCGGTTCACGCTCGTCCTTGGATTTCCGGGCGAAGCTGGTTTCCGTGGATTTGATCTGGGTTCTTGCGGTAGGTTGTTTTGCGTGTCGCCTTGGCTTCATCTCTTTTCCTTTTGCCGGTGACATTGTTTTGCGCGCTATCGCACACGGAGCTTGATGACGTCACTCCATTCCGAATAGCCAAACGTAGAGACCAGCTCCAGCTGATAGTGATAGGTTTTTTGCAACTGAACTGCTTTGTCAAGAAATTTGTACGCGGCTCCCGTTAATCCCCCGGGATTTTGGGATGGGATTAATTGATCGTTCAACTTGACCCACGTTTCCGAAGATTTCAGTTTGCGGTACACATTAAAACCCAGAAGGTTGGGTTCACTGCCCGTTTCCCATGTGAGTCGCACATAATCCGCGCGCGTCTGGTGTGCCTCAAAATTGAGGAGGACTGCGATATTCGGTTTCTCCGTACGCGGTTCGGGTTGAGCGGAAGTAAGGTTGGCAGGAGCGGCGCTCATTGGGGCAGAATCGGCAAGGCACAGTAACAAGACCACCAACGCAAATACGGCAATTTTGATTATGTTTGTTTTCATTGAAATCCTCCCAAGATGTGCTGTCGGAGTCCGATGCATCGCGTTTTGGCAACGATGCGTGTACAAAATAAAGCGGAACAGAGCATCCGTCTGTCAGGAAACTTTGAGAGCTTTCATTCGCTTCTTTGATTGTCCACCGTGGATCGGAGCGGATTCCACTGGGTCCGGGGCAAAAGAACTTTCGGGTTTCCAGAAACCCGAAAGTGCTGTCCCCTAAAGCATATCGTAATCTGCGCTAGTGCTATTCGACCATTGTCATACGCGGTCTGATAATGGATAATAAAAGTAATGAAAACGAAAACTCCGAGCCGAACACGCTCGCGCGTCAAGCAGCTGCAAGTCTTGAACGAAATCTATCAAGCGCTGCTTGACGCACAAACGACCGACGCCATTGTGTACGCAGTTCTGGGTCCAAGTACGGAACTAGTACCATATTCTCATGCGTTTGTTTTTCTCCCGGATACCCGAAGGCGCGAGCTGCTTGTCTTGAAAATGGATGACAGCGCAACAGCACCCCAATCCGTATGCCTACCTTTGGCAGAATTCGAAAAGCTGATGGCGCTTCCGATGTGGCAAGAGGGGCTCCCTCCGGAGGATCTGGCATATGCCAATCCGATGGTCAGTCTGTTTCTGCACCGGGCATTCGAGCTAGACGATGTTCATTCATTCTTGAATCTGCCGTTGCAGGGAAAGGACAAGCGCATTGGCGGATTGAGCTGGTGCAGCGCAGCGCCGTTGAAGCTTTCACCTGCTCAAGTGTCTGTCGCAAAGCAAATCGCCGACATTTTGGCGGTTGCGCTGGAACAGGCGCAACTACGGGAAACAGCAAAAATAACGCGCGAACGTTTGGCTGCGTACGCGCGTCGGCAGACCGAAGTCAAAGAAGCGGAACGACGGCAGATGACGCGTGATTTGCACGACATGGTGGGACAAAATCTCACGGCGTTAGCCATGAACCTGCAAGTAATTGCAAATCAATTGCCCGCCGCCACCCCGGACACACTTCGAATGCGGCTGGAAGATTCAAACCGATTGTTGGAAGAGACGGTGCATCGCATCCGGAACATGATGGCAGAGCTGCGCCCCTCCATTCTTGACGACTTGGGCTTGGTGCCTGCATTGCGGTGGTATGGCGCGGAATTTTCGAGACGCGCCGAGATCCCGGTCTTTATCCGGGCGGATGAAGATTGTCCGCGCCTGCCGCAATCTATCGAAACGGCGTTGTTTCGCATCACGCAAGAAGCTCTGACCAATGTTGCCAAACATGCTCATGCCAGAAATGTATTCGTGGTCTTGCAGGTACAAGAGCATCTTGTTAGCTTGAGTATAATTGACGATGGAGTCGGCTTTGACTTTCCGCAAATGCGCCGGGACAGCACCAAGCACGGGGTGGGTCTGGTGGACATGCGTGAACGCGCAGAAGCCATCGGCGGCAATCTGTGGGTCGAATGCCAACCGGGACGCGGCACGCAAGTTACGGTTCAAGTGAGCAAATGAATCATGATTACTGTTTTACTCGTGGATGACCATGAAATGGTGCGGGAAGGGTTGCGCCTCAGTCTCGAGTCCTCGCCCGAAATCCGTATCGTGGGAGAGGCATCAAATGGGATAGAAGCGATTCAGCAAACACAAAAACAAGTTCCCGATGTTGTAGTCATGGATATCACGATGCCGCAGTTGAACGGTATTGATGCAATTCCTGAGTTGCGGCAGCTCGCGCCCAATGTCCAGATTGTAATACTTTCTATGCACTCCAACCCGGAATATGTTTTGCGAGCGTTGGATGCAGGTGCCTTGGGTTTTGTGCTCAAGGAATCCGCGTCACGCGAAGTCGTCGCGGCGGTTCGCGCCGTCCATGCACGCACACGCTACCTCAGCCCTCAAGTCGCAGATGCGTTGATAAGTCATGTCGTGCAAACCCACCCATACCGGAATCCGCTCAGCGCGCTCAGTCAGCGGGAACGCGAAGTTTTGCAGCTCATAGCCGAAGGCAGGTCCACCCATGAGATTGCCGAACTGATTGCCCTATCCCCCAAGAGCGTCGAAACCTATCGCAGTCGAATCATGACCAAGCTGGAGATTCATGACATCGCCTCGCTGGTGCGTTTTGCGATCAGGAACGGACTGGTTCCGCTTTGATAGACCTGTCACCTGGTAGGCGCGCTGCCGCAACCATGCGTTCAGCTGATATATTTTTCTGCGGCATCGCATTGGAGAGAATGTCGGCGGAAGGTTTTGGAGAATGCTATTTTGACGGTTGATTCGCGCTTGCCGGCAAATCCGATAAAGTGTATCGGAGAAAGCACAATCTGAAAGGGACTCAAATCGCTCGGCGATTGGGCCAGTCAGAGTGTTTTTCTTCTTAACTACATAAATCTATTTCACGGAAACAGCGCGAATTTAAATGCGCTTGCCCTAATTTTCCAAAGGGTGCAATTCACATTGGGGGCAAGTTTTCGGGCAAATAGAATTTGCAGCAAC
>CAZXYP010000413.1:0-4634 GCA_964644955.1 uncultured Anaerolineales bacterium | reverse complement strand
CCCGATGGAATCGGTTGTGCAGGAAGCCGTCCGCTTGCAGGCGATGGGCGTGAATGCGGCATTGCGCGCGGCAGGCATTGAGGAAGGCGATTACGTCCGCATTGGCAATATCGAAGTAGAATGGGGCGAAGGCATTGTGTAGAGATGTTTTGATCCCTCGTCTCTTGATTGCATCGGAAAAACTCACATATGAATAACGCGCTGCTCGCCACATTCACTGCCGCAATAACATTCGACATTTTGTTTCCGCTGTTCGTCGCGTTTTTGATTTGGCGGCGCTATCGCGTCGCGTGGCGATTTTTTCTGTACGGCGCGCTGGTGTTTCTTGTGACGCAAATGCTGGTGCGTATTCCGTTGGTGCAGGGCGCGCAATTTTTGCTGCGCGAACAATTGCAGGGTTCGGAGATTTTTTTGTATGTTTGGCTCGGGGTGTTGGCGCTCACGGCGGGAGTTTTTGAAGAAGGCGGGCGTTGGCTCGGCTATCGTTTTCTCATCAAAAAAGATTTTACGTGGGAAAAAGGTTTAATGTACGGCGCGGGACACGGCGGCTTGGAATCCATGTTACTCGTCGGCGGGCTGGCATTGCTGGGTTTGATAAATATCATTGCCCTCAGCACTATGGATTTTTCACAAATGAATTTGCCGCCCGACCAACTCGCGCAAATCGAAATCGCGCGTCAACAAATCGCCGCGATGGCTTGGTGGATGCCGCTCTTGGGCGCGTATGAACGCTTTGTGACAATTTTTTTCCAAATCGCCATGTCCATCCTCGTCTTGCAAGTTTTTGTGCAGGGTTCGCTGAAATGGCTGTGGCTTGCGATTGTGCTGCACGCGCTCGTGGATTTTGTCGCAGTCGTGTTGGCGCGTCTTGTCGGTCCGGTGTGGACGGAAGTCGCCATCACGTTGACGCTGCCATTGAGTTTTTTCATCATTCTGTATTTTCGCCCAAAGGCAAGCACCCCTGTTCCGGCGGCAGTGGAAAACAATCCGGCATGAAAATCGGAATTCTCGGCGGCACGTTTGACCCGCCGCACAACGGTCATTTGATGCTGGCGGACGCGGCGCTGCGCCAATTGCGTTTGGCGCAAGTTGTATTCATGCCCGCGAAACAACCGCCGCATAAATTGGATGACCTTACAAGCCCGCTCAACACGCGCGTCGCCATGTTGGAACGCGCTCTGCGCGGCAAGCCCGCCTTTGTGATGTCATTGCTCGAAGCGGAACGCGCGGGACCATCGTACACGGTGGACACCCTGCGGCAATTGCATCACGACCTGCCGCCGCGCACGGAAATTTTTTTTCTCATGGGCATGGACTCGCTGCAAAATTTTCCGACGTGGCGTCAGCCGCGCGACATTGTGAAACTGTGCAAACTCGCGGTCTTGAAACGTCCCGGTTATTTTGCGGACCTGAACGCGCTCGAAGAAAAAATCCCCGGCGTGAAACGCGCGGTCGTATTTATCCACGCGCCCGAAATTCATGTTTCCGCCAGCGAAATCCGCACACGCGCGGCACGCGGCGAACCGATTGACGACATGGTTCCGCGCGCGGTGGCGGAATATATTGCGCGGCATCAACTCTATCGGAAAGAGGGACTGCAGACCGGAGACTGATTGCTGTATCGGCACGGGTTTCGTCGCGTGCGGATTGTGAACGGACACGGCGGCAATCAACCGTCCATCCAATCCGCCGCCGCGCTCGTGCAATCCAATCATCCCGCTTTGCGCGTGAAATCATTTCAATGGTGGCTGGAACCGGAAAGTGTGCGCCTCGTAGATGAAGCGTTGGGCGAGAAATTATTGCGGGCAGGTGCGGCGCTGGACATTCAAGAAGTGGAGCAGTGGGAGTGAAAATATCATTGTCAACGGGCTCGTTATATCTTTATCCGTTACGTTGGACGTTTGGCTTGGCAAAACGCGCGGGCTTTGACGGGGTAGAGTTGGTCATCAGTCCCGAGGTGGAATGGCGCGGGGCAGACTATATCAAAAAACTTGCGCGGGAATTTCAACTCCCCGTCCTCACCGTACACCCCCCCCTTTACAGTTATCCCGGCTGGAGCGCCATCAACGATTCGTATGCGCCGATAATGGAAAAGGCCGTGGCATTGACCGAAGGCGTGGGCGCGCAATTGATGGTGGTGCATACGCCGCGCGCGCGGGCGTATGGCGACGAGGTGGGCAAAGCGTTTGTGAACAAAGTGGTGGACGCGCGCAATTCGATTAACGGCAGCGGGCTAAAACTTGGTTTGGAGAACGGCGCGAAATTTTCAGGACGCGACGATGGTTATATTTTGCGCGCGCTGCCCGAGCTGCGCGAATTTGCCGACAAGCACAATCTCGCCATGACACTCGACACGGCTCACATTGGCACATGCGAATTGGATTTACTCGATTCGTTCCGGTGGTTTGACGGACGTGTGGCGAACGTGCATTTGTCCGACCTGCGCGAGGTGCCGCATTGGATACGCAGTCAACCGCGCCTGCACAGCTATTTTCGCCAGCACCAATTTCCCGGCACCGGGCTTTTGCCGTTACCCGCGTTTTTGCGCGAACTGCAATTGCGGAATTATCAAGGCGTGATTACGTATGAACTTTCGCCGCTCGTCGTGAATGCATTGACGCCGTGGCGGGTGGAAACAAAGTTGCGCGAGGCAGTGGCGTTTGTGCGGCGAGCGCTGAGCGCAGAGTGAATAACGAACAACGAATGTTCAATGCATATCGCTTAATGCTCAATGCTCAATGCTCAATGCTTTGGATACAAATCTCTAGTCTCCGGTCTCTGCTTGTTTCCGCAACCGCGCCAAATATCTCGGTCGCGCCACCGCGTACAGCCAATACAACGCGCGGTTCACCACAAAATCATGCGCGGAAATCCGTTCCACAAATTCGCCGCCGAATCCCATTTTGAATTTATAGACGCCAAACATGGGCGCGGATTCCTCCAAAGTATCGGGCGCGCCCCAAAAATCGTATTCGGCGCAGCCCTGCGCTTTTGCCCAACGCATTGCTTCCCACTGCAGCAAGTGATTCGGCATTAACTCACGCTGCGCGCTGCGCGACGCGCCGTAAAAATACCACGCGCGTTTGCCAAACAAAAACAATATGATGCCCGCAATCGTTTCGTCATTCACCCGCGCAAGAAAAAGTTTTGCCTGCCCCGCGTCGGACATGGTTGTCCACACATCGCGATAATACTCGAACGACCGAATCAAAAAGCCATCGCGCGCGCCGGTCTCGGCGTACAAGTCGTAAAACAATCGCCAGTCTCCAATCTCCGGTTTCTCGACTCTCACGCCTTTCTTTTCTGCGAGCCGAATGTTGTAGCGCCATTTTGGTTTCATTGCCGCGAGGATTTCTCGTTCACCGCGCGTCAAATCCAACGTGACGGTATTGTGAAATTGAATTTGTTCGTCGGATACGCGCCATGCGCGCGGCTGCAAAATCTGCGCCGCGTTTTGGGTTGCGCGCACATCAGGATCAATTTTGATAAAGATGGCGCGCTGTTGTCGCGCCATGCGTTCAAGCTCTGCCAAAACGCGCGCAAACAACTCGGCATTTTCAAAATCGAGCGCCGGACCTTTGGGAACATACAACACGCCAAACGACGTGCGCGGCAGGGGACGATAAAGAATTTGCGCCGCGGCGGCGGGCGCGTCGTTTTCCAGAAACAAAACGCGCGTCGGCGTCCACCCGTGTCGCGCTTTGATTTCGCCCCATGCCCACGATTGCAGAACATGCGCGTAAGGGATGGACAACAACGCGTTGCGCCATTCGGTTGCGTCAGAGACGTTGAGTGTTTGCAAGGCATTGAAAACGCGAAGGATTGCGAATTCGAACAACCGCGATTCCGCACATTGTTCGGAATGATATTCGCGCAGCTTCGCGGTTAAACTGTTTCCGCAAGTTCGCGAAAGTATCTGCAATTCGCGACAAGGTCGGGCGAATGGGAACGCAAGCCGCCGCCGATAAGAAACATGATCTCGCGTCCGTACATGGCGCGCATCTCCGGCACACGTTCCAAACTCATACCGCCCGCAGGCGCAGGAAAAATCGGCGCAATGTTTTCCATTTCGGTTTCGCAGCCCGCGCTCAACGCGCGGCAGTCGTCAGCGGTAAAAAAGAAACGTCCGCCGGCGTTCGGAAAAATCGCGGCGTCCGCGCCCGCGAGCCGATTCAATTGTCCAAACAGACAAAAATGCGAAATCCCGCTCGTGCGGTCGGCGAGATAACTGCCTTGCAGCGCGGGATGACTCAACAGCGGCAAGCCAATGAAGTCATCGTCGGCAACGGCGCGCATTGCATCCAAGCCCGTGATGCCGGGACAAATCAGCAGCGCGCCCGCGCCGTTTTGTTTGGCAAACAACGCGCGCTCCGTCACCCATGGCGCGGGCGCGGTAATGTTGGGCGCATACACACTGTGACCGCCCGTTTCGGCATTCGCGCGCGCGACCGCTTGCGCGCACGCGACGACGCGTTCCGCATACGGCGCGAATTTTTGGTCGGCGAGCCCGTGGTCGTCTTTGATAAGGTCAATACCGCCAAGCGCGAGTTGATACGCGAGGTCGGCGAGCTGCGCGACGGACATGCCCATCGGCTTTAACGCGGTGCAGAGCAAGGGACGTGAGGGAACCTTAA
>CAZXYP010000412.1:0-4636 GCA_964644955.1 uncultured Anaerolineales bacterium | reverse complement strand
TCCGCGATCCGAATCTCAAAATGGGACGTGTCGCGCTCTTTACCGAGCCTGACGAGCCGAACCAAACCGTCCTCTTTGACGATTTGAAAATTTCGGAAATTCTATCGCCGCTTGACATACCGCAGCCGCGTGCAACAGAGCCAGTCGTCACGCCAACCACTGCAGGAAGCGATTTCCCTGTCTTTAATTTTGACGTAACACCGACCACTGCCGCCGTCGCGCCGACAAACGCGCCACAGCCGACACAAACGCCGTTCATCATCGTCGTCACGGCGACGCCGCAGCCGACATCCGTGCCGCCAACGCGCGCGCCAACACGGCGTCCTACCGAAGCCGCATGTCCCGCGGGCGCGAACGAAGCGATTTTGTACATCAGCAACAATTACAGCGGCACGACGATGCGATTTACGATTGGCGGCGGGGAATGGGGCACGCACGATTACGATGTGCCGGGCGACGGGAAATGGTACATTATCCGCATGCCGCCGGGCAACTATACCTACACCGCGCATATTGCAGGCGTCGGCAAAGCGAACGGTGAAAAGAAAGAGTACGCGCGCGGGCACTGTTATCAGTTGCGCTTTTCGCCGTGAAAACGTTTCCACATCCCATCACTGAAATTGGCGAACCCGGGTTCGCCAATTTTTTTTTCCGCAAGCCGCGCCCATTGTCCTGCGCGCTGCCGCGCAAATTTCCCGAACCCATCGGGACAATTGCCGATGACAAGGGGACAGGTGAAAACATAGAATCGAGCAGGATTCAAATTGCAGGAGGAAATCAAAATGAAAGGTCTGTTTTCACTTTTTCTCGCGGCGTGTGGGATTCTACTCGCCGCGTGCAGTGTCACCGAGGCACCGGTCTCGCCTCAGACATATCTCGATAATGCAGTGGAGTGGATTTACAAAAATTCCATCTATCGCAACACTCTGGACCTTGCCGCATTGAAAACAGAGGCAGCCCGGCGCGCGCAAAACGCGCAGTCGGTTGCCGACACGCACGACGCGCTTCGTTGGGTCATTTCGCAATTGCCTCTTTCCGGTTACAATTTGTTCGTGTCGCCCGCACAAGCCAAGCGCAATTCAAGCGGCGAGTTCAAGACGTTTGGACTGAATCTCACGCCCGAAGGATTCGTCACCAAAATTTGGGACGGGTCTCCATATCAACACGAACTCCAAGTGGGCGACCACATCATATCTGTCAACGGGCAGCCGCTGGGCAATGGACATCCCTATACGAGTCGAGAATTTTTCCAGGCCCTCGATACGACCCTGCTCGCGCCGGAGGAACGCATCACTCTCATCGTTGAACGCGTCGGCTTGCCCGAGCCACTGACTTTTATCGTCGGACCCGGTTCTGCGAATGGCGAACCATTGCCCGAAGGGAAACGCCTTGCGGTTGACCAAACCAACATCGGTTACATCGAATTGCCGATGGGAGCAAACAATCGCGATTATCCCGTGCAGGCGCAAGAACTCATCAAGCAAATTGATGAACAAGGCGTTTGCGGCTGGATTGTGGATTTGCGAAACGGCTATGGCGGGAATGTTTGGGGCATGACCGCTGCGGCAGGTCCGTTCTTGAAGGAAGGTGAAATTGCGAAATTTCAGGGTCCGGCTCAAGAGTGGAGCAAGGCGTGGACGTATCGCGACGGCGTTGTGCGCCAAGATGACCAGGTTTGGTTTCAAACGCGCAATTACAAACTGCGCGACGCAAATCAACCGCTCGCAATTCTCACAAGTGAAATGACCGTGTTTGCCGGACAGATGATGGCGATTGCCCTGCGCGCGCAGCCGAACACGCGCGTTTTTGGAACCACTGCGCCGAACACCGCTTCCTTTGTGGTACACCACGAATTATCCGACGGAGCGTTCATCTATTTGGAAGGCGGCAGAACGGTGGATCGCAACGGGCAAGTGTTTGACCAACCGTTCACGCCCGATGAAACTGTCGCGACCGATTGGACGCGTTTCAAATACAACGACCCCGTGATACACACCGCGCAGAAATGGTTGACGAATCGCGCCGAATGTCAAGGATGAATGTGCGTACTGTTGCCGGAACGAACCAAACAACGGCACGCGAACACCGGCTTGTTCTCTTGCGAATCGCATGGCTGGTGTTCGCGTTCGCCGGTGCGGGATTGTTTATTCTCGCGCTGCCCATCGCGTACCGCGAACATCAGGCGAATGTGGCGTTCGTGAATCAAGATTGGTTGGGCGGATTCACTCGCGAGGCAGCACAGCTCTTGCCGTTTGTGATTGACCTGATGATTGTGTGCGCCTTTTACGCGGTCGCCGCGCTGATATTGTGGCGTAAAGCGAATGAACGTATCGCGTGGTTCGTCGCTTTTCTGTTCGTTGCGCTTGGCGTCATCATCCCTTCGCCGTTGTGGACGCTCGCCTTTTATTATCCCGAATGGTATTTGCCCGTTCAAATCGTTTATGCCATCGCCGCAGTCGGGCTAATCAATTTTTGCTATCTCTTTCCTGACGGCAGATTCGTTCCACGCTGGACACTCGGCTTGGCGATTTTTTGGACGCTCTGGTTCTTGAGCATTATGCTGACAATTTTCACCATGCCGAATAACGAACTTGAGAAACAACCTTCACAACTTTTAATCATGCCCTTTGGTTTGAACGAACTGCCGACTGAATTTCGCTATCTCATTGGCGCCATCGCCGTCTCAACTTGGATTTACGCGCAGGTCTATCGGTATCGCAGGGTTTCTACACCCATGCAACGCCAACAAACGCGCTGGGCGGTTTTGGGCATCGTAGCCGCGCTTGTGGTCTTTATGGCGGTTCCTTTGCCTTTTGTGCTAAATCCCGCGTATCGTGAATTTGGCGCGTCGCGATTCTTGTACGAAACATTTCTCGTCCGCGTGGGGTCTCTGGCGTTCGTCCTCTTTCCCCTCGCGATTGGCATCTCGATGCTGCGTTCGCGATTGTGGGATTCAGACCCCATTGTGAATCGCACGCTGGTTTATGGCGCGCTTTCATTCATTATCATCGCCCTGTACGTGTTCGTCGTCGGTTTGCTTGCCACCATGTTTCATCAAATCGGCAACCTTGCGATTTCGTTAATTGCGACGGGTTTGGTCGCCATTCTCGTTCAACCCTTACGCGAGCGTTTGCAGCGCGCGGTCAATCGCCTGATGTACGGTGAACGGGATGACCCGTATCACGCGCTTTCAAAATTCTCACAGCGTCTGGAAATGACACTCGCTCCCCCCGCCGTGCTGCCCGCGATTGTTGAAGTCATCGCCCAAACGATGAAATTGCCTTACGCCGCGATTGCGCTCAAACAAAGTGAACAATTTGAAATTGCGTCCGAGTACGGGAATCGCGATGTGGCGGCGAACGAGATACATATTCTGGAATTGCCTTTGACGTATCAGCGCGAAACAATTGGCAAAATGATTCTCGCGCCGCGTTCGCGTGATGAGTCCTTTAGCGCAACCGATATGCGTTTGCTCACTGATTTCGCACGCGCAGCAGGCGTCGCCGCGCACGCGGTGCGGCTCACCGCCGATTTACAAAAATCGCGCGAACGCATCGTGACGACGCGGGAAGAAGAGCGCAGACGCTTGCGCCGCGATTTACACGACGGGCTGGGACCCTCGCTGGCGAGTATCACGCTGCAGCTTGAAGCATTACGCAATCTCATGCGGAAAAATCCCGACGCGGCGAATCACCTCATCAACGATTTGCAAACCCAAATGCAAACGGCGATTACGGATGTGCGCCGCTTGGTGTATGAACTGCGCCCGCCTGCCCTGGACGATTTGGGTTTGGTATCCGCCCTCCGTCAACACGCCGCGCGTACAAGCCAAGTCGAGGGGTTGAACATTTCCGTCGAGGTGTCCGAACCGCTGCCGCCCTTGCCTGCCGCGATTGAAGTGGTCGCTTACCGCATTGCGCTCGAAGCGATGACGAATGTTGTGCGACACGCGCGCGCGACATCGTGTGTCGTGCGATTGTGGCTTACGGACGCGCTGCATCTCGAAATCACCGATGACGGCATCGGCATTGCCCCGGACCGTCACGCGGGCATTGGCTTGAATTCCATGCGCGAACGCGCGGAAGAATTGGGCGGAACGTGTAGGATTGGACTGAATGCGCCGGGCGGCACACGCGTCGTGGCGCGTTTGCCGTTGCCAAAGGAGTAACGATGGACAAAATCAGCGTTCTCGTCGCCGATGACCACCCGATGTTTCGGCACGGCATTCGCGCGCTGCTCAATTCGCTCGACGATATGCAGGTTGTCGGTGAAGCGGAATCAGGACATGAAGCGCGCGCGCAAGCCGAAACGTTACAGCCCGACGTGATTTTGATGGATATTCAAATGCCGGGGCTCAATGGCATTGAGGCGACGCGCCAAATTCACCAAACCAGCCCGCACATCGCAATTTTGATTTTGACCATGTTCGAGGATGATGATTCGGTGTTTGCGGCAATGCAGGCAGGCGCACGCGGCTATTTGCTCAAAGGCGCGAACCATGAACAAATCATCAACGCCATTCGCACGGCTGCCGAGGGCGGCGCGATTTTTTCCCCTGCCATCGCGCAGCGCATGATGAATTATTTTTCCGCGCCCAAACCGACGGCGTCCCTCGCCTTTCCCGAATTGACGGCGC
>CAZXYP010000411.1:0-4639 GCA_964644955.1 uncultured Anaerolineales bacterium | reverse complement strand
CTCGGTTGGCGCGAAATTGTTGCGCAAGCCAAAGAGAGCATTTCAATTACGCAAAGCAATGTAGCTGCGCAAGACGTGAGCAATGAACTTCGCGCGTATCCGCAAACCCAGCTCACGAATCCGCTTGATGAACGCGCGGCAACGTTGACCGTGGCGTTGGGCGCGGCGAACGCCATCATGAGCGATGCCCCGCAAACGTTAGCGCCGCGCGCGTTTACGTTTGACCGCACGCTGAACGATTTTGCTGCGCTTGCGGCGACAAAACAAGAATTGTCGTTGTCGGTGATTGCCGCGTCGCTGTTCGCGGCGCTGGTTCTTGGTGGGCTGCACGCGTTTGAGCCGGGGCACGGCAAAGCGATTGTGGGCGCGTATTTGGTTGGCTCGCGCGGCACGGCGAAACATGCATTGATTTTGGGATTGATTGTGACCGCAACGCATACGCTTGGCGTGTACGCGTTGGGTTTGGTGACGTTGTTTGCCGCGCGTTATATTTTGCCGGAACATTTGTACCCGTGGCTTGGCGTGCTTTCCGGCGCGCTCGTCGCGACGTTGGGCGCGCGTTTGTTTGGGGAACGCATACGGATGATGCGCGCAAAAGCGCCTGCACATTCACACGGTCATTCGCACGCGCACGGTCACCCGCACGCGCACGGTCACCCGCACGCGCACGCGCATACGCATGAACACACGCACGAATTCGCGAATGCGGACCAAGAAGCGGAACACGCGCGATTGCATCTCGCGCCGTTGTTGTCCGACGAGCGCTTGACGTGGAAGAGCTTGTTCTCGATGGGCGTATCGGGCGGATTGCTGCCCTGTCCTTCCGCGCTTGTCATGATGTTGAGCGCAATTGCGTTGGGACGCGTCGCGTTTGGCTTGGTGCTGATTGTGGCGTTCAGTTTGGGCTTGGCGGGCGTATTGACGGCGATAGGGATTCTTTTCCTGTATGCGGGAAAATTCGCCGGGCGATTCGCGCGCGGCGATGTATCGCAAAATCGCTATTGGCGATTGATTCCGATAGGCAGCGCGCTCGTTGTAACAGTGCTTGGCTTGGGCATTGTGGCGGAATCGTTGCGGCTGCTGGAAACGTTGCGATAAATGGATCGCGAGCGTAAAGACCAACGCATGAGAAATTTTTCGTTTTGTTCTTTCGCTCCGTGATTTTATTTTTTTGACTTGCCTTTGACCACCGCTATTCCCCGCGCTATAATGACTCTGCTCACGTAACGCAAACCGCGGGCAAGTCGCTATTCGCATTTCGTCAATCCCGCGCCTTTTGTTTGCAGTGCGCAATCTGAAATGATTTACCTCGACCATTCCGCTACCACCCCCGTTGACCCGCGCGTGCGCGATGCAATGCTGCCGTACTTTACCGAACTGTTTGGCAATCCCTCGTCCCTGCATCGGTACGGACAACAGGCGCTCGCGGCGGTGGACGACGCGCGGCAAACGGTGGCGGACATTCTCGGCGCGCAGACGCGCGAAATTATTTTTACCGGCAACGGGACCGAAGCCAACAACCTCGCGCTGCGCGGCGTGGCAATGGCGGCGCGTCAACGGATGCGCGAATCGGGCGAACACGCGGGACGCCCCAACATGATTACGACGCCCATCGAACATCATGCGATTCTGCGGACGTGCGAGCAGCTCGAACGCGAATTCGGTTTTGAAATCACGTACGTGCCGGTGAATCGTCACGGCGTCGTCAATCCCGACGAGGTGGCGCGCGCCATCAATGACCGCACGATTCTCATCAGCGTCATGTATGCCAACAACGAAATCGGCACGATTGAACCCATCGCCGAAATCGGAAAAATTGCGCGCGCGCGCGGTATTCCGTTTCACACCGACGCGGTGCAGGCGGGCGGGTACTTGCCGTTGAACGTTGACGCGCTGCAGGTGGATTTGATGTCGCTTGGCGCGCACAAGTTTCACGGGCCGAAAGGCGTCGGCGTGCTGTATGTGCGGAACGGCACGAAACTGTTGGCGACGCAAACGGGCGGCAATCAAGAACGCGGGCGGCGCGCGGGGACCGAGAATGTGCCGTACCTTGTCGGATTCGCGCGCGCATTGGAAATCGCGCAGAGCGAACGCGACAACAATAACGCAACCTTAAGAAAAATGCGCGAGCGTTTGGTGGAAGAATTGCTCGAAGCGATTCCGGGCGCAGAGCTGACAGGTCACCCGACGGAACGTTTGCCCGGACACGGCAGTTTCGTCATTCCGGACGCGGTGGGCGACGAAATGGTGTTTGCGCTCGACCTCGCGGGTGTTGCCGTGTCAACGGGTTCCGCCTGCACTGCCGGTTCGCCCGAACCGTCGCATGTTCTCGCCGCGATGGGCTATGTGCCGGATGCGGCGCGCGGTGCCCTGCGTATTACGTTGGGACGCGAAAATACCGCGCACGAAGTAGATGAGGCGCTGCGGGTCATTCCCGCGACGATACAAACGATTCGAAATTCGAAATTCGAAATTAACAAGGAGTTTCACAATGCTTTCCCAATCTTTGCAAGACGCACTGAACGAGCAAGTCAAAAATGAATTTTATTCCGCGCATGTGTATCTCGCCATGTCGTCATGGTTTGAGTCACAAGCCCTGCCCGGCTTTGCGAAATGGATGCGCGTGCAGTATCAGGAAGAATTGACGCACGGGCTGAAAATTTTTGATTTCATCAACGACCGCGACGGGCGCGCGCTGGTGTACGGTTTCGATACGCCGCCGGCGGAATGGAAGTCGCCGCTCGGCGTGTTTGAAAATTCGTACGCGCACGAACAAAAAGTGACCGCCATGATCAATAACCTCTATGTGTTGGCGGTCAAGGAAAACGATTATCCGACCATCGTGCTGCTGCAGTGGTTTATCAGCGAACAGGTCGAGGAAGAAAAGAACGCAAAATTGATTGTGGACCAATTGCGGATGGCGGGCGACAATGCGACCGCGCTGCTGCTGCTCGACCGCGAAATGGGCGCGCGCACGCCCGAAGCGGCAGGGGAAGCGGACGCAACATAACAGCGAATCATGCAAAAAAAGATGCGACATTCTACAAAAGGATGCCGCATCTTTTTTTTTCAGTTTTGATATAATCACAAAGCCATGACCAAATTGCTCATCACCCACGCCGATATTCTCGCGCCGCACGACCCGCCGCGCGTTTTGCGCGCGGCGTCTATTGCGATTGAAAACAAAAAAATCGTCGCGCTCGGGGAAACGCCGCGCGATTTTGTGCCTGATGAAATCATCAGCGCCAAGAATCACGTCGCGCTGCCCGGTTTTTTTAACGCGCACGTTCACGCGGCAATGACACTGCTGCGCGGTTCCGCCGAAGATTTGCCGCTCGACCGCTGGTTCAACGAAGGCATTTGGCGCACCGAGTCGGCGCTGCAAGAAGAGGATGTGTATTGGGGCGCGGCGCTTGCGGCGTGTGAAATGATTCGCTCGGGGACGGTCGCGTTCGCCGACCATTATTTTTGGATGCCGCAAGTCGCGCGCGTGGTGCAGGAATCCGGTATGAAAGCGCTGCTCGCGTGGTGTGTGTTCGGTTCCGATTTCGCGCCGGAAATGGGTCCGACGACGTTGGAACTGACAAGCGATTTTGTCGCGGAATTTCAGGACAGCGCGGGCGGGCGCATCAAGACGATGCTCGGTCCGCACTCGCCGTACATTGGCAACACGCCGTCGCTGGAAAATGCCGCGCACGTCGCGCGCAAACTCGGCGTCGGTTGTCACATTCACGTCAGCGAATCGCCGGAACAGGTCGAGAATTCGTACAAAAAATTCGGCAAATCGCCGGTCGCGTATTTGAATGACTTGGGAATATTCGACCAGCCGTCCATCGCCGCGCACGCCATATATGTGAACGACGACGATATTGAAATTTTGCGCGCGAAACGGGTCAGCGTCGCGGCGTGTCCCAAAACGCATCTCAAACTTGCGATGAAAACCACGCGCATTGTAGAGTTGATGCGCGCGGGCGTGCATGTAGCGCTCGGTACCGATGGCGCGGCGTCCAACAATGATTTGGACATGTTGGAAGTGGCGCGGCTCGCGGCGTTATTGCAAAAACATGACACGGGCGATGCAACCGTTTTACCGTCCGCGCAAACGCTGGACATTGCCTCGCGGCACGGCGCGTTGGCGATGGGTTTCAACAACAGCGGCGTGATGCAAGTCGGCGCGGACGCGGATTTGATTTTGCTCGACATGGACAAGCCGCATCTCGTGCCGCGTCACGACCTCGCCGCGAATGTACTGCACGCCGCGCGTGCGGGCGATGTGAATTATGTGATTGTGGACGGTGCGGTGATTTTGCGCAAGGGCGAATTGACAACGCTGGACGAGGAAAAAATAAAATATCACGCCGCAGCGCGCGGTCTGGATATGGTGCGCCGCAAACAAGGACAATTGCAAACGTACACGAGTTAAAAAAACGCCGCGTGTCACACGCGGCGTTTCGATTCGGCAATGATAATTTATCCTTTGACCGCGCCGGTCAGACCGCGCACGAATTGACGCTGGAGCAGGATAAACAAAATCAAAATCGGAATAATCGTCATGACAATGCCCGCGGCGGTCGCGCGCAAATCCGAAGCGAACATGCCTTGCAGCGCGGCAAGTCCGACGGGCAGGGTTTTGTTGGTC
>CAZXYP010000410.1:0-4660 GCA_964644955.1 uncultured Anaerolineales bacterium | reverse complement strand
GCTGCGCATGGACGATGAATTTTCGCGCGACCACAATTGGGGCATTCGCATCAACGCGTTAATGCCCGACGCGCTCTACGACGCGCGACATTCGGAGATTTTACAGCGCGTCGGTTCGCGGATTCCGTCCGTGTGGCGCGGGCATGCGTTACAGCAAGGATTTGCCAACACGTTTGGTTTGGAACTCGGTTCGCTGGAAGGATTTTTATTGCGCACGATTGGGATTGCGCGTCCGCCGGAAACCAATGTCGAATGGCTGAACATTCCCGAAGAAGATATTACGCACGTCATTGGCGGCGAAGTGTGGCATGACCCGCTCGGCAAATTTTCGGCGGTGCGCGACACGTTGAACGCATATTATCCCGAACCCGTGCGCCTGCGCCGCATCGCGCATTGGGCGCGTTATTATTCGGGCATGGGCGCGTACGCGTTGAAACGCGCGATTCTGCGCGGCAATGATTATTACTGCAACATCACGTTCACGCGCGCGCTGCGGCTCGGTGTGCAAATGTCGTTTCTGCTCGACAAGCAATACTTTCCGTACGACAAATGGACGTTCGCGTTTTTCAAAAAATTGCCGCGCATGTCGAAATTACTGGAGCCGCTCGTCAGCGAGGCGGCGAAACTCGAAACGCCGTGGACGCGCAAACTCGAAATTTTGGACGAAATGTCGGATGTGTTTGACGCGGTGATGGTGCAAGACGGCATCATTCCCCCGCATCCGAAATTTCGCGGTTCGGAATCCTCGGGCTATCGTCTGATGGAACACGCGTACGCGGAAATTCTAAAACAACTGTCGCACGATTTGGTTATGACCGTGCCGCTGTGGGACCAAGTGTATTTTGAAACGTGGCACAGCGGATACGTCGCGGGGCTGGACATGCAAACGTGGGACGGGCTGTTGAACCTAAAAGAGACTGGAGACTAGCGACTGGAGTTTGAGGAGTGATAGTCTCCAGTCTCCAATCTCCAGTCTCAAATCACTATGAATTCCAAACAACGTGTTCTCGCCACACTGCGTCATCAACCAACCGACCGCACGCCGATTGATTGTTGGTTGTACCAAAAAGATTTTGTCCGCAAACTTGCAAGTGAGTGGGGCGCGCGCGACAAATTTTGGGACGAGTTTGGCATTGATATTGCAGTCAGCTTTGTGCCGTGGCCCAATCAACTCGGAGAAAAAATTGATGTCTCGCAATTGGCGGACATCGAATTGCGCGACCCGCGCGACCCCTTTTGGTTGACGTACGACGGGTGGACCGAAGATTTTGCGGGGATGAATGTGCAGCAAGCGGTGAGTCAATACGGCGACCGCCGCGCAATCCTCGCACACATCTGGGGCATTGTCGAAGGCACGAGCGCGTTTCTCGGCATCGAAAACTGCTGGATGTATCTCGGCATGGAACCCGAATTGATGAAAGCGTGGTTCGACCGTTACGCGGATTGGTTGTGCGGACAGGTGGATGCATGTGTTGACGCGGGCGTTGACGTGATTACGCTTTCGGACGATTGGGGCAGCAATAAGCGCATGTTGTTCGCGCCCGCCATGTGGCGCGAGATGGTCAAGCCGTATGCGATGCGCGTGGTGCAGCATGCAAACGCGCGCGGCGTCCCCGTGAATTTGCACAGCGACGGACATATCATGCACATCATGGACGACATCGTGGAAATGGGTTACGCGTCCATGCATCCCGTGCAAGAAAGCGCGGGCATGGACCCGCGCACTATCAAAGACAAATACGGCAACAAACTTGTAGTGTACGGCTCGCTCGACGTGATTGACGGATTGCTCGCGTACGACGGGGACGAACTCGACGAATATATCACAAAGCGTTTTGAAATCTATGCGCCCGGCGGTGGATTCATTTTCAACACCGGACATTTTGTTCAACCCGACATTCCGCCCGCGCGTCTTGTGCGCGCATACGCGCACGTGTTGGAACTCGCGCGCAAGTACGGAAATCTCTCATGAGCAGCCAAGTCATTTACACGCAACTGAACAAAGATTACGCGTACTGGACCGAAAAGCGGCGCATTGGACAAATGCGCGGCGGACATGTTTCCGGTTTGTTATCGCATATCGAAAATGGACAGGTCAAGCAAAATATTTTGATTGACTGCGGGCTTGGCACGTTGGAAGCCATTGCGGATTTTTGCGACGACGCGTTTTGGGACCAGCCGCTCACGATTTTTATTACGCACGGGCACATTGACCATCACGCGGAATTGATGGTTTTTTCTGAAATTTACGGCAAGCGCCGCAGCGCGAATTTGCGCGACCTGCGTCCGCCGCTCAATGTGTACTGCACCGCCGAAACACAGCCGCATTTGTTCAACACGCATCGTTACGGCTACACGGGCGGCAAAACGCTCGCGCATCAATTGGTCATACCCGATACGCCGATTCAATGCAGCATCTTTACGTTGACGCCGCTCGCGGTGCATCATTTTGCGGGCTCGGTATTTTACGTCATCACGTGGAACGAGCGCAAAATCGTCATCGGTTGGGACATGACGACACTGCCCATGACCGAGCATGTGTTGAACACACTGCATGACCCATCGCTCGCGTTTTTTGAAGCGACAACCTGGACGCCGATGGCGCAGTATTCCGACCACGTGAGTTTGGTCGAGTTGGTTGAAAACGGATTTCTCGAACAGGTGCAGCTCGAGTACGACCCCGCGCGCGAAAAATACGGCGCGTATCTCGTGCATTACAGTGGCTGGGAAGACCCGTGGCGCGCGTTGACGGACGCGCAGTTCAAAGAAAAAATGGACCGCGAATATCCCGCGTTCGCAAATCTTGTACGTGTGGCGGAACGCGGACAGCGGTGGCATTTCACTGCTTGAAGGAGTGGCGACCATGAAACGCGTCGGTTTTTTGCTCAAAGTCAAAGCAGACAAAATCGAGGAATACAAAAAACATCACGAAAACGTGTGGCCCGAAATGTTGGACGCGCTGCGGCGTACGGGCTGGCACAATTATTCATTGTTTATGCGCGACGACGGTTTGCTGTTTGGTTATTTCGAAGCGGAAGAGAGTTTTGCGAAATCGCTTGAAGGCATGGCGCGTGAGGAAATCAATGCCCAATGGCAAGATTTCATGGCGCCGTATTTTGAAAACCTTGGCGGCGCGCATGCGGATGAAAATATGCAGGAATTGGTCGAGGTGTTTCATTTGGATTAAAAAAACCTGACCTCTTTTACGCACAGACACAAGTCAGAGTCGCTGCGGCGGTGCAGCTGCCTGCTGACACTGGAGCGCGTAGGGAAATGGTTTGACTCCGCTGCTGTTGCGTGCTATAACAAACTTGTCCGTACAAGCGTACAAGCCCCGCCATGCCGCAATCCATCAACAAACGCAGTCCCATCCCGTACTATCTCCAACTCGCCGACACACTCCGCGTCGAGATTGAACAAAACGGCGCGCCCGGCGGACACGCGCTGCCTTCCGAAAACGAATTGCTCAAAAAATACAACGTCAGTCGTGCCACTGTGCGCAGTGCATTGAGCGCGCTCGAACGTGAGGGTGTCATTTATCGCCAACGCGGCAAAGGTTCATTCGTCGCGGTGCGCCGCATCGAAAGTGATGTGACCGCGCTCGTTTCGACGAGTGAAGACATGCAGCGGCGTGGTTGGGATTTGACGACGCAGGTGTTGAAACTCGAACGCATTGTGCCGCCGCCGCAGGTTGCGCACGCGTTGGAATTGAAACGCAATTCGCGCGTGTATGAATTGACGCGCGTGCGGTTGGTGGACGGCAAGCCGTTGAGTTTGCAAATCGCCTATTTGCCTGTGCGTTTGTACCCGAACCTCGAAACGCACGACCTTTCTCAATCGCTTTACTATCTTTCGGAAAATTTGTATCACTTGCAGTATGCGACAGGACGCGAAGTATTGCGCGCCCGCGCTGCGATGCGACAGGAAGCGGCAATTTTGAAACTGCGCGCGGGCGCGCCTGTTTTGTACTGTGAACGCACGACGTACAGTCGCGACGGCGCGGCAATGGAATTTTTACGGGCGGTGTGGCGCGGCGACCGTTATGATTTCACCGTCAATCTCGCGCGCCCGTGACACCTCACCCCCAACCCCTCTCCTTCAAGGAGAGGGGAGTTGAAAGGAGTCAAAGATGACTGCATCCCGTTTTTCTGCAAACATCAACACGTTCAATGCCTGCGCCGATCGCTATGTGTTGTCCGGTTATGGCGAGCGCTTGACCGTTGACCAAATGATTGACGCGGCAACAAAAGTGGAAGGATTGAGCGGCGTCGAAGTCGTCGGTTTGTGGCACGTGAACGACGAAAATGTTCAGCAAGTCAATCGCCGCATTCACGACGCGGGGTTTGAAGTCACGTGTGTAACGCCCGACATTTGGGCGCAGGCGAAATGGGGCAAGGGTTCGTTCGCGTCGAATGACCCCGCGATTCGGCGCGCGGCGATTCAAGAAGTAAAAAAGTCAATGGAATGGGCAAAGCAGATGAACTGCGAGGTCGTGGACTTGTGGTTCGGGCAAGACGGTTTCGATTATCCGTTTCAAGCCGATTACATTGCAAACTGGCAGCGCATCATCGAAGGCACCATCGAATGCGCCGAACATTTGCCCGAAATCAAAATCGTCATCGAATACAAACCGAAAGAGCCGCGCACGCATTGTCATATC
>CAZXYP010000409.1:0-4704 GCA_964644955.1 uncultured Anaerolineales bacterium | reverse complement strand
TTCCACGCGGGTTTGCGGTGAGACAGCTTGTTTGACGGCATCCAGAAGCGTCATGCCCGAACCAACGTTGCCGGTCGTCCCTTGCCATTCCAGCGTCCAGCCGCCGCTTGTATAACCCGTAGTGTTGGCGCCCTGCCCTGCCACAAAAATCACTGGCGCATCTTTAGGCAAAGGCAATGTCTTGTTTTCATTTTTCAGCAGCACCAACGATTTGCGAACGGCTTCACGCGCGAGCGCGCGATTCCCGTCACTTCCAACATTCAAGTTCTCATCGGGCATGGGTTTTTCAAAAAGACCCAATTCAAATTTCGCGGTGAGAATGCGGCGCACCGCGTCGTCAATGCGCGTTTGCGGCACATCGCCTTTTTCGACCGCTTGCTTGAGCGTGGTCATGAATTTTTTGTAATCGTACGGCACCATATTCATGTCCACGCCCGCGTTGACGGCGGTCACAACGGCTTGATAAAAATCGGGACTGATTTGATCAATACCCTGCCAATCGGAAACGACGAATCCTTTGAAACCGAGTTCGCCTTTCAATACATCACTGATGAGATACTTGTTGCCGTGCATTTTGGTCCCGTTCCAACTGCTGAACGAAGCCATCACGGATTTTGCGCCCGCGTCTACGGCTGCCTTGTACGGCGGCAAAAACAATTCGCGCAGTGTCGCTTCATCCATTTGCGCGTCCCCTTGGTCGAGCAGATATTGTTTGCCCATCACACTGTTTTTCGACGTGCCATATTTTGTGCCGCCGTCGGCAAGATAATGCTTTGCCGTCGCCATGACGTTTTGCGGCGCGGGCGCGCTTTGCAAACCTTTCACATACGCCGCGCCCAATTCTGTGACGAGCGCGGTATTTTCGCTAAATCCTTCATACGTGCGTCCCCAACGCACATCATGCGGCGCGGCGACGACGGGCGCAAAATTCCAACGCATTCCCGTTGCCAGCATTTCTTGCGCGGTGGCGCGCCCGATGCGTTCGACCAATTCCGCGTCGCGCGTCGCACCCAAACCGATATTGTGCGGAAAAATCGTCGCGTCGGACAAATGCGCGTGCCCGTGTACCGCGTCCGCGCCATACAACAACGGAATTTTCAAGCGCGTATTTTGGGCGGCGATGAGATAGGACGTGACATGTTCGCGCCAGGTCGCCGCCGTGTTGTCGCCCAAACCATCGCCGCCGGTCAAAACGGAACCGATAGTGTACTGCGCGGCTTCAGCAGGCGAAATGCTGTTGCGTTCCACCTGCGTCATTTGTCCGATTTTTTCGTCGAGCGTCATTTGCGCGAGCAAAGCGTCCACGCGCTGTGAAATCGGCAAATTCGCGTCGAGATAGTCAACGGCAGGCGCCGCCATCGTCGCGTTCGCTGTTGCAACCTGTATTGTCGCGGTGGGCACAACCGCCGGTGGTATGGCGGACGCTTGACAGGCGGTCAATCCCAAAAATGCAGACAAGACCAATATATATATTTTCATCTTTTTTTCATTTTCACTGCGGGCGCGCTGTCGCGTGCTGGCAACCACATCGGGCTGGCAACCACATAGGCAACCACATAGGCAACCACATAGGCAACCACATAGGCAACCACATAGGGTTGCCTCTACGATAACGTCACATGTACGGCGACGCGCGTTTGACTCTCGCGCGGCAGCGGCACAACATCACCCTGTACGGGCGCGCCGTCAACGACCAATGAAACCGCGTTGCCCTCACCCGCGCGTTCAACGGCAATGTCGTACGTCACGCCGCGAAATGCGCGCGTCGCGCGGAAATTTTTCCACGCGCGCGGAATCACGGGCGCAACGCGCAAACCATCATACATCGGACGGATGCCCAAAATATATTGCGTGATGGCAACATAGTTCCATGCCGCCGTACCGGACAACCACGAATTTTTGGCTTCGCCGTGTGTGGCGGCATCGCGCCCCGCAATCATTTGCGCGTATACGTACGGCTCGCAGCGATGGATTTCGCTGATGCTTTCGCGCGCGGACGGATTGATACGCGTATAGTAATCAAATGCGCGGTCGCCGTTGCCGACAAGCGATTCTGCAATCACAATCCACGGATTGGTGTGACAAAAAATGCCCGCGTTTTCTTTATAACCGGGCGGATATGACGAAATTTCGCCGAGATGCAAATAATAGCGCGAGAATGCGGGCTGCTGCAAAATGATACCATGCGGCGTCGCCAATTTTTCGTTCACCGACGCCAACGCGCGCGCGGCGCGTCCGTCGTCAACGCCCACGCCCGCCATGATGCACCACCCTTGCGGCTCGACAAATATCTTTCCTTCGTCATTTTCACGCGAGCCAAGCTTGCGGCTGAAATCATCGTATGCGCGCAAGAACCATTCGCCATCCCAACCATGCGCATCAATCGTCGCGATCATTTGACGCGCCGCGTCTCGATACTGCTGCGCTTCCGCGCTCCATCCGCGCTGCGCGGCAAGGTCTGCCATTTCGTTCGCCGCGTATACAAACAAGCCCGCAATCATGACCGATTCCGCAACTTGACCTTCTTTATTGGTCGTCGTCTGAAACGATTCGCCCGGCGTATCGGAAAAACAATTGAGATTCAAACAATCGTTCCAGTCCGCGCGTCCGATGAGCGGCAAACCGTGTGGTCCCAACCGTTCGAGGTTGTAACGCAGACTGCGCTGCAAATGTTCATACAGCGGCGTTTCACTGCCCGCGCGGTTATCGTAGGGAACGCGTTCGTCGAGAATGCTCCAATCGCCGGTTTCTTTCAGGTACGCGGTCACGCCGAGAATGAGCCACAACGGGTCGTCGTTGAAATTGCTGCCGACCGCGTCGTTGCCGCGTTTTGTGAGCGGCTGGTATTGATGATACGCGCCGCCGGTTTCCAACTGCGTGGCGGCAATATCCAAAATGCGTTCCCGCGCGCGTTCGGGAATCATGTGAACGAATCCGAGCAGGTCTTGATTGGAATCACGAAAGCCCATGCCGCGCCCGATGCCCGATTCGAAATACGACGCGGACCGCGACATGTTGAACGTAATCATGCACTGGTACGCGTTCCAGATGTTCACCATGCGATTGGTATGTTCGTCGGGCGACTCGACCGTACATTTGCCCAGCAGCGCGTCCCACCCAGCGCGCAAGTTTGCAAATGCCGCGTCAATGTTTTGCGCGTCGAGATATTTTTGGATGATGGGCTTGACGGTGCGCTTGTTGATGATTTGCGATTCGGGCGGGTCAAATTTCGCGTCGTTGGGATTTTCGTGATAACCCAGCACAAACGCGATTTGTTTTGTTTCGCCCGGCGCGAGCGTGACGCGCACGTGATGCGAGCCGATGGGCTGCCAGCCGTGCGCGATGGAATTTTGCGCGCTGCCGCGTTCCACTGCCTGCGGATTGTCCCATCCGCGATACGCGCCGAGAAACGCTTCGCGCTGCGTGTCGAAACCGGCGAGCGGCTCGGAACATGCAAAGTACGCGAAATGATTGCGGCGTTCGCGATATTCCGTTTTGTGATAAATGACGCCGTCCTCGACTTCGACCTGTCCGGTGGAAAAGTTGCGTTGAAAATTGGTGGCGTCGTCGTTGGCATCCCATAAACAAAATTCAATGCACGAAAAGAGCGAGAGCCGCGCGGGCGTAGCGCGCAAATTCTTTAAGGTGACTTGCCACACTTCGAGCGTTTCGTCGGGCGGCACAAAATAGCGAATGTCCGCGCGTATGTTTTGACGCGTCGAACCGATGACGGTATAGCTCATGCCGTGACGACAGGTATAGTCTTGCAATGCGCTGCGCGTCGGCATCCAAGTCGGCGACCAGAATTCGCCCGTCGCCTCATCGCGCACATAGAGATAGCGCCCACCGTTGTCGAGCGGCGTGTTGTTGTAGCGATAGCGAGTGAGACGGCGCAGGCGCGCGTCGCGGAAAAAAGAATAACCGCCTGCGGTGTTGGAAATGAGACCGAAAAATTCCTGCGTGCCGAGATAATTCAACCACGGCAGCGGCGTGTCGGGCTGCGTAATCACATATTCGCGGTTGGTATCGTCAAAGTGTCCGTAACGCATCACTGTTGTGCCGCAATGGAATACCGTCAACGGCTCGGTATGCAGTCGCGGTTTTTTGAGATAGAGTGGATTTTAGAATCCGGGAATCTCGTACAATTGCATTGCGCGCGGCGGCACGGTCAGCAACATGCCATTTTCAATTTTTGTCGCGCCCATACGCGCGGCATTGTGCTGCGCGTCAAATTGCCAGAGCGCCGCATCGCCGTTCGCTTGAAAGCCGTTCCAGGACAGCGGTTTTGTCACGGCAGCGTCATTCAAATTCACCAGCGCAAGCGTTAACGAGCCATCGCCGCGTCGCGCGGCAAACAGAAACAACTGCGGCGTGTTGCTTTCGGCGTACACAATCACATTCCCGAATTTTTTGTACATTTGATAGGTATAGTACGTCGGATAGACGTCGTATTTGCTGATAATACCGAATCCGCCGGGCGGCGAAAGCAAACGCCAGTGCGCCGCCATCTCCACGCGCTCTTGCAGCATTTGCCCCATTACGGCAGCAAGCCACAATGCGTTGTTGAACGAATCGGGCGTGGTTTCGCCGCCGGTGGCATCCACCCAATTGGAATTCCATTCCGTGATGCCGATGGGCAAATCGCGTTTGGTTTCCGCGCGCACCGCCGCGCGTAAATTTTTGATGATGTCGCTCCAGCGCGCA
>CAZXYP010000408.1:0-4725 GCA_964644955.1 uncultured Anaerolineales bacterium | reverse complement strand
GTAATAGTAACCCACGCCGAGTGCAATCGCCGCAATCAACAACCCGACCCACGTAATGTGCGCAATCGTCGGTTTGCTCAACACGGGCGCATTGGGCGAATACGGCGCGCGTTTCATCACGCCGCGTTCCGCCTGTTCGACGCCCAAACCAAGCCCGAGCAAACCGTCGGTCAGTACATTTAACCACAGCAATTGCAGCGGCAAAAGCGGCACCGCAGTTCCAATAAACGGCGCGAGCAGCATCACACCGACTTTGCCGATATTGCCCGCGATGCTGAATTTGATAAACTTGCGCAGGTTGTCGTAAATAACGCGACCTTCTTCGACCGCGGACACAATCGTCGCGAAATTATCGTCGAGCAACACAATGTCGGACGCTTCTTTGGAAACATCCGTGCCGGTAACGCCCATCGCCACACCAACATCCGCGCGGCGCAGCGCGGGCGCATCGTTCACGCCGTCACCCGTCATCGAAACAATGTTGCCGCGATTTTGGAGCGCCTGCACAATTTTCAGTTTGTGTTCGGGCGAAACACGCGCATAGACCGGCACATCCTCCACCACCGCTTCCAGCTCTGCCACCGACATTTTTTCCAATTCCGGTCCGGTGATGGCGCGACTGCGCTCGTCCGCAATGCCCAATTGGCGCGCGATTTGAATCGCGGTAAGCGGATGGTCGCCCGTAATCATGACGGGACGAATGCCTGCGGTTTTGCACGTCGTCACCGCGTCGCGCACTTCCAAACGCGGGGGGTCAATCATGCCAAACAGCCCGACAAAAATCAAATCGTTTTCGAGCGCGGGCGCTGCGGCGGATTCCGCAACCTGTTCCAATGGACGAAATGCCATACCCAACACGCGAATGCCGCGCGCTGCCAAATCATGATTTGCGTCCAAAATCTTTTTGCGCGTTGCGTCGTCCAACACATTTACGCGCCCGTCCATCCAAAAACGATTCGACACGGCAATCAGACCGTCCACACTGCCTTTGGTGAACTGCACATACGGTTTGTTTTCAAACACATGGGCGGCAACGTCAGGTGCTTGCTCCGCATACAACGCAATGTCATGCACCGTCGTCATGCGCTTGCGGTCGGAATCGAACGGCAGTTCCGCCGCGCGCGGCAGCGCACGTTCCAATTCTTCTTTCCACAAACCAAACTGCGCCGCCGCAATCACGAGCGCGCCCTCGGTCGGGTCGCCCAACGCGCGAAATTTCCCCTGCGCGGTTTCTTGACTCAACGTCGCGTCATTGCACAACGCGCCGCCCGCAAGCAAGAGCGTCAACGCCTGCCCTTGCTGAATCCCGCCGTCATGCGCAAGTGTTTGCGTGTACGACACGAGCGAGGGCGCATTCCGTACCAATTCCTGGTCGAGTTCGACGCGATGCCCTGCCACGTCAAGCGCAATCACCGTCATGCGATTTTCGGTGAGCGTGCCCGTTTTGTCGGAACAAATCACCGTGACCGAACCGAGCGTTTCAACGGCAGGCAGTTTGCGAATCAATGCCTGTCGTTTCAACATGCGCTGTGCGCCAAGCGCGAGCGTAATCGTTACGACCGCCGGCAAACCTTCGGGAACGACCGCGACGGCAACGCTTACGCCGGTCAACAACAAATGCGTCAACGAATCACCGCGCAGCAGCCCAAGCACGACGATGGCGGCGGCGACGGCAAGCCCGACGATGGCCAACATGCGCCCGAGTTGGTCGAGTTTCTTTTGCAGCGGCGTTTGTTCGCCGCGCACATCCGAAATCAGTTGCGCGATTTTGCCGAGTTCGGTTTGCATGCCCGTACTCGTGACGACCGCTTTGCCGCGTCCATACGTAACAACCGTGCCTGTGTACAGCATGTTGCGCCGGTCGCCCAGCGCAAGGTCCGGCTGTGCCATTGGCACGGTGGTTTTTTCAATCGGTTCCGATTCGCCGGTGAGCGCGGATTCTTGAACGCGCAAATTCACGCTTTCAATCACGCGCCCGTCGGCAGGCACGATGTTGCCCGTTTCAAGCACTATCACATCGCCGGGCACCAGCTCGCTCGATGCGATTTCGCGCACCTGTCCGCCGCGCAATGCCTTGACAAACGGCACCGCGAGTTTTTTCAGCGCCGCAATCGCCTGTTCCGCGCGATATTCCTGCACAAAACCGACAAGCGCGAACAAGATGACAATGGCGCCAATCGCAATCGTATCCTTCCACGAGCCGAGCAGTCCTGCCACGACGGCGGCGGCAATGAGAATCAACACCATCGTCGCCTTGAACTGCTCAAAAAAAATCAGCCACGGCGAACGCACGTTAGTCTGCTGCGTCACGTTCGGACCGTATTTTTTCAAACGTTCCGCCGCTGCGGTTTCGGACAGTCCTTGCTGCGCGTCACTATTCAGTTGTAAAAGTACAGATTGCGTATCGAGTTGGTAGAGTTCGTTCATGTTCCATCTTTCATGGCATTCGAGTACGTGCTTTTCCCGATATACGTAATGGGATGAAAGATGGTACGTCAAGATTTAATAAAAAGATTTTCCCTTAACCTGCGCGCGCCGCCCCAATTTGCTTTGCATTCCGCACTTGTTTGTTGAGCCGCGTCGCCAGCGCCCATCCAAAATTCCACAGCGTAAAAAATCCAATCGCCACCATCACAGTCCTCCCTCCATCAACAACACGTCCGTCCGCGCCACTCCCGCGCGTTCGTGCTTGACAGTAATTTTCAAGACCCCGCCCTGCGGCGCGTGAACCGTCCATTCCGCTTTGGCGCGGTCGTCGGTCGGATCCACGTTCCATTCGCTGACAGCAGAATCTTTGTACGCGCGTCCTTCGAGTTGTCCAATGTCTGCGCGCGCTTTGCCGGTTTCCAACGTCGCGCCGTCCGGCAATTCGATTTCGACGATCACACCGCGCACCGCTTTTTTCTCGACGGCTTTTTTGGTAATGTACGTCGGCAGCCAACCCGCGTTTTGCGCGACGACGCGCACACGATACGTTTCATTGCCCAACGCTTTTACGCTGACATCATGCAGTTCCAATTTGGGCGAAATCAATGCATGCCACAACAGCCATTTCGGAAACAGCGCAAGTTCGGCTTCCAACAATTCCGGCGGCGGATTGCGCCAACAGTACGCTTCATTCCATCCGCCCAATTCAATTTCGCCCAATTGCGGATGATTGAATTTGTACCAATTCACATAGCCCTTGCCGCCAAGTTTTTCATCGTTCCACTTTAACAATTTCAAATCGTCTTGAACGGGATGGTCGCGGTACCAATCAATGAATTTATATTTTTCAATTCCCGCGCGCATTTGCGGACTCCAAATTTCCACTGTCCATGCAAAGACACCCATGTGTTCGTACATCCACGTATCAAACGAACCCGTAATCACTTGCTTGGGATGATATTTGAAATCGTGAAACACCGAAATGTTGGGATATCCCGAAAGCGCCGTGCCCTTGTCGCCAATTTTTTTGAACGTCCACAAATCTTCGGCAGGCATTTCATCGTCACTGCGGTCATCGTACGGGCGCAACAGTACTCCGCTGAAGGTGTGAAAGGCAATGCCGCCTGTGATGTTCCGATGCGCCGCGATAAAGGCGACCAGATTGCGGACTTCGGGTTCGCTCGTCGGAAACGGACCCGCGCCTTTTTGTTCGCCTTCTTGGCGCCAGCCCATCGGAAAATTGCGATTGAGATCGAGACCTTCTTTGTGCGGCGCGATGGTCATGGTCACGCCGTCAAAATTTTCAAAACGCCCTTCAGGCAGCAAACGATAATACGTGCCGCCCGTTTCAATCGGGTCGCGTTGAATCAACAAACGCGGTTCGTCGGGATGCGTTTTCCACGGTCCGTTCGGGTCAACCAATCGCATCGCCAAAATGCGCCCGTCCCCGTCCATGTCCTGTTCGATTAGACCTTCAATCGGCTCTTCATCATACGGGTACGGACGCGTAGAGGAACGAATCACCTTCGGACTGTCCGCGAGCGCGAGTTCCGCGCCGTCGGGATTGAGCCGCGGACAAATATAGAACGCGCGCGTATCCAATGCGCGCGTGACATCCGCGTCCGCGCCGTAATTCTTTGTCAGATAGTCAATGAAATAAATACAAGCCGACGCGGGGGACACTTCGGACGCATGAATGTTGCCGTCCACCCACAGCGCGGGTTTTTCCTTGTCCGCGCCCGTTGAAAAATTCGTAACCGTCGCAAGCCACACGTCGCGCCCTTCATAGCTCTTGCCGATGCTTTCCAGACGCAAAAGATGTGGAAATGCTTGCGCGAATTCATTCAAAATGCGCGTCAATTCGTCGTAGCGATAGTAATGGTCGAATGTTACGTTAGGCATATTGAAAGGAAACTGGAGATTGGAGACTGGAGATTTTATTCAGTCTCCAATCTCAAATCTCTAGTCTCTAATCTCCAGTCTCTTGGTTCCAATCTCTGCTACATTTTTCAAGAATCGAACATAGCTCTCTATGCCGCGATAAAAATTCGGCAAATAGAAGTGTTCGTTCGGTCCGTGCGTTGCGTCGTCGGCGAGACCAAAACCCATGACGACAACATCCACACCCAATTCATCATTCAGCAAATTTGTAATCGGCACGCTCCAACCGAGCAATTGAAACACGGGCGCGACCCCGAATGTTTCCTGCAATGCCTCGGACGCCGCGCGCACATAACGCGAATCGCGATTCAACAACACCGGTTCGCCTGCCGCCAATTGTTTCACTTCCCAGCGAAT
>CAZXYP010000407.1:0-4779 GCA_964644955.1 uncultured Anaerolineales bacterium | reverse complement strand
TGATGTCTAATCCCCAATCTTTGAACGGTCACGTGTGTGCCTCTTGACGAGGTATGATATAATACTTTCAGTCGTTTGTTGACGTCGCTCCGGGGGGAGCGAACAATCAAATAAATGGATGCTGTGAAACTCTGCTGTGGTGCGCCGGCTTCGTACCTATGTGGACGCCTAAAGGCAGAGTGGAGCGAGTGGCGTAACCGACCGTGAGTACTGTATTTCCAGTGCGCGCGGTTTTTTTTTGCAAGCAAACTATTATCCCGCGCAATTTTTCTCATTACGCGTTTTTTTGCGAGCAAAAACCAAACCGCATTGGGAATATCAAACGGATGCGTTGAAACTCTATCGGGCTGTGGAATCGCGCAGCGAATGTGGACGCCTGCGATAGAGTGGAGCAGGTGGCGTAACCGACCGTGAGCACCGACTTTCAGTGCGGTCGGTTTTTTTGCGGGTCAAGGTTTGTGGCAGCTCTATAGACGTCAAGAAAAAGATTTGGAATTCAAATTTCAGCAAGTTCCAAAATTTCGGAGGTTTGAATCGCTGCTTTTTCAAAATGCAAACCATAACGTCTATGGCTTTACCAACCACAGCCCGTACTCTAACGAAACGTCTTGGCGAAGGACAAGCCGCCGGGACGATTCACACAAAAATTCTGTCATTTTTGAGAGAGGGAGTCATGTTCAATCCAATCAAAGTTTTTCAATCCAGCATGATGGTACGTTTGTACGCAGCACTACTGTGTTTTGCCCTGTTCTTGGGCATAGCGCCGATGAGTGTGCTTGCCGAGTCAAACAACCCGGGACATGTCGTTCTGACGTCAACCGCCGCTCCGAATTCTGTTTCACTCTCGGGTTTGACGTGGTGTTTTTTGGTTGATACAGGAACGAGCGGTTCTATCGGGCAATCCGATTCGTTTCAAGTAACCGGAACATTAACAAACAATACCGGCATTCAGAATTCGTTTCGTATTGGAGTACGGCTGGTCAATTATAGCGCGTCCACGCTGAATGATTTTACGTTTGGCGGACCCAGTCATCTGTTTGGCAATAGCAATGCGCAGAACGAAGCAACCTCAGCAACCATTACGGATTTGAATTTGATGGGCGCCGCGTCGGGGGATAATGAAGATAACCGCGTTTCATTCGGCGAAGTTCAAAATATCACGCCCGTTGCTAATAATGGGGCCCAGACTTTTAGTGTTCAACTGGGAGTTAGCAAGATTACTGAGGGAACGAATTTGCGCGCCGAGTTGTATGTCTATGATACCGCCCCTTCAAGTGAAACGCCGCTGGCTTCCTTTGTCAATTCTTCTATTCCATACAGCACTTCCGGTACGAATTGCCTGACCAGCCCGGCGACCAGTTCGATTGATGTTGGAACCGGTTTTTCCGTGACCGGTGCGGCGAGTGGTGGCAATAATAAATACAGCGAAGGGTGGCTCAACATTGGCAAGCCCGCTTATACTTCCAGCGATGGCAATATTCATTTCGAATTCATCACGCTTACCGAATCGGCGCAGTATGAACACGATTTCGACCAGACGACGGCATTTATCATAGACATCTACGACATCACATCCACTCCAACGCTTGCGCGCACTATCACCGGCAATAATCCTACTTCAGCCAAGAGCGGATGTAATTACACTCTCTCTACGAGCGGTGGCACAACATCGGTTTCATTGACCTGTCGCAAGCAAATTTATTACACAAATGTGAGTTCGACATCGGGGCGTACTCCCGCGACAGGTGGCTACACGTATAGTTTTCTCACAACCGATCCTTCCATGACACATATTCTGACGTTTCCGATTGGCGCGTCGAATCCGTGGCTGGTTTCGGGACATCTGTATGAAGCGCGCATGCGCGCCGAGAGCGGTACCGGAAGTCACAAGCTGGCAGCTGCTGTGCTTGACCGCTTTTCATACGAATATTCACCCACCTCTACCACTCTCGTCTCGTTCAATGCCCGCGCCGTGAAAAAAGGCGTGAGCGTGAAATGGGAAACCGGCAATGAAGCGAACATTCTCGGCTTTAACGTCTGGCGCAAGAACGGCAAGCGCGAATGGAAAAAACTCAACGCCGAAATGATTGAGGCAAAAGAAATCGGGAACATCAATCATGGCGCCAAGTACAATTTCCTTGACACAACAGCCAAACCAACGCGCACGTATCGCTACAAGCTCGAAATCATCACCACCGGCGCGACCGAATGGAGTGAGGTTGTCAAGAACCAGTAACCTCTCACTTTGGGGGAACGGGGTGCATCGAACCGGTCACGATGCATCCCGTTTTTTTGCGCCTGACCCGAAGGGTTTTGATGCCAGCGCGGCATTTGGACGCGCGGCGCGGAAAACCCTTCGGGTCTCGCCCTTTTGACGTAAATCGCGCTCCTCCTTATAATCATTCAGTCAAGTCACCGATGAAGGTCTATTTGCAAACCCTCGGCTGTAAATTAAACGAAAGCGAACTCGAACGCTGGGCGCGCGATTTTGTCGCGCGCGGTGACGAGATTGTGAGTGACCCGCGGCTCGCCGAAACGATTGTGTTGAACACCTGCACCGTCACGGCGCAAGCCGCGCGCAAATCGCGTAATCTCACGCGCCATCTCGCGCGCGCGAACGCGGACGTGCAAATCGTGCTGACCGGCTGTTTTGCTACCATGTCGCCCGCGCAGGCTGCGGCTTTGCCGAACGTGGCGCTTGTCGTGCCGAACGCGGACAAGGACCAATTGGTGCGGCTTGCGGGCGCGCGCCTGCGCCAACTCGATTTCCAAATCGCCGCCAACGGCTGTCGCGTGCCCGAAGCGGTGAGTGGGGAATTACCTCACCCCCAACCCCTCTCCTTGGAGGAGAGGGGAGCATTGCGCACGCGCGCGTTTGTCAAAATCGAGGACGGCTGTAACATGTCCTGCACGTACTGCATCATTCCGCTTGCCCGGGGCAAGGCGCGCAGTCGTTCGCAAGATGAGATTGTGGATGAAATAAAACAATTGGTTGATACGGGCTATCAAGAAGTCATTTTGACCGGCGTGCAAATTTCCGATTATCGGTTCGAAGAAAGAGAGGCGGGACGCGGACGCTTGCGCGGTTTGTGCGATTTGGTGGACGCGATTTTGCGCGAAACGGAATTGCCGCGTTTGCGCCTGACCTCGATTGCGCCGTGGGATTTGGATCAAGAATTGCTTGACCGATTTGACGACGCGCGCGTGTGTCGGCATTTGCATTTGTCACTGCAAAGCGGCAGCAGCACCGTACTGCGGCGGATGCGCCGCCCGTACAGCGCGGAACAATTCGCGGACGCGGTGGAATTGGCGCGCAAAAAAATTCCCGATGTCGCGATTACGACGGATGTGATTGTGGGGTTTCCGGGCGAGGCGGATGTGGAATTTCAAGAATCGTTTGATTTTGTGGAACGCATGAATTTTGCGCGCGTGCATGTCTTTCCTTATTCGGCGCGCGAAGGCACTGTCGCCGCAAAACTGCCGCTGCATGTGGACGAGCCAATCAAAGACGCGCGTCATGCCGCGATGCAGCGTCTTGGCGATGCGAGTCTGCGCCGCTTTGCCGAAAAATTTGTCGGGCGCACGTTGAATGTATTGTACGAAGAACAAACTCCCTCTCCCATTGGGGGAGGGTTGGGGTGGGGGCTCTGGTCCGGTTACACCGACAATTACATTCGCGTCGTCACGCGCAGCAGCGAGAACTTGGGCAATCGCATTGTGCCGACGCGGTTGGTGGAAGCGGTGAATGAAGGCGCGCGCGGATTGGTTAGGGAAAAGGGAAATTAGAAAGTAGAAACCCAAAATTCAAAACATGTCCATGTCTTGTGTTTTTTGCAAAATTGTCGCCGGTCAAGCGCCGGCGAACATTGTGTATCAAAACGAACACGTCACCGCGTTTACCGATTTGCATCCGCGCGCGCCGACGCACATTTTGATTGTCCCGAACGCGCACATTGCGTCGGTGGACGAACTTGCCGATGATGCGTCGGCGCAATCCGCCGCACAATGTTTACGCGCCGCGCGTGAGATTGCACACGCGCGCGGTTTGCAGGGCGGTTATCGTATTGTTACCAATGTTGGCGCGGATGCAGGGCAGTCGGTATTTCATTTGCATTTTCATTTGCTCGCAGGCAGAAAATTGAATTGGCCGCCGGGATAACGTAACGTGAAACGTTCCAACGTGAAACGTTGAACGGAACTTATGATTCAAGAAAAATTTATCCGCAACTTTTCCATCGTGGCGCACGTGGACCACGGCAAATCCACGTTGACCGACCGTCTGCTTGAAATCACCGGCACGGTCGCCAAACGCGAAATGGTCGAGCAGGTGATGGACCAGATGGAGTTGGAACGCGAAAAGGGCATCACCATCAAAGCCAAAGCCGTCCGCATGTTGTACACGGCGCGCGATGGCAACGAGTACGAATTGAATTTGATTGATACGCCGGGACACGTGGATTTTACGTACGAAGTGTCGCGCGCGCTCGCGGCGTGCGAAGGCGCGATTTTGGTGGTGGACGCGACCCAAGGCGTCGAAGCGCAAACCCTCGCCAACATGTACCTCGCGCTGGAAAACAATCTGGTCATTATTCCCGTTATCAACAAAATTGATTTGCCGTCGGCGCGTCCCGACGAAATCGCCCAAGACATTGAAAATCTGCTGAGTTATCCTGCCGAAGACATTATTCGCGCGTCGGCAAAAGAAGGCACCGGCGTTGCGGAAATCCTGGAGGCAGTCGTGGCGAAAATGCCGTCGCCGCGCGGAGACCCCAACGCGCC
>CAZXYP010000406.1:0-4806 GCA_964644955.1 uncultured Anaerolineales bacterium | reverse complement strand
TCCTTTGGCAAAGGACGCGTGCAATTGGACGGCGTGGGCATCCACACCTTTGACGGTTACAATGCAAGTGGTATCGCCGCGCAAGAACTGGGTCCGTTTACGCTGCCGGATTTGAACGCGCACACGCTGACGGTCAAAGTCTTGCATACCAAAAACGCCGCGAGCGGCGGCTATTGGGTCGGCGTGGATTATTTTCGCATTGTCGGGCCTGCCCCCACCAACACGCCCTTACCGACCAGCACATTCACGCCGCTGCGCACCAATACATTCACACCAACCCGCACGAATATGCCGCCGCCCACCAATACCTTTACGCCGCTGCCGACCAACACCTTCACGCCAACGCGCACCAATACGCCGCTGCCCACCAATACCTTTACGCCGACACGCACCAATACGCCGACAAACACATCCACATTCACCGCAACGCCAACGCATACGGCGACTGACACTCCAACCGCGACAGCGACGGTTACAGAAACACCGACAGCCACTCCGACAGTTACGGATACACCCACCGAGACGGCAACCACGACGCCGACGAGTACTGCAACGTTCACCGCAACGTTCACGCCCACCGCAACACCGACCTAAATCACCAGCATCTGCGGGTTGGGTGTTGAACGTTATCTCACGTCTCAATCTTTTTCTTTGACGGATCGCGTGTCTGCGCGCGCGAGTTTGTGCAACGGCAATCTCATCGCGCAATACAACGCCTTCACCATTCCCTCGCGTGGTTTGCCGCTCCATCTCGTTTTCACATACAACAGTTTGACCAACGTGTGGACACATACTTACGCCGCGTCGCTTGCCGACCAAACCAATGGCGATGTGATTTACACCGACGGCGACGGCACACAGCATTTATTCACGCATCAAGCGAACGGTAGTTACGACCCGCCTGCCGGAATTTTTGATACGTTCGTGAAAAACGGGGACGATTCGTTCACACTCACACACACCGACCAGAGCGCGCATCGCTTTGAACCGAATCCATCAGACGCCACAACGTGGCGTCTCTACGCAATCCGCGACCGGCACAACAACGCCGTCACGCTCACCTATTCCAATGGCGCTTTGCAGCAGGTCACGGCGGCGGCGGGGCAATCTCTCCAATTCTTTTATTATCCCGACGGCAATTTGCAAAAGGTCGAGGACAATTACACGCCCGCGCGCGCGCTTACCCTTGCGTATCAACCCAACGGGCGGCTGAAAACTTTTACCGACCCGATGGGGTTTGTTACCGAATTCAACTTTTCGGGCGGACATCTCGAGCAGCTGCTCGACCCGCGCCCACAACACGATGCGACGGATTTCGGTTATGATGCCAACGATAAACTCTATACCATCACGCGGCATCGCTTGGAGAACGGAACGCCGGTCGCCGTGCCGGTGGCGACCTTTACCTACAACGGCAGCACCACAACCTTCACGGACGGCAACCAACACGATACCGTGTATGACCTGTACCCGAACGGACAGGTCCAAACCGTCACCGACGAACTCGCGCACGCGACAACCTACACCTATCATGCCGACTTGAACGTTCACACCATTGACGCGCCGAACGGACGCCAAACAATTTTCACCTACGACGCGCGCGGCAATCTGGAATCCCAACGCGATATTTGGAACGGCAGGCCTGCGATTGACCAGACCGCGCATTACGCATACACCGCGACCAATGATTTGCGCTTTACGTGGGATGCGTTAGGACATCAAACCGAATACCAATATCAAAACGGTAATTTGACCGCCGTGATTGACCCCTTGGGCAATCGCACCGAATACGAATATTATCCGAATGGACAGCGCCACTATATGCGCGATGCGCGCGCCGTGGCAGAGGGGCGCACGGACAAGACCGAATACATTTATGACAGCGCAGGTTATCTCTGGAAGGTGATTGACCCGCTGACGCACACGACGACCTACACATATGACGGCGACGGGAACGTCACTCAAGTCACGTTATCCTGGAGCGGGGACACGTATGTCACTACATATACTTGGGAACCCGGCACATACCAACTGCGTGCGATGACCCGCACCAAAAACGGCAGCGGCGAATACAGCGCGACGTTCGAGTATGACCGCTTTCACCGCATCCGCACGTTTTGCGAAAACGGCGCGACGGGCAGCGCATGTCAATCGTTCCACTACATGGGTGAAAGCGATTGGCTTTCGTATGTGAGCCAATACAATACCATCTTGCAGCGGTATCTGTACGCCAATGGCAAACCGCTGCGCGCAGACATTCGCTACATCTCGACGTTGTATCCGAACTATTACCGCTACAATGCGCGCGGCGATGCGGCGGCAATCGTGCAACAAAACGGCGATGGCGGCGCGAGTTGGACGAATTACGGCGCGTGGGGCGATGCGAACTATAGCGCAACCGGGTATTACGGCTGGAACGCGGCGTGGGGTTACATGCAGTTTCCCGCGAACCTGAATTTCAACCTGCACGGCGGCTATGACATGGGGTTATACTACGCGCACGGACGCTGGTATAACCAGGATACGGGGCTGTGGCTGTCGCCGTGGGAGATGGGCGATTATTTGTATGGGGGGCATGGGCAGGATCCGGTAAATACAGGATGGACCGGGGACGAACCTCTATTTTCTCCAACCTAACAAGTTCAGATGGGCAGGTATATTCGTACTCGCTCTGGTGCAACCATCGACACAGATCATTTTGATGTCGTTGGTGCATTGGATGTCATACAGCAGGTCGAACTCGGACGCGAAGTTCGTATTCCTCGAACAGGACAACGCGCACTTTGCTTCCAGCCGTGTGGTGCCATAGCAAATATTGCGGTTGAGTACAGTCTAAATCCCCCGATAGCAGACAAATATGGTGTAGCTTTGGCAATTTGGGAGGATTTTCAAATCAAGTTTGAGACAGCGCAACCCACACTGCCAGTTAACGACCTCGGGGCTTTTGGAGGTGCATCCAACTTTTCGATTGAAGATCTTCCAACAGACTATTTGGCATTTTGGGCCGCAGCTCATGCTGATATGCGACATATGACCGCGATTAATGGCGCCCAAAGGGACGCGCTGCTTAACGAAATAGTTAACATGCTCGGAGGGATAGAAGAACGCAGCGATACGCCGCCTCCACATTGTCCTGGTGATCACGCAAATTGCGCTTCTCAAAATAGAGATTTCACACCAAGGATTAGACAAGTCGAAGTATTGCATCGTTACTTTGGTATTTGCCCGCTGTGTATTGATATCCCCCAGCCCCAGTATAGCTTTGTCAATAAATCTTGGCTGCAGGATCTCACTTTCGTCGGAGGCAATCCTTTGGCACCGATTAATGATGGGCGCTGGCAGGTAACGCGTTGTACGCTAAATGGGGGTCCCTCTGTGCATGGGAACGCTTGTGCGGAAGGACTGCGATAGAGGCAATTGCAAGGAGGAAATCTGATGTCCCAGAGAGTAATGGCCCAGCTAAGTTGGGGCAGCATCGTCGGCGGCTCGATCGCTTGGGCAATTGTTATTCTTGGGATCATTCCCAAAAATATAATTTGCAGCTACATTGCAGCTTACTCAACTGAAGTTAATAGCATAATAGCGCTAGATCATTGCTTCGAGTCACTAAACCAGACTATATCCTGGTTGCTGATTCTGCTAGCGTCTATGAGTCTTTTCTTTGGAATCGTTACTCTTGTGAAGGGAAGAGATAAACCATCGGCCCACCGGTTTTTGTCGCTATTGGGTATCGCAATGGGCTTGGGGGTTCTCATCTTGCTCGGTCTTGCCTGGTTGATTCGGGATTGACTGTTGCTTACGCAATGATTGGATAAGGACAAACGAAAGAATCGCATGGAGCGATGTCGAAGGCACTATCCACATCATCAACACGCCCAAGCCGTGACGACGTGCGGGCAACGTATAAAAAAAACAGATGAACGGATGCGCGCGCTCTATCCGTTCATCCGCTTTTTTACCGCTGGCTACGCCGGCGCCGCAAGCCACTTTCGCAGTGCATCGCCGAACGCGGTGTCTTGTTCCACCATCACCATATGCCCCGCGTTTTCAATCACGACGAGACGCGCATGGGGAATCTTTTGCGCGAGGAATTCCGAATATTTGAGCGGCGTCATTTTATCATCGCGTCCGCAGACGATTAATGTTGGCGCGGCGATAGCGGAGATACGCTCGCGAATATCAAACGCGTCGCACGCCGCGAAATCGTTATACGTGACGATGCTGCCTGTTTGGCGTAACTGCTCCAAACTTTTTTCCACCAACAATTCCCTTCTACCCCCCTCTCTTTGCAGGAGAGGGGTTGGGGGTGAGGTGTCGGGCGCGTAAAAATTTTCAACGAGAACGCGCGCGGTATTTTCAAAGTCATTTTTCAACCCATCCAGAAATTCCGGCGCAACACGCAATTTCGCGCCCGTTCCAACCAAAACCAAGCCCGCGACGCGTTCGGGAAATTCCAACGCGAGCGTTTGGGCAATTGCCCCGCCCATCGAAACACCGACGATGATGGCGCGTTCGATTTTCAGCGCGTCCAAAAATTCGCGCACGATGTTTGCATACTCCAAAATCGTTTTGCGCCCCGCGCCGCGCGAGCGTCCATGCCCCGGCAAATCGAGCGCGATTGTTTGAACCCCCTGTGGTGCAGTGTCCGCAGGGACACTTGACGTTTGCGTTGACACGAATGGATGCGCCCAATATGCGAGTTGTCCATTCCACTCGAGGTGACTCCCACCCGCGCCGTGAATAAAAACAAGTGGCGCGTAGTAACGAATTGATTCGTTACCGTAACGAATTGATTCGTTACTACGC
>CAZXYP010000405.1:0-4813 GCA_964644955.1 uncultured Anaerolineales bacterium | reverse complement strand
TAAGCTTTCATGAGATGCGGTGTATCGCGCAGCGCCGCCAAATCGGGTGCGCCGACGCCAAACATTGCCACGCGTAATTGCGTAACCAGCGCGTGGATGCCATCTATTGTCGTTTCGGTCGAAATGTTTGCGAGTTTCAAAAGCGGTGAAGCGAGCCCGACCAACGTCGCGCCGAGGGCAACACATTTGGCAATTTCGATGCCGTTGCGAATCCCGCCGCTTGCAAAAATGGGCAGGTCAGGTACGGCGGCGCGCGTTTCCGTCAAAGTCGTCACTGTCGGAATGCCCCAGTCCCAAAAAGTTTCGGCGAGTTGACGCAGTTCCGCGTTGGGCGCCCGTTTCGCTTCAACGGCTGCCCACGACGTGCCGCCGGCACCCGCAACATCAATGGCGCTCGCGCCCGCGTCGCGCAGGCGTCGCGCAGTGTCGCCGGAAATCCCAAAGCCCACTTCTTTGACAATCACGGGTCTTTGCAGTGTGCGGCACACGGTTTCAATTTTTTGCAGCAGCCCGCTCCAATTCGTGTTGCCGTGGTCTTGTACCGCTTCTTGAATCGGATTGAGATGCAAAATCAACGCGTCCGCGTCTGCCATTTCCACCGCGCGGCGACATTCGTCAATGCCATAACCGTAATTCAATTGAATCGCGCCGAGATTGGCAAAGAGCAAAATATCCGGCGCGACGTCGCGTACTTGATACGTGCGCGCGAGGGCCGGGTCGGCGATGCCGGCGCGCTGCGAACCCAAGCCCATTGCGATGCCGCATTCCTGCGCGGCGGCGGCGAGATTGCGATTGATACGTTCCGCTTCGGCGGCGCCCCCGGTCATGGACGAGACCAACAGTGGGGCGCGCATTGATTTCCCGAATAGGGTTAACGTGGTGTCTATTGCGGCAAGGTCCAGTTCGGGGAGCGCTTGATGCACAAAGCGATATCGTTCCAGTCCCGTACTGACATCAAAGAACTGGACATTTTCCTCCATGTTGATGCGGAGGTGTTCGATTTTGCGATTACTGACAATGGTTTCGTCAGGCATAATTTGATCCGGCGCAGTGCGTCCAAAGATTATATCACAACGGATACGCACGCTTTGCTTTGGCGCATTCACGCGCGCAACTTTGATGCCTGCGCGGTGTTTATGCTTCAGGCGCATGAGGAGCGAAACATTGACGCTCACGGGCATCCTGCATATACTTGCGCGAACATTGAAATCTATCTCATCACTTTCGGAGGAGAAAATGGCAAGCGATACAAATGCTCTGACTGACGCAGAGATTCGAGCACAGGTCGTGTCTATCGTGGCGGACAAGTTAGGCGTGGACGAATCCAAAGTCGTACCGGAAGCGCGTTTTAGGGAAGACTTGGAGGCAGACTCGCTCGATCTCGTAGAGCTCATTATGGAATTTGAAGAAAAATTCGGCGGAAACATTTCGGACGAAGAGGCGCAGAAAATCTCGACTGTGGGCGACGCGATCGCCTTTTTGGAAGCGCAGCAAAAAGCCAAACAAGGATAAGTCGGCGCGGCGTTGTCTCCCGCGAACGGGAGCGCTCGCGCAAATCCAACATTCACGCATTAGCCCCGCAGTTTTCGGGGCTAATGCTGTTTGTGGGAAGATCAAGCGCGGGAAATCTTGAGCAAATGGAGTTGTCCGGTTATGGATGTGCGCGGGGTGGATCGGATCTTGGAGAAAACGTACGGCATGGCGGATACCGCCCTCTCGGCAGGCGCCAAGACGATTGAGGGGATTGTGCGCGACGCGCGCGTCTCGGATCACGCCAAGCGGCAATTGATTCCTTTGTTTCGCCGGGAAGCCGCGCACCGTGCAGAAACGTATGCCAATTTGGGTTTGGCAGTGTGCCGCGTGCTTGAATCGGAAACGGATGACACTGCTGCGCGCGCGCGTTTGGATTTTTATCGCGCGGGGTTTGAAAATATCCAAAGGCGCGCGCAAACAGAGCTCGAGAAATTTGCCGACGGGCGCGCGGTGGAGTTGTCGTGATTCAGCAGCATGTATTTGAAGGGTGGCTCGCAGATTTGCGCGCGCGCGAACCGCGCGCGTTGGAATTGGCATACGCGTTGGAATTGACTCTGCCGCTGCACAGCACAGGAGCGGCGCTGCGCACGCAAATCGCGCCGGATGATGCCGCGCTCCAAACCATTTCTGCCGATGTGCGCGATTTGATGCAGTTTGCGTACGAGCGGTATGATGCCTTCCGTGACGGTAATTTCAAGATTATAGAATTGGCAAATCCGAATGTCCTGGCATTCGAGCGCGCGTGCGCGGGCGAACAGTTGTTGATTGTGAACAATCTGGCGCGAGTTCCACAGCCGGTTCAATTTCGCGCGTATGCGGGGGGCGCGGGTTGGGATATTCTGAATCGCGTCGAGTTTATTTTTCCAACGCGCGCGCAATTGGAGCCCTATGAATTTTTATGGCTCATGCTGGTGTCAGGGACTGCCGAATAAAAAAACGCGCTGCCAAGCGCGTTTTTTTTATTCGAGGGGCGGCGACCAATCGTTGCCGAGAATGATACGAATATCCGAATCGGGCTGCGCCGTCAGGTTTTGACGAATGTTGGCGGGGTCAATGTTGAAGCGTTGTCGAATCCACTCGGCGGTGGCGGGTTTGTTTGCGAGATTCACGAGCAGGGTTTTGGCATAGTCGCGGCGTTCGGCATTGCCGATTTCAGTGACGTTAAACCCGTTGCTCTTGAGATAACGCGACGCCATGGCGGCAAGTCCGTCTTTGCCGGTGCCGTTCAAAACAATAATGCGCGCGGCTTCGGCTTTGAGCGGATTGATGGCGGCGACGCTGCCGGTGGCTTGCTGCGCGGCGAACAATTCCTCAATCATTGCGCCAATTTTTTCGCGGTCGGGCCACAGCACATCCGCGCCCGTGTTTAATTTGATTTCGTATGCCAGATTCAAATCAATCGAACGCGTTTTGATATTGTCGGAACGCACCTGGGCGGCGATGGGCGCGAGCGCCAGTATTTGTTCCGGTGTCATGTCGGTTTCAATGGTATCCCGCAATTGCTGCAGCAATTGCGGCGCTTGTGCGAGGGCATTGATTTTCAATGCCTTGTCGCGCGCGGCAAGAATCACTTGCATTTGGCGCTGTGAACGCCCGAAATCGCTGTCGGTGTGACGCGTGCGCGCGTATTTGAGCGCGAGGTCGCCATCGAAATGCTGCATGCCCGCAGGAATCTGCAAACGCATTACGCCGTAATCTTCGGTCGGATAATTGGGGTCGTCAATCGCTTCCGGCACGTTGACATCAATGCCGCCCAGCGCGTCAATGATTTTTCGGAAACCGCCAAAGTCAATCAGAACGTAATAGTGAATGGGAATGGCGAAATTGTATTCGATGGTTTTTTTGGCAAGTGCGGGTCCGCCGCCGGGATAATTGGTTTGGTCGCCGTAAAAATTGGCGGTGTTGATACGATTCTCGCCTGCGCCCGGCGCGGGAATTGGCACATACAAATCGCGCGGGATGGTCAGCAAGGCGGCGCTTTTGGTTTTGGGATCGAGCGTCGCCACAATCATTGTATCGGTGCGCCACGGACCCTGTTCATCTTCGCGACGGTCAATGCCCAATAACAAGACATTGACGCGTTCGCCTTCTGCCACTTTGGGCGCGGGGGCGACGGTTGGCACGACGACTTGCGGCTGTGTCGGAAAATCGGCGACGATGTTGTTGATGGTGGGAAGTCCGGCGGACGCAGTATAGGCACGAACTGTATCGAAAAAGTAGAACCCGGCTCCGAGTCCGCCGCAGACGAGCATGGTAAAGAACATGCCGCCAAAGAGCCACAGAAAAAAATGAATTGTCTTGCGCTGCATAAACGGAATGGTTGGCAATCGAAACGCGATGCAGCATGCGCGTGTGGATGCGGCATCAGTTCGCTATTATAGCACTGCTCACTGGCAGGTAACGAATAGACGTTCGTGCGTGAAAAATTGTTTCATATGGAAGGAATGTGAATTTACGTCGCGCCTTTAATGTGTGCTAGAATTCTAATTCCATGACTGTGCCGCTTTCATTGCTTCCGGCGTTGCTTTTGTTTGGCGGGGCGTTGTTGTATCTCGTGCCGCTGCCGCGTGTTTCTCGTGCTCGCGATTTCATACCGCTCATGGCATTGGCACTGAGCGCGGCAGCGTTGGTAATTTTGGCGCGTACCGCGACCGGCGCGATTGAGTTGTTTGAACCGAGTGCGATTTTGCCGGGGCTGGCTATTTCAGTACAGTGGAACGGCGCGGCGCTTTCGTTTGGATTGTTTCTGTTGGCGTTGATGGCAGCGCGTCTCATGTCCTCATTCGGACAGGATGCGCGCGCGTTCGTTGTTGGTTTGCTTGCGGTTTGTGGCGGCGCGCTGTTATTTTTGGCGGCAGATAACTTCACAACGGTCGCGGCGGCATGGCTCGTTGTCGAGTTGGGTCTGTTGTGTGTGCCGGACCCGGACACAGAGACACGCGCGCGTGTGACGACGGCGTTCGCCTGGAATCTTGCGGCAATTGTGTTGTGGCTGAGCGCGGGCATGATGATGGCAAATCAAGGGATTTCGCTTCGTTTGCAAGAAATGGTCTTGACTGATTTGCCCGCGCTGTTGGTGTTTTTGGCGGTTTGGATTCGGAGCGGTTTGTATCCGGTGCACGCGTCCGCGCCCGGTGATGTGCCGGGCGCGGCGGTGCGAATCGGCGTGCCAATGCTGTTGGGCGGTTATTTGATGACGCGCTTGCTGGCGGCGAGTCAGGGCGCAATGGCGTTCGCCGATGAAATGGCAATTGTGGTCGTGTTGGCGCTTGGCGGGAGC
>CAZXYP010000404.1:1152-4816 GCA_964644955.1 uncultured Anaerolineales bacterium | reverse complement strand
GCGGAGGTGATGCATCGGCTCAACAACATTTCCGGTTATCGCAAACGTTTCGGCAAAATTTATCCGGCGGTAAAAAACGGCGCGCCGATTACGTCTGACATGTTCGCCGCCGCGATTGCAGAATTTGAATTTACGTTGACGTTTGCGAATGCGCCGCTTGATCGTTTCGCGCGCGGCGAACGCGACGCGCTGACAGAGGATGAGAAAAAAGGCGCCCTGTTGTTTTTTGGGCAAGCGGGCTGTGCGGAATGTCACGCGGTGGGCGGCGCGTCGAATGAAATGTTTAGCGATTTTGACAATCACGTCAGCGGCGTTCCCCAAATCGCGCCGTCAGTCACGAACAATGTCTTTGACGGCGAAAACGCGAATCAAGATTTTGGATTAGAGCAAATCACGGGTGATGCACGCGACCGTTACAAGTTTCGCACGTCGCCGTTACGCAATGTCGGGGTGCAAGCGACGTTCATGCACAATGGCGCGTTCAAGATATTGGAGGATGCGATGCGCTATCACTTGAATGCGCGCGCCGCTGCCGCGCCGTACACACCGACGCGCGCAAAATTGGATGAGGATTTGTGCGGACCGATGGGACCCCTTGCGCCGGTGTTGGCGCGGCTCGACGCGCGTCTCCAAACGCCGATCGTGTTGAGTGAAACGGAATTTGCGCAGCTCGTCGCGTTCGTGCGAAACGGTTTGCTCGACCCGCGCGCGCAACCGGAACATTTGCGCACACTCGTGCCGCGTCGCGTACCGAGCGGAAATCCGGTGCTGGTATTTGAATTCCCCGCGCGCCCGAAATGACAAACCATTGCGGAGGTTGGCATGAAACATGGCGGCACATTCGGTGCATGGGCAAGGCACAGCGCAGGGCATTGGGGCAGAAAATAAATTGCGCGTGTGAGGAAACCCCGCCAAGAAAAACGCCCGCAGGTTTATGCGGGCGTTCTTTTTCATTGTAACAAGTTTGATTTACAAATAATAGGTCATGCTCTGTAATCCGGCTACAGGGTCAATGTGAAAGACTTTGACTTTGGGGGGAACGCTTAATGTCGTGGGCGCATAATTCAAAATCGCGCGCACGCCGCCTTCGACCAGTTCATCGGCAACGGGTTGCGCGGCTGCGGCCGGAACCGCAATAATCGCCAGATGAATTTTTTGTTCGCGCACCGTTTCGCGCAGCGCGTCCATCGGCAGTACGCGCCACTTTCCGATCATGCTCCCGATTTTCGCAGGGTCGGCATCAAAAATGGCAGTGATGCGAAACCCGCGCGCTTCGAACCCGTTATAGTTTGCGAGCGCGCGTCCCAAGTCGCCCGCGCCGACAAGCGCCATGTCCCACACATGATGCACCTGTAAAATTTCCTTGAGCGCCTGCTCGAGGAATTCGATTTCATATCCCGTGCCTTGCTTGCCAAACTCGCCAAAGTACGAAAGGTCTTTGCGAATCTGCGCCGACGAAAAGCCGAGTTTTTCCGACAATTCTTGGGAAGAGGTCACGTGCCGCCCTTCGGTGGCGAGCTGAGTCAAGGCGCGCAAATACAGCGGCAGTCGCCCGATAACAATTGCGGGAACGTGGTGGTTCGTGTGTGACATTCCATCCTCTTGATTCAAAGGTAACAAACGGGCAGCGCGCGTTTGTGAAAAGGTTGTGACAAACTTGTGACATGATTCGCCAACACTATAAATCATATCTGTAAGCGCGCAGAACGTCAAGTCCCTTTGTGCTTTTTTTTGCAAAGCGCGGCAATCAAATTTAGATAGCGTTCCAAATGCACCTGCGGCGTGTGGTCGGTCTGATACGCGCGCCGCGCGTTTTCTGCCAACGCGTCGCGCTGCGCGGGAAGGTCGAGCAGGAAATCCAAAGCCGCGCGCAAGGTGGCATCGTCATGAAACATCAGTCCCGCGTGATTGCCTTGCACAAACTCGCCCAACGCGCCAATATCGCGCGCAATGACCGGCGTGCCGTGCGCGAACGCTTCGTACAAGACCAGCGGTCCGCCTTCATAGCAAATGGACGGTACGACCAGCGCCGTCGCGCTGCGATACCATTGCGCCAAATCCGCGTGGGATTGCCAACCGATGTATTCGATATTGGGCGATTGCGCGGCGGCGTGTTCCACCAAACCGCGCAGCGCGCCGTCGCCGGCAATGACGAGCCGCGCGCGCGCATAGTTGGCAAAAAATGGCAAGAGCGTTTGGATGCCCTTGATGTGTTCGAGCCGTCCGACATAGAGAAAATAGGGTTTCGTTTGCGCGGGCAAAGCGGTTGGGGCAGAGGATTGCGGCGGCGTGTGGAAATTGGGAATGATGACGTGGTTGAGCGGCAAACCGTTGCGCGCATGTTCCGCCGCGCTAAAACACGAGGGACAAATAAAGGCGTCCACGTGCCGCGTCGCATTTTGCAAGATGCGCGTGTAACGCCACCACTGCGGCGGGCGTCGGTGCGCGAGTTGGCAGCGCAAACATTTTTTTTCAACGCACGCCGCGCCATCGTAGCGAAACAAAACGCTGGTCGGACACACCAGCCAGTATTCGTGTGTGGAATACAGCTTGATGGCATTGCCAAGCGCAAGCACGCCGGGACCGCCGACGAGTGAAACATTGTGATAATGAATCACGTCAAACCCGCGCGCGAGGATGCTCTGAATTTGTTGGCGTTTGAAAAAGGGAAAACCGGTTTGCTGTGTGGCGAGCGGAGAAAGAAAACCCGCGCGGCTTGCCAAACCGTGAACAATGATGTTGGGATGATTTGTAAAAGGATGTGTCGGTTCAATGCCGTTCAGCAAGCGGTACGAATCGCGACAGTGAATGACCTCGACGTGATGTCCGCGCGTCGCCAATTCATTCGCCAGCGCGTGAACATAGACTGCATCGCCGCCGAACGAGTAGGGGGGATAAAACGTCGTAATATGACAAAAGCGCAGTAGTCGTTCGCTCACACCGCGCCCCAAATGTCGCCGATGGTGAAACCGTTCGGGAACGGGTCGTCGGGGTCAACGCCATACGTGGCAATCCCCGTAATCCATGCGGTGCCGGTGATGGTTGGCACGACCGCGTTGTATTGCCCCACGCGCGTTTCCTCAATCAAGCGCCCGGTAAAAACCGTATCCAAAATTCCCGCGTGCCGAAAATCTTGATGCAGTTTCAATTTGCCTTTAGCGTGCAGGGCTGCCATTTTCGCGCACGTACCCGTGCCGCACGGCGAACGGTCAATCGCGCCCGTCCATGTCGCGGGATTGTCCCAATTCAAAATGTTAGTGGACACAATCGCCGCGTTTTTCAAATCCGCGTTTGCTGTCGTTGCAGGCGCGGACAATACGCCAATGGTCACGTCGCGAATTGCCGGATTGTCGGGATGCACCACCGGCAATTGTTCGCGCACCGCTGCTTTAATCATTTCGCCAATACGCACAATGTCTTTACCTTCGTCGGGCGAAATTTTCAAACCAAACTGCGCGGCTTCGGCAATGTAATAAAACATGCCGCCCCACGCGACATCCACATTCACCGTGCCGAGCTGCGGCACCTCGACGGGCGTATCGAGATGTACTGCGAACGCAGGCACATTGGTAAATGTCACCCCCGTCACTTTGCCGTTCGCGCAATGCGCGCGCAGCCTCGGCCAGCCGGCATTCTTCCTCACGGGCACCGACGAGCACGGCCA
>CAZXYP010000404.1:0-1142 GCA_964644955.1 uncultured Anaerolineales bacterium | reverse complement strand
CGCGCAATGCGCGCGCACGGGGACGAGTCCCGCAGGTGATTCCAACACAATGTTGGTGTACGGTTCGCGCATCGGCAGCATCCCTGTTTCCAACAATGCCGTCGTCGTGCAAATCGTATTCGTGCCGGACATGGGCACGTATTCGGTTTGCTCCATGATGATGAAACCCGCGTCCGCGCGTGGGTCCGTCGGCGGCAAAATCAAATTGCAGTTGGCGGCGGGATAGCCGCGCGGTTCGCGCAGCATCCGCAAGCGCAAATCGTCGCGATGGCTTTGAAAATACTGCATCTTTTCAAACATCGTTTTGCCCGGCACATCCAGCACGCCACCGACGATTACGCGTCCGTGTTCACCTGCCGCGTGCAAATCAATCGCCTGTACGAGGTTCGTAAGTCGCATATTTTGGAATCCACGAATTACGCGAATTACACGAATAACTTCAAGGGCTTACTCCGAATGAAAATGAGACGACGCCCTTTGCCGCGTCTCATTTGTGTTATTCGTGTAATTCGCGGATTCTATTTCACTTGCGCACGTAATTGATTGAGCATCGCAATCAATCGCCCGAGATATCCCGCATAAGTCTCCGAATGCATCGCCCTCACGGTCTTGACATTGCCGTTCGTATCGCGCGCGGTAATGACGTGCGAAAACATCACCGGGCCCTCGGGGACGTAAGACAACGACTCCGGGAGTTCGCCGAAATCTTTTTGCTCCAACAAGCGACGCAAAGGTTGAATCATTGCTTCATCCACTTGCCGTGATTTTGTCGCGCCGCCGCGCGGGGTCAATTCCAACAAACCGCCTTGATGCACGACCAAAATTTCGCTAATGCCCGCGCTGCTGGTCTTGTGAAAGATCACCAACACATCGTCGGACCAAGCCGCCGCCGGTGTTTTGACAAGCGGTGCGCTTGTCGGCGCGGGGACGGGCGTTGACGCGGGTGAACAAGCCGCACCGCTCAACAGAAGAAAAAGCAGCACAAGCCCAATTTGTTTCAATGGATTTCTCCTCTATGACAGAGATTTTAGCAAACACTCGAGCCCCGTCAATTGCAAAAAAAATGCTCACGAAAACGGGAGCAGCTAGTTGGCGCACGCGTAAAGACGTTAGAAAGCCGCCAACCTACCCTCCAACCACCA
>CAZXYP010000403.1:0-4824 GCA_964644955.1 uncultured Anaerolineales bacterium | reverse complement strand
GAGATTGACATTATACGCAATCAAGAACGGACGCGCGCCGACGGCAACAGCGCCCGCTTTTCCCAAACGACGCGGACCAAAATCCGGTTCGCGTTCGGGCAGTGTCGCAATTTCGTCGCGTATGGCTTCATATTCGCCCTTGCGCACGTACGCCAAATCGCGGCGTTCGGGACGTGTTGCCGCGCGTTCGTACAAATACACGGGGATTTGTAATTCACGACCGATGCGTTCGCCGACGCGCTGCGCGAGCGCGATACATTCGTCCATCGTCACATTGCGAATGGGAATGAACGGAATCACATCGGTTGCGCCCATGCGCGGATGTTCGCCGCGATGCGTGTCGAGGTCAATCAATTGCGCCGCGCGTTCACAGCCGCGAAACGCCGCTTCCGCAACCTGTTCGGGCGCGCCCGCAATCGTCACCACCGCGCGATTGTGGCTCGCATCCATCTCGCGGTCAAGCAGCATCACATTGCAGGCGAGCATCGCATTGACGATTTCGTCCAAAATTTCGGGACGACGCCCTTCGGAAAAATTTGGTACACATTCGACAATGGCATTCATAATTGAAAGATGTTTTCGCACATCGCATTATGCGTTGGCGATGGTTTTGAGCGCGGCGAGCAGCTGCTCGATTTCGTCGGCGGTGTTGTATTGCGCAAGCCCGATGCGGACCGCGCCGCCCGTGCGTTCGAGGTCGAGCCGTTCCATTAGCGAGAGCGCGTAATAATTGCCGTCCCACACATTAATGTTTTGCTTGCCGAGCGCGCGCGCAACCTCTTGCGGCGTTTTGCCTTCCAGATTAAACGTCGCCGTCGGCGCGCGGTAATCAAAGCGATTCAAATCGGTAATGCCGTAATAGTGCAAACCGGGCAGGTCGCGCAAGCCGTTGAACATGCGAATAAACAAATTCTTTTCGTATGCTTGCGTCGCGCGCATTGCGGTTTTGAGATGCAAGCGGCGTCCGCTGAATTGCGAATAAGCGCTTGCGAATTCTGCGCCGAATGTTTCGCCGACGGACGCGAGGTAATTGACTGCCGCCGCCGCCGCGTGAATGCTTTCAAAACTTTGTGTGCCGGTTTCAAATTTGTGCGGCGGCACATTCTCGGCGGGACGCACTTTGTATGCTTGCAAGCGTTCGAGCAATTCGTACTTGCCGTACAAAATGCCGAGATGCGGTCCGTAAAATTTATACGCCGAACACGCGAGAAAATCTACATTCAGCGCTTGCACATCAATCGGAAAATGCGGCGCATACGCGACCGCGTCGGCATACACAATCGCGCCCGCCATGTGCGCGAGGTCGGCGATTTCGCGCACGGGGTTGACGGTGCCAACCGCGTTGGACGCAAGACCGACGGCGACGACGCGCGTTTTATTGGACAATTGTTTTTCAAAGTCCGCCATGTCCAACGTGCAGTCTTCGGGATGAATATCCACACGTCTGATGACCACGCCGCGTTCTTGCAATGCAACCCACGGCGCCACATTCGCATCATGGTCAAGGTGCGTGACAATGATTTCGTCGTCGGGATGCAGCCAGCGTCCGAGCGCGCGCGAGAGAATAAAACTCAGCGTTGTCATGTTGGGACCGAAAACGATTTCATTGGGCGACGACGCGTTTAGAAAATCCGCGAATACTTCGCGCGCTTGAAGAATAAATTCGTCACTACGAATGCTTGTTGGAAACAAGCCGCCGTGATTGGCGTTGGCGGTCAAATAATATTCGCGGAACGCATCCAAGACGGATTGGGTCACCTGCGTGCCGCCGGGATTGTCGAGAAAAATCGTATTGGAATTTTGCACAGATGGAAAATGCGAACGGACCCATTTGGGTTCAAGGGACACGGTGAGACTCCTGAAAATGTTTGAATTGCGCGGCTTGTATGATACATCAGTTTGGGAAATGTTTCGTAAGCGTCCGGGACAAAACCGGGCAAACGCGTTTGGATGTATGCGCCAACAAATGTCGTAGCGGGCAAACGAGTTTGGATGTAAGCGCCGACAAATGTCGTGGGAGTTTGATGGGTGGACGCTGAAAGAACATTCGGACCGAATGTTGACTCGCGTGTCCCTTGGTTTTGACCTCCTGCAAGTAAGAGGAATACATCGCCGCCTGGGAGAAGGTCCCTGCATAGAGTCCTAATAATCTGATTGGATGGCTGCACGATAAAACGGCGCAGCCGCTCGAATTTTTTTGGCGCGTGTGATTGTCCGGGTTGGGACGAAGCATTGGCATTTGCAGATGCTCTATGATTCGCGGATTTGTCTGCCAATGCTTCGCCCCTACGCCTTGTTTGCGAGGTTCTCATGCTCCGCAACCGCTTGCTTGTTCTGTTTACACTGTTCGGTTTGCTTTTGCTTTTTTGATCCAGCCCCGTCGCTTTTGGTTCTCCCCTCACAGTCGTCGGTCCGGGCATCTATGAAGACGATGACTCCATTTTGCTTTATTCCCCAGATTGGGAGACCATCAGCGATACCAATGCGAGCGGCGCAACATACCACCGCAGCGCCACTGCAGATGAGACCGTCTCGCTCCAAATCCAGGATGCGGCTTCAGTCTCGCTCGTGCTGGCGCGAAATTCTATTTCGGGCAAAGTTGAGATTACTATTGACAACACGCCTATCGAAACGTTCGACCAGTTTGCGCGCCAAGATAAATATGGGGTCCTCGCAGGTCCTTACAATCTTGCCCCCGACAGCACGCATACCCTCACCTTTGCCAACCAACACGTTCACACGGACACCTACCTACACGCCGCTGCCAACAAATACTTTTACGCCAACACGCACCAACACGCTGCTGCCCACGAACACGTTTACACCGACGCGCACAAACACACCGCTGCCGACCAACACATTTACGCCTACGTCTACCTACACCCCGCTGCCGACCCCCACTCCAACCTTTACGCCGACAAATACACCGACGAATACGGTGACATTTACACCGACATTTACAGATACGCCGACGGCAACGGCGACCTTTACACCAACCTATACGGAAACGCCAACAACAACGCCATCGCTTATGGCAACCGCGGCAGAGACACCAACGGACACGGCAACCGCGACAGAGACACCAACGGACAGGGCAACCGCGACAGAGACACCAACGGACACGGCAACGTTTACACCGACCGCAATCCCAACACCGCCTGACAGTTTTACGCTGGTCGAGCAAGATTTGACGAATGGTGTCATCACTCAAGACCAGGCTGCCGTCTACAAAGTGTATGCGCTCTTTGGCGACCCGCAGTTGCCTACGCAATATCAATCGGAAACACTGATTCAAGACGAAGGCACCGCCGCGTTTCTCTATGCCATCAAGGACTGGGAACAACTCAGCCCCGAAACGCAACAAACGATTGCGGATTACGTGACGCCGAAGCAGTATGATACCGGCGGCGGCATCTGGTTCCGTTATAAAAACGCGGCAACCAATACATGGAGCGCGCCGCAACAAATTGCCGGGACAGGCGAAACCAGCAGCTTGCCGTTTCTGGCGTTGGATGCGACGGGACATGCGCACGTAGTATGGGAAGAGAGCGGGGTTGATGCGTTACGCATCGCATATTCGAGCGGCACATTCGATGCACCATCGCAAACGTGGACGTTCAGCGCGCCTGGGTTCATTTCGCAAGTCGTCGGCGACGAAATTACCTATCCCTACCAACCGCGCCTCGCGGCGACGCAATGGAACAATGAGGTGCAACTTCATGTGAACTGGAGTGAACTGTTTGTGCCCAATGCCGGAGGTCTGACGGAACATCGTCAAGTGGTGCGCGAATGGCGCGCCACTAACGCACAGTGGCTTGACGCGGTCGTTTTGGATGAGAACCCGTATTGGAATGGTGACGCTTCGCTCGCCGCCGATGGGATTGAACGCGTCGGGGTCGTGTACGAGTCTGAACATTGCTCTCCCGACACGTGTCAACGCGTGTTTTATCAGGAATGTGCGTTGACCGCCGCAAACGGAAGTTGTGACTCTCCTGCCGCTTGGAGCAGTGCACTGGACCTTTCCGAAGCGCCGGGGCTGGCGCCGCGTTTGGCGTATGATAGCGCGTCGAATATCCATGTCGTCTGGCAAGGGTTTGCCAACGGCGACAAAGCGTTGGTCTATCGTTTGGGTCAAACGGACGGCAGTGTGACCGCCCCCCATCCGCGCCGCACCACCGCGCAAAGCACCACCTGGGCGCCGCCGCTGCATTTGGCAACGATGCCCCATCTCCACAACCTCCCCATCGTTTCCGCTATCAGCGCCGGCGACCCGAATCACGTGAGTATAGTCTGGAATGATGATGCGGATTTGTCCGCGCCGGTATTGCGTTATATGGAATACGACGGCACGCAGTGGTCGGGCGCCGCAGACATTTGGAATGTCGTCATCAACGCCCTCGGCACAAACCACTGGGGCAATGTGGTCATGGATTCCAATCATCTGGCGCATTTGGCGTGGATGGGACCGCGCGGTGAAGTGTTTTATGCCGCCAACTCGGCGCAGACTCTGCAGCCCACGTTGATCCCGTCAACCACACCCACCGCGACGGGGACGCCTACCAACACGCCAACTCCCACACAGACACCAACGAATACGCCGACGCCCACAGTGACGCCGAACGTTCCAGTGATTGATGTGACTGGATGCACACTCGATCATCAAGAGACTAGCCAGCACTTTGTGATCTGGTATTCTACCGTTGGGGATTGCCGTATTATAGGTGATGTTCCAACTTATCTCCACGATCTGAAGGACGGGCTAGAACTTGTGTATTGCCCGACTCGAAGTGGGACAAAATGGCAAGAAATTAATATACAATTTCG
>CAZXYP010000402.1:0-4911 GCA_964644955.1 uncultured Anaerolineales bacterium | reverse complement strand
TTGCTACAGCTTACTCTGCCTTTCCGATTTGTTCAAATGGATAAAGTCCAGCTTAGACCGTACGTCGAATAGGAATCCAAAATCGCGACGCACACCCCGCGGGTACAATTCAAATTTACAAACCCCATTCAACGTAGTAAAATCATTTTATGATTCCGCCCGTTCTTCTCGACCTGCGGGCGCTGGCAGAATTGGCTTCGCATGGGATGGAGCTCGATTTTGAGCGCTTGCAGCTGTCCGGTGTGTCGCCCATGACCGACGCGCTGGCGGCGCGCGTCTCGTTCGGCAACATGGGCGCCGAGACGTTCGTGGTCCACGAGGACGAACGCAAACAACGCGCTCTCGGCGTCGTGCAAGCGCGCGCGCGCAAGAATCGCCCCGAAGCGGACATTACCTTTATTGCGCCCGCGCTCACGTATGACGCTGACGCGGTGACGACATGGTACCGGCTGTTGGCGGAAGCGTCGCGCGGTTTGGGGGAACTGGGCTGTCAGCGGATTTATGCCACGGTCCCGTCGGGAAATGGCGCGGAAGAAGTTTTTCGGCACGCGGGTTTTGCGACCTTTACACACGAACAAGTCTTTTTTTTGGACACGTCCGGCGTACGCGCGCTGCGCGCGGCGCAAGCCCAACCCGCGTCCGGTTCCGAAATGACCATCCGCCGCATGCGCAAGCGCGACGCGTGGAATGTGCTGCGCTTGTACTCGGAAGTGACGCCGCGCAATGTGCAGCACGCCGAAGCCATGTTGACCACCGAAGGCGCGTCGGGCAAGCTCGAAGACTGGTGGGAACATCTCAGCGGCACAAGCTATCTTTTGGAACACAAAGAGGTGTTGATGGGTTTGGCGCGCATCACGCGCGGACGCCTGGCGACATGGGTGCGGTTTCATCTCGCGGCACATGCGGAAAGGAACGCCGGTGAGGCGGTACGTCAGACCCTCGCGTTGATTGGCAAAACGCGCACGCGTCCCATTTTTGTCGCCGTTCGCGATTACGAAGGCGGAATCCGCGCCGCGCTCGTCGCGGCGGGTTTCGCGCTGCGTTTGGAACGCAGTCACATGGTCAAACATACGACTGTGCGCGTGCGCGAAACGGTCCCTTGGCTGAAACCGGTTTTGGAAACCTCAAAAATTCCTGCGATTCACACGACGCAGCACGCGCGTGAAAAATAAAATCGAATTGCATGTCGCAAGCTATCGGTTACAAGTCACAGTCGGCAAAACTGAAACTTGTAATCTGAATCCTGTAACCTGCAACCTGTTATTTGATGGAACAAACACTCACTGACGACCTCCAAGTATTAATCTCAGTCTTACCGCCACACTTGAAAGTGGCATTGACGGACATTGGCGAGCCGCAAAATTTGCTCGAAATCGTACTGGACCTCGGACGGCTGCCCGAAGCGCGATATACACACGGCGAAAAAATTTTGGCGGAAACCGAAGTCACCGAAGCGGACATTGATTACATTGTTTCGCGCATTGGCGATTTTTCCGAAGACAATCGCGCGGGCATTCCGCGTACACTGCATCGCATCTCGGCGATTCGCAATCGCAAAGGGCGCGTCGTCGGCTTGACCTGTCGCGTCGGGCGCGCCGTGTTCGGGACGATGGACATTATTCGCGATATCGTCGAATCGGGCAAAAGTGTTTTGCTGCTCGGGCGTCCGGGCGTGGGCAAGACAACGATGTTGCGTGAAGCGGCGCGCGTATTGGGCGACGCGAAACGCGTCGTCATTGTGGACACATCCAACGAAATTGGCGGCGACGGCGATATTCCGCATCCCGCCATCGGCAAGGCGCGCCGCATGCAAGTGCCGAAACCCGCGCTGCAGCACGAAGTGATGATTGAAGCCGTCGAGAATCACATGCCCGAAGTCATCGTCATTGACGAAATCGGGCGCGAACTCGAAGCCGAAGCCGCGCGCACAATTGCGGAACGCGGCGTGCAATTGATTGGCACTGCGCACGGGCAAACGCTCGACAATCTCTTGATGAATCCGACGCTGATGGATTTGGTCGGCGGCATTCAAAGCGTCACGCTTTCGGATGAAGAAGCGCGGCGGCGCGGGACGCAAAAAAGTATTCTCGAACGCAAAGCGCCGCCGACGTTTGATATTCTGGTCGAGATTCAGGCGCGCAACCGCGTTGCGGTGCACAATGATGTCGCGGCGGCAGTGGATTCCTTTTTGCGCGGACGACCGATGCCGCCGGAAATTCGCACACGCGATGTGGAAACAGGCGCGGTAGAGATTCAACGTCCCGAAACGCGCGTGCATGTCGCGCCGCGCCAGGGCGAACGCGCGGCGGCGCGGCGCGAACGCGGTGACGGCAAAATGGGTGATCGTCCCGCGCAACACCCACAGCCCGCGCCCGGCGCGCCGCGCAAAGCGATGCGTTTCTATCCGTACGGTGTGAGTCAAGACCGTCTCGAAACGGCCGCCAAAGCGTTGGATGTGCCGATTCGGATTGTGGGCGACCCGAGCGAAGCCGATGTTGTGTTGACGCTCAAGAATTATTACAAAAAACGCCCGCCCGCGTTGGTGGATGCGGAACGCGGCGGAATTCCCGTGTACGTTTTGCGTTCCAACACCATCGCGCAGATGGAAGGGATTCTCGAAGATTTGTTTGGCGTTTCGCCCAAAGATGACCCGCTGTCGTTAGCCATGCAGGAAACGGATGATGCGATTCAACGCGTCCTGAGCGGCACCCATTCGGTGGAACTTGCGCCGCAAAGCGCGTTCATTCGGCGTTTTCAACACGAACGCATTCGCGAAGCGAATTTGTTTTCGCGGTCATTGGGGAAAGAACCGAAGCGAAGAGTACGTGTGTATGCGAGTGAAGTCGGTTAATGTTCATTACCTTTGAAGGCATGGACGGCAGCGGCAAGTCCACGCAGGCGCGCTTGCTGGCAGAATATTTGCGCGAGCAGTTGGGCGACGAGAAAATTGTGCTGACGCGTGAGCCGGGCGGCACCGCAATCGGCGAACAAATTCGCGCGGTCATTCATTCTCTACGGAATCACGACATGGCGCCCGTGACCGAGTTTTTGTTGTACAACGCGGCGCGGGCGCAAATCGTCGCGCAAGTGATTCGCCCCGCATTGGCGCAGGGGAAAATAGTGTTGTGCGACCGTTACGCCGATTCGACGCTCGCGTATCAGGGCTATGGGCGGCAGTTGGATATGGACATGGTGCGCGATGTGATTCGCTATGCGACGGGCGGGCTTGTGCCGGATGTGACATTTTATATTGACGTGAACATTGAAGAGGGTTTGGCGCGCCGCAATCAGGGTCACGCGCGCGGTGAAGAACTGAACCGCATGGATGTGCAAACGCGCGATTTTTACGAACGCGTGCGCGCGGGGTATGCAGCGATGCAGCGCGCGGAACCGGCGCGTTGGGTGGTGATTGACGGTGCGCGTTCGATTAAAGAGGTGCAGCGCGAGTTGCAGGCGCATGTGGCGCGGCGGTGGAGTGTTTCGGCAGTTGGATAGTTTGGCTGGCGCGACAATTCAAACAGTAAAGAAAAATTCCCCCCGGAGGTAACCCGATGAAACTGATAATCGCAATCGTCCAAAGTGATGACGCGGGCGCGTTGAGCGACGCGCTGCGCGAAGCCAATTTTTCATCCACCCTTGTCAGCAGCACCGGCGGATTTTTGCGCGAGGGGAATGGCACGCTTTTTATCGGCGTCGAGGACAATCAAATTGACGCCGTGATGAAGGTCATCAAAGAGAACTGCACCACGCGGACGCAGTTTGTGAATCCGATGCCGCCGGTGATGGAACCGGGCGAATTGTACATGCCGCCACCTGTCGAGGTCCAAGTCGGCGGCGCGGTCGTCTTTGTGGCGAACGTCGAACGATTCGAAAAATTCTAACCCCGACAAAACCTTCGCGGATGCCGAATCCACGAAGGTTTTGTGCATATAGACAAGGAGTACGTCATGCCACTGCCATTGTCACAAATTCTGGAAGGTCGCCGCAAGCCCACGTGCATTCGGCAAAAGCAAACCGTGGGCGAAGCGTTGCAAGTGATGTTGGGCAATTCGTACAATCAGCTGCCCGTTGTGGATGACAACGGGCAATTAAAAGGGTTGCTTTCGTTTCGCACCATCCTGCGTACCTATTTTCACACGGGCGGCAAAGTGGATTTGCTTGGCTTGGCGGTGAGTAACTGCCAGGAACCCGCGCCGACCTTGACGCCCGACGATGATTTGCTCGAAGCGTTGAATCTCTTGCGTGACCGCCAAACGTATGGCATCGTGATTGTGGAAAACAATGTGCCGGTGGGGATTCTCACGCACAGCGACATGACCGCGTTTTTCCGCGCGACGTCCGAATTGCAGATTTTGGTCGAGAATATCGAACTGACCCTGCGGAATTATATCGAGACGGTGTTTCCGGACGAAGCATCGCGCAATCAAGCGATTATTCTTTCGCTCGGCACGGACCGTGAGGACAAGACGAAACCGGCGCGTAGTTACGAGTATTTGGGATTCATGGATGAAATGAAACTGATTACGGACGTGGACAATTGGGACAAGTTTCAAGGCATATTCGAACCGAAAGACTTGTTTTGGAATCTGATGAATCAAGTGCGCGTGACGCGCAATCAACTCGCGCATTTTCGCGGGCGTCCCGACACGGTGCAATACGACGGCGTCCGCACGGCAGTGGACTGGCTCGAAACGCGTCCGAAATTGGTCATGCCGGAGGTGGCGGAGAAAAAAGAGAGTTAAGGAAACAAGGCGCGGTGGAGGGTGAAAGGAGGAAACGGCAGCGCATTAGAATTGTTCATTTGGAGTAATCTCGTAAGTCTATTCAAGGAGTATTTGGATGAATGAAACAAAGCGCAGGTAGCACCACATCTAATCGTGGTCAGGAACACCACTTTTGAATCAGTTGTTT
>CAZXYP010000401.1:0-4913 GCA_964644955.1 uncultured Anaerolineales bacterium | reverse complement strand
GCCACCGGCTTGCATTGCGGCGCGCGCGGCGGTGACGGCTTGGGTATAACTTTTTTGCAGCGTGTTGCGCGCGACACTGCGGAACAATTTTGGAACGCTGTGTAAATCCACGACGGTCAAAATCGGCAGCACGCGATAATCGGGAATCTGCGCCCGAATGGTATTGTTGAGCGCGTTGGCTTGTTCCGCCGAATCCGCCGTGTTGAAAACCAGGACGACGGGTGCGCCCGCGAAGTCTTGCAGCGATACATGGCGCGTTGTGCCCACCACGTCGAGGGTGAACGCGGGCGCGCTGCCCAGTGATTGCGCAGAGTGTCCGCTGCCGTTTCCGTTGCTTTTGGTAGAGGATGTTGAATCGTTCATAATTTCTTCTCCTTGCCCGAACGCGGTGGGCATGAACATGGTGGTGACGGATTTGTTTTCCAAATGCGCCATTGCCAAACGCGCGGCTTCGACGCCCGAAAGCATTGCGGCGCTCATGCCGCCGCCGGGGAACGTCCATGCGCCGGCGAGAAAAAGATTTTGAAGCGGCGTTTGCTGCGCGAGCCGACCTGCGTAGGATTGCTCGACACTTTGCGCGAACCCGTAAATCGCGCCGCCGGGATTCAAACTGTAGCGGATGTTCGTAAGCGGCGTGGACATTTCTTGGTATTTGATTGCGCCGCGCAAACCGGGAATAAATTCTTCGGTGCGCGCGAGCAGTATTTCGGCGACGTTTCGTTTGAGATGTAGATAATTTTCGTTCTTGCCATATTTGCGGAAATCTCCGCCCGTACCCCATTGATTCTGATAATCCATCGGCGCGAGCGTGAAAACCGAAAGCACACTACATCCTTCCGGCGCGGGATTGTCGGCGGCGGAATAATTGGAAATGCCGATGGGCGCGCGCACCCAATCGCCGCGCAAAACATTCGCGTAATCGGCCTCCGGGTCGTTGGTCTCGCTCACGTACATTTCGTGATAGTTCCAGCCCGCTTTGACCAAATCGCGTTCGACGCCGAGATACAGCACCGCGCACGCGAGCGACGGCGTCAGCGTCCGCAAATTTTCGACGAACGCCAAAGGCAACTGTTCGCGCCCGATGAGTTTCAAGAACGTATCCGGGGCGTTGCTGTTGGCAATGATAATGTCCGCGTCCGCGCGCAAACCTTTGTCCGTTTCGACGCCGGTTGCGCGTTCGTTCGAGACGAAAATTTTTGTGACCGTCTGTTGGTAACGAATCTCGCCGCCGTTTTCCTTGATGACGGCTTCGAGCGCGCGCGACAATGCCTGCCCTCCCCCTTGCGGATAATACGCGCCCGCAAGATGGTACGAACCCCACGGCAGGACGAACGTCGCCGCGTTCAATTGCGACGGCGGCAAACCGTAATAGCCCCACAGCGCGGTGAACGCGCCAAGCACGGCGGGGTCGTCAATAAACGGCGCCATGAATTCCGCGAGCGATTGGCTCATCACCGTGAGCGCGTCGCCATAGCGCGACGGAATCAATTCGTCGGGAATGCGCTGCGCCGCGCGGTCTTGCATCAAACGCCGCGTCTGCAAAAACGCGCGCAGACTCGCGTCAAACAACGCGCGAATCCCCGATGCCGCATGTGGAAAGTGGTTTATCAGTTCGCTTTCGTACTGCATGAAATCCGCATGGACTGTAATCCCGCGCTCGGGCGTGCGATAGGTGTAGAACGGGTCAAGACGGTGCAAGCACAAGCGATTGAGGATGCCCGTCTGTTTCAGCGCGTCGTAACCCCAACCGCCCGGCGCCATGCCGTCCAGCGCGTGCAATGCGACGTCAAACCGAAATTTGCCGCGTCGAAATTCGTGCGCGTAACCGCCCGGCACGCTGTGATGCTCCAACACCAAAACGCGTTTGCCCAAACGACTGAGCCGCGCCGCCGCGCTCAAGCCGCCCAGCCCCGCACCAATCACAATCATGTCATATTTCTCGTTCACAGTTTTTCCTCCACGATTTTGAGGGCATGTTCCAGCCATTTCACATAGTGTTTTTCGTAACTCTCGCCAAACTCGCGCGTCAATTCCCACATCACCCCTTCGCGTTCGAGTTTGGTGAATTCGATAATTTCTTGAATCGCCAGCTTGATGTCGGTCTGGTGGATTTTGAGTTGCGCGCGATGAACCTCCAGCTGTCGCGCCAGTTGGGCAAGAATCGTTTCCTTGTCCAACACACCGGAGAAGAAAAGTTGCAGCAGCACCGGTTCTTTGACCGTCGGCAGAAAATCGAGCGGTTCTTTGAGCCATTCCGCCAACGCCTTTTTTCCCGCTTTGGTGATGCTGTAGATTTTTTTGTCGGGTTTGCCCGCTTGCGGTTCGATTTCCGCTTCAATCCAGCCCGCGTCCTCGAGCTGTTTCAACGTCGGATAAATCTGCGCGAGCTCCGCCGTCCAAAAATAGCGCGTCGAGAGTTCCATGTATCTCTTGAGGTCATAGCCCGTCATCGGCGCGTAACTGATAAAGCCCAGCAGGGCGTATTTGAGTGCCATACATAACTCCTTATATATAAGTTATTATATATAATTATTTGTATATTATACCCACAAACGCGCGTTTGTCAAGCCGCCGCGCCCAAAAGCGCACGGCGTTTGCAAAGTCGCGTCCACTGTGATTTCGAGCGAATGTTGCGATGGACTGCATCGCCGAAATCTCATCTGCTAGCGCAATACGGAATCTCTCACTCCGCCTTCGCACCGTTCGAAATGACATTCCCCGGTCATGGCGACTTTTCAAACGCCCCGCCCACAAACGCCGAAAAATTCTCACCTACAGACAGAGCGCGCGCGAAATTGGTGCGGTTGGCGGCAGCGGCTATAATGTCGGTAAGCGAGTCATTCCAAAGCGAGGAACTATGAAATACATTTTGTCCTGTATTCTCGGACTGCTTTTGATTGCGGCGATTGGCTGCGGAGGTAGTACGCCTGCCGCAAATCCGACGGCGGCGCCGACCAAGGTTCCGCCGACGAACGCGCCCGCGACAATCGCGCCTGCGCCGACCAACACGCCCGCGCCAACGAAAGCCGTCGCGCCGACAAACGCGCAGGCAAGCGGCGGTGGCAATGTGAAACCGCCCGAAGGCGCGCCGCTGGATGTCGTGAAAAAATCGCTGTTGAGTGTGTTTGAGTCGGACAGCGTGCGCGCCAAAACCGTGTTGATGCCTGCCGAAGGCGAGAGCCAAACGCTGCTGTTGGAATATGTGAAACCCGACCGGATGCGCATTGTGCAGCCGGACGGAACGGAACAAATTGCCATCAAGGGGAAAGGGATTTGGAAAAAAGAGGGTGACACGTGGGAAGGCGAAGGACCCGAAATGGCGAACATGCTGTTTGGTTTTATTGAAGCATCCGCTGTGCAAGAGTCGCTCAAAAGCATTCAAATAGATTCAGTGCAGTTAGTCGGACCGGATTTGCTCGAGGGCAAGCCGATGTTTGTGTACACCTACAAGACGCAAGTGGATATGGGCGGCACAAAAAACAACGGCGTCGGCAAAATTTGGATTGGCGCCTTGGACGGACGCCCGTACAAGGGCGATTCCGAAAGCGATTCCATCGCCTCGCCCGGCAAAACCGACCGCACCCAAGTGACTTATGAGTACGACCTGCCGCTTGAGATTCAAGCCCCGCAGTAAATGTTCAATGGCAACGCGCGCGGCGTGTGTTGATTCCACATGCCGCGCGCGTTGAATCTTTTTTTTCAACATGTCCGAACGCAGTGACGAGTTTTTATTTGATCAGGTAACCATCCACATCCATGCCGGCGACGGCGGCAATGGCGCAGTGTCGTTTCGACGCGAAGCGTATGTGCCGCACGGCGGACCGAACGGCGGCAGTGGCGGACGGGGCGGTAACGTCTATTTGCGCGTGGACAAACGTCTCAACACGCTGATGCCCTTTCGCCACAAAAAACATTTCAAGGCGCAAAAAGGCAAGAACGGCAGCGGCAAAGACCAGAACGGCGCGTACGGCGACGATGTATTTATTCCCGTGCCGCCCGGCACGGTCGTGCATGATGCCGATACGGGGGAATTGCTCGCGGATTTGCTCCACGACAAACAAGAGCTGCTCGTCGCGGAAGGCGGACGCGGCGGACGCGGCAACGCGGCATTTGCTTCTTCCACCAACCGCGCGCCGCGCTGGTCTGAAAAGGGTGAAACGGGACAGGCGCGCCGCTTGCGTCTCGAATTGAAACTCATCGCCGACCTTGGCATCATCGGCAAGCCGAACGCGGGCAAGTCCACCTTTCTTGCATCCATCACCGCCGCGCGTCCCAAAATCGCGGACTATCCCTTTACGACGTTGATTCCTAATCTCGGTGTCGCGGACATTGACGAACGCAGCGTGGTCTTGGCGGATATTCCCGGACTCATCGAAGGCGCGCACGAGGGTGCAGGATTGGGCGACCGTTTTCTTCAGCACATTGAACGCACGCGCGTTTTGATACATTTGCTCGACGGCGCGGCGGAAAATCCGCTGGACGATTTCAATGCCATCAATGCCGAATTGAAACAGTACAGCCCCGCCCTCGCGCGCAAGCCGCAAATCGTCGGTTTCAACAAAATGGATTTGCCCGACGCGCAAACGCATTTCAAAAAATTGAAAAAGAAACTCACGAAACTCGACGTGGCGGTCATTCCCATTTCGGCGGCGACGGGCGAAGGCGTGCGCGAATTATTGCGCGGCGCGCTGGCGATTCTGGACGCGCTGCCGCCCGCAGAAACGGTTGTCGAATCCGCAACAATGCCGGTGTTTCGTCCCGCGCCCGACGAAGACGCGTTCACGATTGAACGCGAAGGAATGGTAGACGACGCGCAAGTGTTTCGCGTGCGCGGGATCAAAGTGGAACGCGTCGCACAAATGACCAATTGGGACCAGGAAGAAGGCGTTCGGCGCACGCAACGTGTCTTGCAG
>CAZXYP010000400.1:0-4938 GCA_964644955.1 uncultured Anaerolineales bacterium | reverse complement strand
CTCAAGTCAATGAGCGTCACGCGCTTGTTGCGATATTCAAAAATTTCCATAAGCGTCGGATTGCGACCAATTACAAATTTGTCATACCTTAGCCGTGCCCGCGTTGTCCCCATGGATTTTCCATTTTTGCCGCGAGTTCGGGTTCGCCGACAACGGGCGCGTTGGGCATGGGCGGAAATCCCTCGAGCATCGAATCGGGCATCGCGGTATTGCGATACATGGTGTTGGAACCTTGCGAAGGTTTCCAATCCTGCGGCTCCCAATCCGGAACATAGTTGCGATAACCGAGCGAATTCAATTCGATGCGCACCCCGCCCGGTTCACGGAAATACAAATACATTTGCTCGCCGATGCCGTGACGTCCGGGACCGTATTCCAATGGCGTACCCGATTCAAGCATCAAGTCGGCAGCGTGCAGCAGCGCTTCGGCGTTTTCCATCCAAAAGGCGAGATGGTGCAAGCGCCCGCGCGTTCCCGGCATATCGCCGCCGAGTCCGAGGTCATGCGAGGTTTCGTTCGTCGTGACGACGCCAAAAATGACACGGTTCGGGTCATGGTCGAGCGTGTTGTATGCCATGAAACGAAAACCCAAAACATCGCGATACCATTTTGCATCACCCATCACATCGGGCGTCGCCATTGTAATATGGTCGAGTTGACGCGGGGAAACGCCGCGCGCAAACGGACGCGACGGACGGTCGGGATACGTCGAACGCAATTCGGGCGGCGCTTGATATTTTTCTACCTCCCAAAAAATTTCAAACGGATGTCCGCTGGGTCCAAGAAAGCGATACGCGCGCCCGTGACCGACAGAGTGTTCAATCCATTCGCCCTGCGTGCCCGCGCGTTCGATGCTCGCGACGGCTTGCTCCAAATCGTCCGCGCTCCATGTGCGCCATGACGCGTGCCCGACGGCGGGCTGCGCGCCCTGCGTCAAAATCAAACTGCTGTGATAATGGTCGCCCCAGCAGCGCAGATACGCCGACTCGCCGACGCGCGTTACGACTTGTAACCCGACGATATTTTCAAAAAACGCGATGGATTCCTCCAACTTGGGTGTGAAGAGTTCTACATGCGCGAGATGCGCGAGATAACGATTGCTCATTTGAATTTTTTCCTTTCCGGTGCGTGTTTGACGAATGACAGATGACTTTTGACGGATTACTGGAGACTGGAGATTGGAGACTCAAATTGGCTGCATCATTTTGCCCAACGTCTGTCCCATCGTCGGACCGTACTCGGGATTCGGTGGGGCAATCCCCAGCCATTCTTCTTTTTCCCATTCGACCAACGTTTTGGACACATCCACAATCATTTTGCAGCGTTCAAAACGGCGCGTCATGAAATTTTGCAATGCCGTCTCGACCGAATCCGAGTGCTGCAATTCTTGCGCGAGGACGACAGCGTCTTCGGTTGCAATGGATGCGCCCTGTCCGAGCTGCGGCGCAGTGCCGTGCGCGGCATCGCCAATCAACAAAGCGCGATTCACGTACCACGGATTTGGCATCAACAAGGTTTCGAGCGGACGATACACCAATTGTTTTCCGTCAGTAATCTGCGCGAGCGTTTCCTGAATAAACGGCGCAGAGTACTCTTGAAAGTGTGCGCGGAAACGCGGCAGCAATTCGTCGTCCGCAATGCGCGGGTTGTCGCCTTCCATCGAAACGAGCGCGAGATACATCGTATCGCGCGTCATTGGCACGAGTCCTGTTTTGCTGTGCTTGCCGTAATACCAATAGCCCGCCTCTGCGCCGGCAGGACGCTTGACCACCGCGCGCCAGACCGATTGTCCGAGATACTGCGGCTTGTGCGCGTCGCCAAAAATCATGCGGCGTATCACCGAATGGATGCCGTCCGCGCCAATCACCAAATCGTACGCGCCGGTGGTGCCGTCGGTGAATGTCACATTCACGCCATCGGCGTGATTTTCCATCGCCTGAACGGTTGTGCCGAGTCGTACGGTTGCGCCGTGCGCGAGCGCGGCTTCCAACAAGATATTGTGCAGCACATTGCGCGGGATGCCGTTGTTGGCGGGAAAACGTCCGAGCGGCGGCGTTGTCGCTTCCATAAAAACATGCCCGTCAGGCGTGCACAGATAAAAGGTCGGAATCACTGAACCCAATTCCATACACTTGTCAGCAGCGCCGAGTTCGCCCAACGCGCGCAGCTGGTTCGACGGTTGAATAATGCCAACGCCGTACACGTTATAGTACGGTTGAATTTCCACAATCTCGGCGCGAATCCCGATTTGTCCCAATGAAATGCCGAGCGACAAACCGCCGACGCCGCCGCCGACGACGAGGACACGATTTACATTTGCCATGTGTTGTTTCCTTTCTTACGCAAATCCCATTCCTGACATTGGGCGACCACAAGGGTGCGCCTCTACGCTAATCCCATCATGGTAGGGGCAGCGCCTTGTTCCTGCCCAATTACGCAACGCGTCCGCCGAGATTTTCCGCCACCCAATCCGCGATATAGTCGAGCGTGAACGCGCTGTTGTCGAGACTGCTGTGTTCGATGCCGCCTTCGCGCGGTGTGAAAATTTTCAGTTCGCGTTTCGGACTGTTGACCAGCGCGTTGTAGGTCTGATGCGCGTATTCCAAAGGAATCTGTCGGTCGTTCTGCCCGTGCGTGACAAGGAATGGCACGCGCACGCGGTCGAGGACGCCGTCCAACGTCACCTTTTCCGCAATCGTCATGAATTCGTCCATGTTGTGCGCGCCCCACACCCACATCACGTGTTCCCAATAATGCGGCACGGGACGTTCGCCTTCGCGCGCGAGACGCCGTTTTTGCACCTCGCCCCAATTGTGGTTCGCGCCCATCACGACACCCAACGCGAAACGCGGTTCAAACGCGACGGCGCGCGGGCAAAAGTAACCGCCGAGCGAAACGCCGTGCAAACCGATGCGCGTTGAATCAATGTCGTCGCGCGTTTCAAGATAGTCAACGATTTTGCTTGCCCAGACTTCGGCGTTATACACCGCTTTCAAATCGTGCAAACGCAATGCCTCGCCCGTGCCGGGCTGGTCCACCACGAGGGACGCGATGCCGCGTTTGGCAAGTTCGCGCGGACCGCCGACGCGATAAATCATTTCTTTGGTGCTGTCCAAACCATTGATTTGCACCAGAATCGGCGCGCGTCCGTTCACACCTTTTGCGCGCACATACAAACCTGCGAGATGCGTGTCGCCGTACGGAATTTCGACGCGTTCACAGTTTTCGCGCGCGAGCGTGATGCTCTTTTGAAACGCGTCGAGAAATTTGCAATAAAGCGCCTTGCGCGGCGCATAATCCACCGCTTGCATACGTTCGGCGGTGAGATAATAAATCGCGGCGCGTCCCAATTTATTGCCCGCGCTCAAGCTGCGTTCTTGTTGCTCATCTTCGGCGGCGAGTTCGCACAACTTGTCGCCCATCGCCACCCACGATTGCAAAAATGCCTGCGTCCCCGCGTCGTCGCCCTGTTTGGAAATTTCCAAAAGCGGGCGGCACATGTCGTCTATCTCGCCAATTTTCGCACCCATCTCCATCGCGAGATTGGTCGCCACGTTCCAGACATAATTGGTTGGAAAATATTGAAACATGAATTAATCTCGAGTCTCTTGTCTCTGGTCGTTAGGGTTTTGGAAAGCGGATGTCTGAACGAATTCGATGAGATTGCCCGCGACATCGCGAATGAACGCAGTGGGGTTGCCGTGAATGCGCGCGTGCATCGCCACCTCCGCGCCGCGCGTTTGCAATTCCTGTACTGTCGCGTCCACATCGTCCACCACAAACGCGAAATGTTTGGTGCCGTGCGTTTTCAAATCACGATTCGGATAGCGACGGTCGTCAGGCAACGGCGCCGCGCCGCCCACCTCAAAAATTTCAATGCGGAAATTTTCGCGCCGCACAAACGCAATGCGCGCAGGAATCGCGTCCACCGTTAATTCTTGTTCGAGCCGAAAGCCCAACACGTTTTCGTACCACGCAATCGCCGCGTCCAAATCGGGTACGCTGATGCCGACGTGATGGATTTGAAAATCGAGCGCATTTTTCACAAGAAATGTTTCATCATAGTGACGATTTCAATCGTCCAATCCCTAGCGCGCATGGAACGATTAAAATCGTTACTACATGGATTCCCACTCATTTACATTCAAGCGCGCGTTCGGCATGGCGAGGTACGAACAAATCAAATTGTCCGGGTCGTAGTGCGCGCGCAGTGTTTGCAAGCGCGCGAAATTTTCATCCGCCATAAATTTCACGCTGCGCGTCGTCAAATCCGAATCGCCGAGATACTGCCCGCGCGTAATGGGCTGCAAACGCGTCATTTGTTCTTTGAGCCACGCGCGATTTTTTTCATCATCGCGTTCGTCCTCCCAAATCGTGTACAGCGCAAAATAAGTTTCCGTTTGCAGCGACAGCGCCATGTCGGGCAATTCGCGCAGCGGCGCCATGCCGTACCACAACGCGAATGTTTTCGACGTGGGCATTGTTGTAAAGGCAGCGCGCAAACTTGAAACGACGGTTTGCGCGTCGCCTTCCAGCCACGCGTTATCCGCCGCGTAACGATGTCCTTCGGGATTCTGTCGAATTTGCTCCTCACGTTCCTTGGCAAACGTCGTCGGCTGCGCGTATTCATGCACGAGCGCGCGTTCAATCACGGGACACGTTTCCAACGCGGCGAGTGAGGCGCGCGCGTCGTGTTCCGTATCCGTCATGGCAACGCCGTGAATCACTATCACGGGGGCATTCGAAATCGCAGGCGCGGTCAACGCGAGCGCGACGACTTCGACATTCGACGCGACCTGCGCGTTCGCGGTGGAATACCAATGCAGCACGTCATCGTACAAATCCATCGGATAGACCTGCGTGCTTTGCGACAACCGTTTCGGGCGCGGGCGCGTTTGCAAATAAAAACGCGTGACGATGCCAAAAAAACCAGGACCC
>CAZXYP010000399.1:0-4953 GCA_964644955.1 uncultured Anaerolineales bacterium | reverse complement strand
ACCGCCTCGCGCGCGGCGACAATGCCCAATTGGCTAAAGCGTTCGATGCGGCGCGCTTCTTTCGGACCCAAATGTTCTCGGGCGTCAAAGTTTTTCACTTCGCCCGCGAATTTGGTTTCGAGATTCTCTGTCGGAAACAGCGTAATCGGCGCGATACCCGAACGCCCATTTTTGATATTATCCCACGAAGTTTTGACATCATTGCCGGTCGGACCGATGAGTCCGAGTCCGGTAATGACGACGCGAGTTGGTTGGGTCATTCAAACTCTCCTGCGAAAAGTTCCTGGATTAAATTGTTTGCCATTATATGTTGCTATGTTATAACACCAAACTCGCTTACAAGTTGTAAAAGGGGCGCGCTCAAGTTTGCTGCCCCTTTGACCATAATTTTACACGCGAACGAGGCGGACTATAATCAACAGGTTCATTTTGAGCGGAGGATTCCATTGAAGATTGCGTTGGATGTAATGGGCGGCGATTATGCGCCGCGCGAAATTCTGTTGGGCGCGGTGCAGGCAAAACGCGCCTTTGCGGTGGACATTATTTTGGTCGGGCAGCGCGCAGCGATTGAACAAGAATTGTCCGACATTGAAGCGACAGACAGTTTGGGCTTGCCGGAATTTGAAATTGTGGACGCGCCGGATGTGATTCAATTTGACGAAAACCCGTCGTCCGTCAAGCAGCGGCGCGGTGCGTCTATCCGCGTGATTTGTGATTTGGTGCATGAACGGCATGCCGACGCGTGCTTGACGATGGGGCATACCGGCGCTGCCATTATTGCGTCGCTCATTACGTTCGGGCGTTTGGGCGATGTCTTGCGTCCTTGTGTGGGCATCAATTATTTCAACATGCAGCCCCACACGCTTTTGGTGGACGCGGGCGCGATGGTGGATTGCAAACCCGAATACTTGCTCCAGTTCGGGCAGATGGGCAGTATCTATGCCGAAAAAATCTGGGGCATTGCCGCGCCCACGGTGGGTATCATGGCGAACGGACGCGAAGACAATAAAGGCAATGAATTGACGCGCGCCGCGTTTGCGCTGCTAAAAAACAGTACATTGAATTTCGTCGGCAATTTAGAAGGATACGATTTGCCGAATGGCGCGGTGAACGTGGTGGTCATGGATGGCATGTGGGGCAACGTCGCGTTGAAAATGAGCGAAGCGTTGAGCGAACAACTGCTGGGGCGGCTCTCGAAACGTCTGTCCGAAGTGGAACTGCCGCACGCCGCGCTTGCCATTCTTGAAGAATTCCATGTCATGATGGATTACTCACGTATCGGTGCGATTCCCGTGTTTGGGGTGAATGGCTTGATGCTCATCGGACACGGACGCTCGCGCGCGGCGGCGGTCGTTGGCGGCATCAAAAGTACGATTCAGGCAGTAGAGGTTGGCTTGTTGGATGCGCTGCGCGAGGGACTGACGGGCCCCGAATCCTTCGGATAGAAAAAAAGGCAGAGAATTTCTCCGCCTTTTTTTTTTAACCCAACGTCCGGTCAACTTGTTGCTGAATTGTTTGGAGCCCGCTCCGCGCCGCGCTCAACTTTGCGTCGGTCTCCGCGAGCCGCTCCTTTTCCCCTTTGACAAAACGCACATACGGCGCAACCCCTTCCTGCATACGCGTAATGGTGCGGTCGGCTTCGCTGTTAAATTGTGCGCGCAAAACGTTTCCCAAACGCGTGCGCAAATCTTGAATTTTTATTTTGAAATTCTCTTTGGCTTGCGTACGTTTGTACGGAATGACAAATAAACCGACGACCGCAACAACCCCGGCAAGTAAAATCCCTGTCACATCCAATGCCGCGACTGTGACGGCGGAAACAACAATCGCCCCCAAGCCGACGGCGCCTGCTTCGGCAATGCCGGTGAGCAAAACCGCATTTTCCATCTTTTTGCCGATTTCGCGCGATTCTTGTTCTGCGTCGTAGGTGGCAACCACATTTTGCGCGGCTTCGGTCGTGCTTTTGAGCAGTGCTTGACGCCGCATGTCAAATGTCGTCGTCAATTCACCGACCAGCGCATCGGACGGCACGCGGCGGCGCTGTAAATAGGTGACAATGTTTTGCCACTCGCGCAAATCTTTTTCCACGAGCCAGTCCACCACCGCACGCGTGCGATTGTCAATCTCTTGCGGCACACCCGCGAGAACTTGCTGTTCGAACATGGCGCGAAATTTGTCGCCGCGCGCGAGGTCAAAAATCTTGGTGAGGCGAATGTTTTGGTCAAAAAAGTCCATACCGCGTGCCTCAAGTTTATAGAGCAGATTGTCCACTTCCGCGATACGCGGCTCTAATTCCGCGCGCACATCTTTTTCATAACTTGCCACTTCACGTTCGACATGGTCGGCGGTTTCGATGTCTTGCGCCAATTGTTCGCGTTCGCGCTGCGCCGCGCTTTCCGCGCGTTTCAGAATCTGGTCGGCGACGCCGAGCGGCGTGTTGAATTTTACGCGCACGCGCGCGTCCTGATCGAGCCACGAGCGAATGTACGCGTTCAATTCGGACATGCCGCCCGTCAATTGTTGGTCGCGCGTTTCATGTTTTGCCGAGACAAAAAAGAGTTCGGGCGTTACGCCGAGCAGCTGGGTGGTGTTGGATAATACAAATTGGCGCACGTCCTGAAAAGATTTTTCGTCCTGGAGCAAATCGCGCTTGTTGACTACAAGCACAATTTTTTTGTTCCACTCGCGAATGTGTTCCATGAACTGCCGTTCGCTTTCGGTGAACGGGCGGTCGGCGGAGGTGACAAACAAAACCAAATCGCTGCGCGGAACAAAATCGCGCGTCAATTCTTCATGCTTGCGAATGACGGCGTTTGTGCCGGGCGTGTCCACGATATTGATTTCACGCAGCAAGTCGAGCGGATACGCAATGTGCGCGAGGTCATCGGGTGAAACCGTTTCGCGCAGGGTGTCGCCGTATTTGACCAGCGTGACGCGCGTGGTGGTGGGAATCGCGCCTTCCTGCAAAACGGGCGCGCCGAGCAAGCCGTTCACAAGCGCGGACTTGCCCGCGTTGAATTCGCCGACGACGACAATGAGAAACAATTCCTCAAGACGAACGATTGCGTCCTGCAGAGCTTCCATATCTGCGGGCGCGCGATTCAGTTCGCTCAAAGTCGCATAGAGTTCGGTCAGATATTTTTTTTCATCGCGCAGCAGCGCGGCTTGGGCATCGGTAAGAATAAGCGGCATATCGGAAGTTATGATTTCTGATTTTTGATTTGGGACTGAAAAAATTCGCGCACGGCGTTCAGGGTGGGATAGACCGCGTTGGCGGTGGAAAAATCTTGCATGCGCGTATAGTCGTTCGGCACGGCAAAAACGGCGAGTCCGGCGGACTTGGCGGCGCGGACACCGCTGGGGCTGTCTTCGAGCGCGACGGTTTCTGCCGGATTCGCGCCAAGCTCTGCCAGCGCGCGCAAATACAGGTCGGGCGCAGGTTTTGGTTTCAGCGTGCCGTCGTTGCCGACGACCGCTTCAAAATGGTGATGCAAATTCAGTCCGCGCAAAATCGTGTGAATTTGTTCGGGACGCCCACTGGAAGCAATCGCAGTCCGAAGATTTTGCGCGGCGAGAAACGCCAGCAGTTCCGTCAAACCCGCCATCGGTTGGATGTTTTCCGCGTCTGCGATCAAAAGATTAAACAGCGCGCGATGCCCGTCGGCGATTTCATGCGCGTTTTGCGCCAGCCCAAAACGTTCGCGAATGTGTTCGGCGTTTTCCAGAATGACGCGTCCGGTAAACGTGCGTCCGTATTCGTCCGCGTTGTATTCATAATTCGCGCCGCAGGTCTGTAAGACGAGATTGAACGCGCGACGGTGCAGCGGTTCCGTATCCGCCATCAAGCCGTCGAGGTCGAAAATGACGGTCGAGTAATTTGGCATTGCCAGAGCGTACATACAAAAAGAAAAAACGTCAAACGGCGATTAGGCATTTGACGTTTTTGGGTTGAGCGTTGAAAGGTTCGTGTGTTTGCTTATTGAATCGCATATTGGTAGTCAGCTGCTTGCCACGTAAACGGCGTGCTGCCGGACACAATAATGACGACGCGCGAGATTTCATTGCCAAATCCCTGCGGCGTATATGTGCCGCGATTCTTGTCGTCGAGTTGGATTGGCACGACGCGCGGTGTTTTGCCGAATTCAATCGCCTGCACGATAAAGCGCTGCGGCAGCACATTGTCCATGCGCGTAAAGCCCGCGCTGTTCCAGCCCGTATCGGGTTTTTCTGCATCATCCTTGAATCCGATTTCGGGAATTTCGATGTCGTCCACGGCGAGTCCGCTGCCGGTATAGACTTCGTCGGTCACTTGTTCAAAGCGCAGCAAAATTTTTTGTCCCGCATACGGCGTCAGGTCCATTTTTTCTTGGACCCACTGCGCTTGCGCTTGCCAATCGCCGCAGCCCGCGCCCGATTTGCACGTGATGCCGTTGCCGTAATTGGTCGCGTTCAAATCGCGGTCGGTGGTTGTGCTGCCTTGCAGCGGCTGCCATGTTTTGCCGCCGTCGGTGGAAACGGACACGTACCCAAAATCGAAATCGTCTTCCAAATCAAACCACGTCCAAAAATTCAGCGTCGCGTTTTTGGTGGTGGTCAAATCAATTTCACGCGTGAGCGTGGTGTCGGACAAATCTGTGCGTCCGCTCCACCAAAATGATTTGCCGCTGTGCGCGTCGGTTGGAATTACGCGCACGTCATCCGAACCGTCGAACGTGAACGTGATATCTTTACCGTTGGGTAAGAGTTGAATATAGTCCGCGCCGTATTGTCGCACCGTGTCATTTCCGTTCGCGGGATAATTGGAATAACCCATCGTCGGACGGATGCCCAACTTTTCTTGCCCGTATTGAAAACGCGCGCCTTCGCTCTTGTCAAACAAATAATTCGCGGCGACCCAATCGGCAAACACGTCATCAAACGTCATGCCCGGCTGAAATTTGTCGAGCGCCTGCT
>CAZXYP010000398.1:0-4969 GCA_964644955.1 uncultured Anaerolineales bacterium | reverse complement strand
GTCCCACGAGAGTTGAATACAGATTTTCGGCGACCCGCTTGTAGCATCGGCTTTGGCGTCGAGACGCATTTCAATGCCGTCTATCACAGAACCCGGAATTGAAACGTTGTAGGTCGAGAATTGATGTTTGTCTTTTTTGCTGTTGGTGCAGTTGGTGCTTGTGCCGGTGCCACTGTTTGTATCTACCGCGAACGCAGCATCGTCCGAATACGCGTTTGTCGGCGATGTTTGATAACCATTGCCATCGCCGCCGGTCTGCGCCGCGTTCGCGCTCGGGCTGAGCCAACCGGTGTTGCTCGAAGGCGGCGGCGTATTGGTCGGAGCCGGTGTGTTGGTCGGCGCGGGCGTATTGGTCGGCAACGGCGTTGCCGTCGGCGGAACGGGCGTCGGCGTTGGACCGGTTCCACTTGAGCCGTCCACCACAACCGCAAAGGGTTGCGGACCGTTCGGCACATTCAGCCCATTGACTGTAACCGTCCACGTGCCTGCGGCGGCGGATTGCACATAGACATTTTCGACATTGTTGCGATTGTCCGCGCTGCCGCCGGTCGTGGACCAACCACCGCTGAATACATTGCCTTTGTACGTGCCGCCGGGACCGGTAACGGTGAGATTCAAATCGTTGACGAGATTCACGGACGCGGTATCGGTCGAGGCGTAATCACTCCACACGACGGTGACTTTGAACGATTGCCCCCCCGGGACCGTGTAGGATTGAGACCAATTACCGCCGGTCGCAAGCCCTGCGCTGTTGTCCACAAAGACCGCGCTGCCATCCGTCGCATTAACGAGATTGACGCGTCCCCATCCTTCGTGAACATTCGGAATCGGATAATCATTGTCGTTCACGCCGTCATTGTTTTCGTCGAGCAGGTCAACGGCGGAATTAATCATGGTCGCTTTGACCAATGCCGCGCTCGCGTTGATGCCGTGCGCTTTGCTGTAGTAATCCTTCAACACTGCCGCGCCGCCTGCCGCAATCGGATTGGACATGGACGTGCCGCCCATCCATTTGTAATCCACATTGTACGGCATGCCCCAACCGTCGTAGGCATACGCATTGTTTTTGGGATTCACCGGGTCGCCGTATCCTTCTTGATACAACGAACCGCTTGCCGAAAGAATCCACGTGCCGGGCGCGACAACATCGGGTTTGATGCGCGCATCGTCCACCGGACCGCGACTGCTGAACGCCGCCATCTGTTCCTGATTGCCGGCGGTCAAATCGCTCGCGATGGGATTGGCGGGATAATCCGCGCCCCAACGCTGTCCGTACGTGCCGAGTAAGTTCGCGCCGCCCATGCCGCTGCAGGTGGTCGAGGGCTGATACGCGTCATGCGATTGATAGGTCAGTGATGTATCGCACGGGTAATTGTCCGCGCGTTGATTTTCACTTGCGCCGACGGTAATGACGTTTTTCGCGGTTGCAGGCGAACCAATGGAATCATTGTCCACGATACCGTCCGCGTTTGCATCAATGCCTTCATTGCCTGCGCTGAAGGTGATTACAAAATCTTTATTGTCCCACACGAAATCATCCGCGTTCGCGCTGTCTATGGTATAGTCCCCCGCGACGGCGGAACCCCACGAATTGGAATGAATGCGTGCGCCCGCGTTGTATGCCTGTTGAAACAACGAATGCAAATCATCGGGAATGCCGGTGAGATAATAGCCGTCGGTGTAACCGTACAGCGATTTACACAGATTGAGAATCTTGACCCAATTCTCGGTCGCTTGCGCGACCAGATGCGCGGCAGGCGCCGTGCCTTTGCCAATACCGCCCGCGCCGCCATCACTCAAAACCGAACCGGCAGTGTGCGTGCCGTGCGCACTGTCCACATCCACCGCGCCGTCATCGGTAATGGTTTGGAAACAACCGCCCGCGACGCCGGGCCAATTGTAAATGGCAGTGACGCGCGCGGAAGGAATGTCTGCGTGCGCGGTAGCCGCCGTGCCGCCGCCGATGCCGGTGTCGGCAACCGCGACGGTTTGCGTGGAACCGTCATAGCCGTTCGCGTTGACGGTGCCGCCGCCGATGATTTGTCCCGCGCCCGAATCGTTGTGCTTGACCTTGAGCGCGAAATTTTCAATGTACGCGACATCGGGAATCCGCGCGACAGAGGCAAGCTGTGCGCGGTCGGCTGCAATATACATCAAGCGCGCGGGCTGTGAAAGCAATTGCGCGCCCGTCGCGCGAATCGCGTTGGCGTTGGATTGAATCGGTGTGCGGCGTTCGAGACGGACGCGATATACTTGCGCGTTGTCGCCGCGCAAGGCGGAACCCAATTTGTAACCGGGCTGCCATGCGCCGAAATAAATAACGGGCTTGAGCGCCGCAATCGCTTTTGCCTGCTCGGGCGTCGCGCGCACTTTGAACGCGTAATCGGGAATGTAACCGAGCAAGTCCGCGCCCGTTGCCGTGATTTGGCGTTTCCATTCCTGGCGCACATTGCCGCGAAACTGCACGAGATAGTAACCACTCGCGACGCCTTCCGCGGGCGCAAGCGAAAGGTCGGCGGCAAGCGGCAAGCTTTCGCCCGCCGCAGGCGCGAACGTGCCTGCTTTCAAATGAATTGGCGGCGCAGATTTTGCGGCAGCCACATCGCTGACCGAAACCCCCGCGACCAACACAACAAAACACAATGCAATCAAAACAAGAAATACGAGCCGGTGGTGTTGCATTGCTGACATCCTCCTTCGGATGGTGGTGTGCGTTCCACAAATCCTTGTGGTCCACAAAAAATCAGTGGGACACAGAAAATTTGCGCGGCACAAAATGGACGCGCCCGCGTTGTGGTGGACAGGCGGGCGCGTCGAAAGTTTAGGGTCAAGGTCCTTTGACAACCAGCGCGAACGGCTGTGGACCCATGGGCACGTTCGCGCCAATGACGCGCACGGTCCACGTGCCCGCCTCGGCATTTTGGATATACACGTTTTCTACATTATTGAGCGGGTCGTATTTACCTCCTGTTTTGCTCCAACCGTTCGCAAACACATTGCCTTTGTATTTGGCGCCGCTCGGAGAAATCACAAGCAGATTCAGATTGTTGACCAGATTGCGCGCAGCCGCTTCGGTGGACGGATAATCCGTCCAGACCAATGATACTTTAAAGGGCTGACCGCCCGGCAGAGTGTATTGATAGTTGCGTCTGTTTTTGGTTTCGATGCCGTTGCTTTCCTCGACAAATTGACGCGTGCCGTCCGTCGCGTCCGCCACATTCACGCGTCCCCACCCTTCGTGATTGTTTGGAATCGGGTAATCGTTGTCATTGGCGCCATCATTGTTTTCGTCCAACAAATCCACGGCAGAATTGATGAGTGTGGCTTTGACAAGCGCGGACGATGCGTTGAGCGCGTGCGCTTTTTGATAATAATCGCGCACCACCGCTGCCGCGCCCGCGACGATAGGATTCGACATGGACGTGCCGCCCATGTATTTGTAATATTCATTCACGGGCATGCCCCAGCCATCCCAAGCGTACTCATTCAAACGCGGATTCTTGGGGTCGCCATAGCCCTGTTGATACAAATTCTGTGACGCGGAAAGAATCCATGTGCCGGGCGCGACCACATCGGGTTTGATGCGTCCGTCGTCAACCGGTCCGCGTGAAGACCACGCTGCCATTTGTTCTTGATTCCCGGCAGTGACATCATTCTTGAGCGGATTCTTGGGGAAACTGTCAGGATAGCGTTGTCCCCAGGTGCCGAGCAAATTTTGTCCACCCATGCTGTTGCAGGTCTCGCCGGTCTGGTACAAATCGTGAGAGGTGTAATTCAAATTGGTGTCACATTCCCAATGCCCCTGGCGGTCGTTTTCGCTCGCGCCGACGGTAATGACATTTTTTGCCGTTGCGGGCGCGCCGAGCGAACCGAAATCCACAATGCCGTTCTTGTCGCCATCCGTGCCGGAGTTGCCTGCGGAAAACGTAATCGTCAAGTCTTGCTTTTTCCACGCGTAGGTATCGGTCTCGGCGCTGTTGCTGTTGTAATCACCGCTAACCGCCGCGCCCCATGAATTGGAATGAATGCGCGCGCCTTGTTTGTACGCCTGCGAAAAGAGATTTTGCAAATTCGCGGGCAAGCCGACCAGATAATATCCCGACGTCGGTTCGCCGGGGTCGAGACACAGGGGGTTGACATCCACAAAATTTTCGGTGGCTTGGAAAATCAATTGCGCGGCGGGCGCAACGCCTTTGCCCTCGCCGCTCGCGCCGCCGTCGCCCAACACGGAACCGGACGTGTGCGTGCCGTGTCCACTGTCGGCATCCAGCGCGCCATCGTCATAGATTTTCGTAAAACAAATGTCAGTCTTGCCGGGCCAATTGTAAATCCTGGCAATGCGCGACGCGGGAATGTCGGGATGCGCGCCGTTTTTCGTGCCGTCGCCCAGACCCGTATCGGCGACCGCCGCGATTTGCGTCGAACCGTCATAACCGTTCACGTTGGCGATGTTTGCGCCAATGATATTGCCGCCGCCGTAATCGTTGTGTTTTCGCGGCATGAGATAGTTTTCAATCCACGCGACGTCACTCACAGACGCGATGGCATCCACCTGCGCGCCTGTCGCCGCAACGCGCAAAATCTCATCTTGAACGCCCAAGACCTGCGCGCCCGTTGCATTGATAGCGGCAATGGTCGCTTCCACGTTTGCGCCTTGTTCGACCCGCACGGTATAGGGCGCAAGATCGCCGCGTTTCAAATCGGGGCCGGATTTATACGCGGGTAAAAACGGACCGACCCATGCGACGTTTTGCAGGGCGATGACGCTTTGCGCTTGCGAACCGGTCATTCGCGTCTTGAACGCGAAATCGGGGATATATGCCACAATCTCGGCGCCCGCCGCCGTCAATTGTTGTTTCCATGCGTCGCGCACCGCGCCTTTGAATTGCACCCGATAATGCCCTTGCGTCTTGGGGTCGGCTTCGGGCATCGGCGCGCCGGCGATGGCATTTGCCTGTGTCGGCACGAC
>CAZXYP010000397.1:0-5002 GCA_964644955.1 uncultured Anaerolineales bacterium | reverse complement strand
ATTTTCCGCACACTCATCGAATTACACGCGCGGAACGTAAGCATTATAACAACAGGAACATGTTAAACGTACACGTCACACCCCGCGCGCAAATCGAAACGCTGACGCGCTTGAACCTGCAAGACATGCTCGACAATTTTGGTCTGGGCAAGCTCGCGCGCGGGCGGCGGGCGGTGGAAAGCGCGTTCTGGTTCCCTTCACTGCTTTTGGCGAAACAGTTGGCGCACTTTGACGCGCGTATCGGAGAAATCGGTTTACAAAACGCGGCGCGCGAATTGTTGAATCAGTACATTGAGCGGCTGGACGTTGTGGGCAGCGAAAACATTCCCGCGCGCGGCGGCGTCATTTTTGCGGCGAATCATCCGGGCATGACCGATACGCTCGCGTGTTTCAGCAGCATCCCGCGCGATGATTTGTTTACCGTCACGTTAGACCGCCCATTTGTGCGCGCGCTGCCGAATCTGGCGCAGCGTGTTTTTTACGTCTCGGAAACATCGGGTCAGCGCCTCGCCATTGTGCGCCAAATTACGCGCTATGTGCAAAACGGGGGTGCGGTGTTGATTTGCCCCGCCGGACAGATTGAACCCGACCCGGCGGTCATGCCCGGTGCGGCGGACGCGCTCAAGGACTGGTCTGCCAGTCTCGGCATGTTTGTCCAATTGGCGCCAAAAAGTGTTATTATTCCAACTGTGGTGAGCGGCGTCGTGTACGCGCCCGCCTTGTACAATCCGTTCACGCAGCGGCGCAAAACTCCGCGCGACCGCGAACGCGCGGCGGCAACCATTCAAGCATTCTTGCAGAGCAGCGGCTTGATAAAACATCGCATGACGCCGCGCATTGAATTTGGCGCGCCGCTGGCAGCAAACGAATTGCGCGCGTTGGGCGACCACACGACAATTACCCGCGCCCTTACCGAATGCGTTAAACGCTTGTTGGAAAACGCGCCGCCGCGCGCGTAAATTTTTTTGCCGTCTCGACACGTATCATCCAAAAGCAATTCTCTCAAAGGAGCAACCCTTATGTCTCAAACCAATATCCGCATCGGCGCACTGCAAATCGGCATTATTGTCTTGACTGCCGCGACCGCGCTGATTCATTTGCAGCGCGGCATCGCATTCGGTATGCCCATGTTCATCGCCAACGGCATCGGTTATATCGCACTCGTCACTGCTTTGTATGCGCCGATTGCGTTTCTCGCGCCCTATCGCAAATGGGTCCGTTGGGGATTGATTGCCTATACCATCGTTACCATTGTCGGGTGGCTTGCCATCGGCGACAAAACCGAAATCGTCGGCATCGCGGACAAAATCATCGAAGTCGCATTGGTGGTCTTGTTGGTTTTCGACATGCGCCAAAACAAGTAATGAACATGGTCATGTCCCAAGCAATGATTCAACGCGCTGCCGCCGCGCCGATTCCCACCGAGTTTGGCGAGTTTCAACTCGTGCTTTATACCAACACGCGGGATACCAAAGAACATCTCGCGTTGGTGATGGGCGATGTCGCGCAAAAGTCAGACGTGCTGGTGCGCGTTCATTCCGAATGTTTCACCGGAGACGTGTTGGGCTCACTGCGCTGCGATTGCGGCGAGCAGCTGCGGCACGCGCTGCAGGCGATTGCGCTCGAAGGCGCGGGCGTGATTGTTTATATGCGACAGGAGGGGCGCGGCATCGGCTTGCGCGACAAACTGCGCGCCTACAATTTGCAGGACGCGGGCTATGACACGGTGCAAGCAAACGAAATGCTCGGGCATGACGCCGACGAACGCGATTATACTTTTGCGGCGATGATCTTGCGCGACCTTCAAGTACCGAGCGTGCGGCTCATGACCAACAATCCATCCAAAATCAATGCCCTGCGCGCGCTCGGCATTCGCGTCGTGGAACGCGTGCCGTTGCAGCCGACCGTACACGCGCACAATCTGCATTATCTCGACACCAAAGCGCGGCGGATGAGTCACTGGCTGGAATTGAAAAGCATTGAGCCGCTGACACCGGGCAATGGACAACCCCACAAACACAATGGCAGCGGGAACGGGAACGGCAGCGGCAATGGGCATCACTGAACAACCGGCGCGTCCGTCCGTCTTGTTGACCTATGCAAGTTCACTCGACGGCTCGATAGCGGCGCGCGCAGGCGCGCCGTTTGCATTCAGTGGGCACGCGGCCTTAGAGATGACGCACGCGCTGCGCGCCGCGCATGATGCTATCCTCATCGGTATCGGCACGGTCCTGATTGATAATCCGCAGTTGAATGTGCGTTATGCCGCCGGTCCAAATCCGCGCCCCGTCATTCTCGACGCGCGCTTGCGCTGTCCGCCGAACGCGCGCTGCGTGGACGCACAGCGCGGCACAATCCTTGTCACGACACGCGACGCGCCCGCCGATGCGCAGCGCGCGTTGGAAAACGCAGGCGCGACAGTTTTGCGCGTCGCAAGCATCCCCGAAAATCCTGCGCACATTGATTTGCGCGCGCTTTTGCAAATGCTCGCGGCGCAGAACATTCGCACGGTGATGGTGGAAGGGGGCGCGCAAATCATTACCGCGTTTTTGCAGGCACAACTTGTTGACCGCGTCATTCTTACCTTCGCGCCAATGTTTGTCGGCGGCGTGCGCGGCGTCACTGCGCTGACGACAAGCGAAAACCACTTTCCCCGTCTGAAAAACCTAAACGTGACACAGTTGGAAAATGATATTATTGTGCAAGGCGACATGGATTGGAACGAAACGCAATGAAACGCCGCGTCTTGTATTTTGAGGAACCCTATCGCGTTACGCTGCGCCAAGAAAACATTGCGCCGCTCGCGCCCGATGCCGTTTTGGTTGAAACGCTTGTGTCTGCCATTAGCGCGGGAACGGAAATGCTGTTTTATCGCGGACAAGTTCCCGCGCACATGAACGTGGATGCGAACATTCACGCGCTTGCGGGACCGGTGCAGTATCCGCTCGCCTACGGTTACGCGTGCGTCGGACGCGTCGTGGAATGCGGCCGCGCGGTCGCGCGCGAATGGCAAGACCGTTTGGTATTTGCGTTTCAGCCGCACGCGAGCCATTTCGTCGCGTGCGCGACAGAGTTGCTCCCCTTACCCGAAAATGTTTCACCCGAAACCGCCGCGCTTTTGCCCAATATGGAAACGGCGGTGAATTTGGTCATGGACGGCGCGCCGCTGTTGGGCGAACGCGTGTGCGTTCTGGGACAGGGCGTTATCGGTTTGCTCACCACCGCGCTCGTCGCCAACATGTCCCCCGCGCGGCTCGACGCGTTTGACCGCATTGAAAATCGCCGCGCGTTCGCACTCGAATTTGGCGCGCACGCCGCGCACGATTCCGCCAACCTCGAGACGCCCGACCACGATGCGGATTTGACGTACGAACTCACGGGCAATCCCGAGGCGCTCAATCTGGCGCTGCGTTTGACCGGCTTTGGCGGACGCATTGTCATTGGCTCGTGGTACGGCGAAAAACGCGCGGCGCTCGATTTGGGCGGTTCTTTTCATCGCAGTCGCATTCGGCTCATCAGCAGTCAAGTCAGTACGCTCGCGCCCGAACTCTCGGGGCGATGGACGAAAGCGCGGCGCATGAACGCGGCGTGGCAGATGTTGGAACGCGTCAATGTCGGGCGCCTGATAACGCATCGCATTCCTTTGGAACACGCCGCGACTGCCTATACAATGCTCGACACGGAACCGGATAGGGTCTTGCAAGTGATGCTGATATATTGAGACCGGAGACCGGAGACTGGAGACTGAAGAGGTCATTTATAATTCTGAATTTCCAATTTCCAATTTCTAATTCCCAATTTCCAATTCCCTCATGTACACCACCTCCGTAAAACGCGCGTTCGTCGCGCAGCATTTTCTCGTCGGCGGCGATTGGGGCGCGGAAAATACAACCCATTCGCACGCGTATCAGGTCGAAGTGCAATTGATGGGCGCGTCGCTCGACCGCCACGGGTTTCTCGTGGACATTGTGGACATTTCTAATGCGCTCGATAATCTCGTCACGTATTTTCGCGATCAGACCCTGAATGACCTCGCGGAATTTGCGGGCTTGAATCCGAGCATCGAACATTTTGCGCGCATTTTTGCGGAACTGTTTGCGGCGCGAATACGCGTGCCGAATCTGTCGCACCTGCGCGTGCAGTTGTGGGAAAATGAAATCGCGTGGTCGGCGTACGAAATGGCGCTGTAATGCGCGTTGGGCTGGTGATATACGGCACGCTCGACACCATTTCGGGCGGCTATTTGTACGACCGTCAACTCGTCGCGCATTTGCGCGCGGCGGGCGATACGGTCGAAATTTTTTCGCTGCCGTGGCGCAATTACGCGCAGCGCCTCACGGACAATTTTTCCGACGCATTGCACAAGGAGATTTTGCGCGCGCAACTCGATATTCTCATTCAAGACGAATTGAATCATCCTTCGCTCTTGCGCCTCAATCATCGCTTGCGTCGCGCCCCCTACCCCATCGTTTCACTCGTCCATCACTTGCGCGCGTCCGAAACGCATCCGCGCGTGTGGCAAAGTTTGTACCGGCGCATCGAACGCGCGTATCTAACAAGCGTGAGCGCGTTCATTTTCAACAGTGAAACGACAAGGCGCGCAGTGTACGACCGCGCTCCCGCAGCCGCACATGCGCCGCATGTCGTTGCCTATCCGTCGGGCGACCGCTTCCAAACCTTCGAGGTATCGGAGACCTCAAAGGTTTCGATCACTGAGCGCGCGCACGCAACGGGTCCGCTGAAAATCGTTTTTATCGGCAACATCATCCCGCGCAAAGGACTGCATACGTTGCTCGACGCGCTCGCGCAGCTGCCGCGCGAAAACGTTTCCCTGACCATTGTCGGCAATCGGAACGTGGACGCGAACTATGCAAAAAAACTCGACGCGCAAATCCGCGCGCAGCAATTGGACAATGTTCAATTTCTCGGCGCGCTGTCGGACGCGCAGCTCGCGCGCGTTTTGCGTACGAGCCACGTGCTGGCGGTGCCGTCCGCATACGAG
>CAZXYP010000396.1:0-5011 GCA_964644955.1 uncultured Anaerolineales bacterium | reverse complement strand
GTGTGGGGCGCGGGACATCACGGCGATGTGCCGCGCGTGTATGCGGTGGCAAAAGCGTTGGGACTCGATACCGACCGCATGACGATTTTGATTTATCAAAATGTGCAGCTCACGCGCGGCGGCGAAAAAGTCACCATGTCGAAACGCGGCGGAACGTTTATTTCGACCGACGACGTGTTGGACGAAGTGGGCGCGGACGCGGTGCGCTTTATGCTGGTCACAACGTCCGCCAACGCGCCGATGGATTTTGATTTGGAACTCGCGGTCAAAGAGTCGAATGAAAATCCGGTGTATTACGTCCAATACATGCACGCGCGGATTGCGGGCATTTTGCGCAATGCGGCAGAGCAGGGCATTGTGCGCGCGGACGCGGATATGAATTTGTTACAGCACCCTGCGGAATTGCAGCTCATCAAGCAGATGCTCAAACTCGAAGAGATGGTCGAGTTGGCGGCAATGAAATTGGAACCGCATCATCTGACGCACTATGCGTTAGAGTTGGGCAGGGCGTTTAGCGCGTTCTATGACCACTGCCCCATTCTGCCGCCGAAACAAACGGATGCGAATTTGATGCAGGCGCGGCTGGCGTTGGCGGTCGCGGCGAAAACGGTTCTCGCGCGCGCGTTGGATTTGGTCGGCGTACGTGCGCCGGAAACGATGTGAAAATTTGAAAATAGAAATTGGAAATTGGAAATTCAAAATGCAATTGGCGTCGTCTTGCGGCGTTCGGATTTCCGAGATCTGATTTCTAATTTTGAATTTTGAATTTTCACTTGGAATTTACTCTGGGAGTTTTGGTCGGGATTGCGCTTGCGCTGAGTGTTTTGAGCGTGGGCTTTTTGGTGTTACTGCGCCGCTCGGCGAGCGCGCCGCTGCCGCCGATGCCCACGTTTGAGGGCGAGCCGTCCGTGATGGTCATGATGATTGAGCCGTTTCTGAATCATCAACTGCGCGAAGCATTGGCGGCGGAAACGGATACAGACCCGAAAGGTTTTTCGCAAACCGCCAACGCCACGCGCGCAACGCCTGAAAACCCTTCGGGTCTCAAAACCGCGCGCGTCAAAATCAAGTTGAACGACGCGACGTTGGATGTGCAGACCGGACAGCGCGCGAAATTTTACGCGCAGCTGACGGTCACGGCGTGGAATTTTCCGGTGCAGCTGCGTCCGATTGCGGACATGGTGTTTGGCTTGAGCGACGGACGCGTAAAAATCTCTGTGACGGGCGTGCAGCTTGCGGGGTTCAACGTGCCGCGCGCGTTGGTGGACCGTTTCGTGACTCAAGTCGTCGAAACGTCGGAGGCGAAATTGAATCATTCGTTGATGCAATTGCAGCAGGATACGGGTGTCCAGTTGGCGGTCATTGAAACGACCGAAGACCTCTTGATTTTGAAATTTATCGAACCGCAAACGGCGAGTCGTTCCGCGTGATGGGGAGTGGTCAAATGAAACGGATGCAAGTTTTTGTCTTGGGAGTGTTGTTGGTGGTAGGCGCGCTCGGATGTGAATTCTTGTCGGATGCGGTCGAGTCCAATCCGACACCGCCGACTGCGGTGCTTGTCGTGCCGACACTGCCGCCGCCTACAGTCGCGCCGGTCGCGCCGACACAACCCGGCGCCCAAAGCGTCACCATCAGCGAGAGTGATTTGAATCAGCAATTGAATCAAAACCTGCCGTCGGGCGGTGAGGTCTCGAATGTATTTTTGGATTTGCACGAGGGCAATACGGCGAGTGTGCGCGCGACGATTCGCCTGAATTCGCTCACGTTGCAGCCAAACGCATCGCTCAAAGCGTCGGTGGTGAACAATCGCGTTTCGATTGAGGTGACGCAAGTGAGCGTCGGCGGTTTCGGCGTGCCGACCAGCATGATTGAACCGCAAATCGCCAATCTGAAAAACATGGCGGAACGCGAATTGAATTCGCAACTTGCGACGCTGGAGGCAAATACCGGATTCAAACTGCAATCCATCCGCACGACCGAAACCGACATGACGTTGTTTTTTGCGCCGTGACCGATAAAAAGCGCCGCCTGCAATTTGCGGGCGGCGCTTTTTTTTATTCTGTTACCGAGTCGTCCGCAATTTCCAACGCGCGGTCAATAATTTCCATGCCTTCGTCCAATTCCTCTTTGGTAATAATGAGCGGCGGATTGACGAGGATGTTGTTCCAGCGCACAAAGGTGTACAAACCATTGTCGCGGAAAAATTTGTTAATGACGCCCATTGCGCCCATCTCGGATGCCTTGGCATTGTACGGCGCCATCGGTTCGCGCGTTTGGCGATTTTTCACCACTTCAATAATCGAAAACATGCCGATATAGCGCACGTCGCCGACGGACGGATGTTTCGCTTTGAGTTTTTCGTGCCACTCGCCGAGATATTTGCCCATCTCGCGCGCGCGTTCGATCAAGTTGTCCTCTTTATAGACATTGATACATGCAATCGCCGCCGCGCAGCCCATTGCGTGACCGCCATACGTGAGACCCGCGTACAAGACTTTATCGTCAAAATATTTTGCAATCTCTTCGCTCACGACCGTCGCGCCGAGCGGCAGATAACTGCTGGTCAAACCTTTGGCGATGGACATGATGTCGGGTTCGACGCCCCAATGGTCCACCGCGAACCATTCGCCCGTGCGACCGAATCCGCTCATCACTTCATCGGCAATAAACAGAATCCCGTACTTGTCGCACAATTGGCGAATGCCTTGCATGTACCCGTCGGGCGGAATGATGATGCCGTTCGTGCCGGTGACGGGCTCCATGAGAATGGCGGCAATGTTTTGCGCGCCTTCAAACAGAATCGTGTCTTCGACGTGATTGAGACAATTCATGTTGCACACGTCTGCGCCTTGGCACCAACGACAGCGATATTGATACGGGTCCATGACGCGCACGACGCCGGGAATGCCGGGTTCGGATGCCCAACGGCGCGGGTCGCCGGTGAGGGTCATGCCGCCCGCCGTGCCGCCGTGATACGAACGATAACGCGCGATAATTTTTTGTTTGCCCGTGACCATGCGCGCAATTTTAATCGCGTTCTCGTTCGCTTCCGCGCCGCCGAGCGTAAAGAATGATTTTTTCAAACGCTTGGGCGTGATTTCGGCGAGCATTTCGCCCAACTGCCCGCGCACGTCAGTTGCCATGTACGGCGAAACATACGTCAATTTCGCGGCTTGGTCTTGAATCGCGCGAATCACGCGTTCGTCCCCGTGTCCAATGTTGACGCTCATCAACATCGAATTCATGTCAATATACCGTTTCCCGTCCGTGTCCCAAAAATGGACGCCTTTGGCGTGGTCAACGGCGATGGGGTTAATCGCGTTTTGCGCGCTCCATTCAAACAATGTGTACTCTTTGTTTAGCTGCGACAAGGCAGCGGCATTCATCGGCATTGAGATGCTCCTTGTGTTGTATCGTTTGCGCGTGTTTTCAAAATTTCGAGAAATTGCAGTGACGTTTCCCTCCGACTCTTTCCGCGCGCGACAGTTTTGCGTCCGGACAAGCATCAACCCAACTTGATTGCCACCATCTGGATATTGGTCATTTCTTCCATTGCGAATTTTACGCCTTCGCGTCCGAGACCGCTGTTGCGATTGCCGCCGTAGGGCATGTGGTCGGCGCGGAAACTCGGCACGTCGTTGATAATGACACCGCCGAAATTCAAACGCTTGATGGCTTGAAAGACACGATTGATGTCACGGGTGAAAACGGATGCCTGCAACCCAAATGCCGTTTTGTCTGCCTGCGCCAAGGCATCTTCAAACGTATCCGCTTTGATGACGGACGCGACGGGACCGAACACTTCTTCCGCGACCACTTTCATATCCGGCGTCGTGTCGGCAATCACGGTCGGATAATAGACATTGCCTTCGCGTTTGCCGCCGGTCAAAATACGCGCGCCGCCCGACGCGGCTTCATTCACCCATTCCGCCACGCGGTCCACTTCACTCTTGGCAATCATCGGACCGACATCTACGCGCTCGTCCAACGGGTCGCCGACCACCATCGCGTTCGTCGCCGCGACAAATTTTTCCGTAAGCGGCTCGTACACTTGTTGCTGTCCGTAAATGCGCTGGGTGCTGATGCACACTTGCCCACTGTTGTAGAACGCGCCGACGGCTGCCTTTTTTGCGACCATGTCCAAATCCGCGTCGGGCGCGACGATGATGGGCGCGGTATTGCCGAGTTCGAGCGTCACTTTTTTGATGCCCGCGACCGACAAAATATGCTGACCGACCGGCACACTGCCCGTGAACGTGATTTTGGAAACGCGCGGGTCGCGCACGAGCCAATCGCCGACCGTGCGTCCCGAACCGTTGATAAGGTTAATCGCGCCGGGCGGCAAGCCCGCGGCTTCCAGACATTCGCACAATTTGACGGACGTGAGCGGTGTCGTCGCGGCAGGTTTCAAAACGAGGGCATTGCCGGCGGCGAGCGCGGGCGCGACCTTGTGCGCGACAAGGTTCAACGGAAAATTAAACGGCGTAATCGCGGCAACGACACCGACGGGTCGGCGCACATAAAATCCAAAGTATCCTTCACCGGATGGAACGGCATCGAGCGGAATCGTTTCTCCGTGCAAACGTTTTGCTTCTTCGCTCGCGATGGTGAAGGTGCTGACAGCGCGGTCCACTTCAATGCGCGCAAATTTCAAGGCCTTGCCCGCCTCCGCCGCGATGGTTTTGGCAATGTCTTCGCGACGTTCCTGCAATAACTGCGCGGTGCGTAACAAAATCGCGGCGCGTTTGTACGCGGGCAAATCCGCCATCACTTGCGCGCCGCGTTCTGCCGCTGCAATCGCTTCGTCCAATTGATTTTGGTCAACCACCGGAAGCGTGCCAATCAGCAGGTCATTGTATTTGTTGTACACGGGCGTGCGTTCGCTCCCTTGAACCCACTTGCCGTTGATGTAGAGTTGATAATCCACGTTGACCCCTTTTTTGGAATTGAAGCTATTACCTTGATTGCTAGTCGAGATTCGTGCAAGCAAGAGCGATGAGCGAGGCATGGA
>CAZXYP010000395.1:0-5017 GCA_964644955.1 uncultured Anaerolineales bacterium | reverse complement strand
TCGCTCGCGGCGCAAGCCGTAAGCGTGACGGTGGACACGGCGATTGACGATTTGTTTCGCACCTATCGCGCGGACGCGTGGCTCTGGTTTGGCGAATACGTGGGCGACAATATGCGCGCGGCATTGTTGACGGTTCCCGATGTGAAGCAAGCCGAAGTGTGGTCACTGCAAAATGTGTGGGTAACGCGCAATACCGCGAAAGATGGGAACGGCGCGCAAGAAGCGGCGCGCGCGCGGTTGTGGGGCATTCCGGCGGACACGACGCTATATCTTCCGCGAGTGGTCGAGGGACGCTGGCTGCGCGCGGGGGAATCGGACAGCGCGGTGATTTCAACGGATTTGGTGGAATCGCTCGGCGCGCGCGTGGGCGACGAAATCGCGTTGGACGCGGGTGACGCGCCGCGCAAATTTCGCGTCGTCGGTATCGCCATTGACAATTCCGTTTTTCTCGGCTCGCAAGTCGCGGGCAAAGTGTTTGTGCCGGAAACCGTTGTCGCCAAAATGCAGGGGCGCGAAGGGTGGGCAACTTTTTTTGCGGTGGGTTTGGCGCGTCATTCGCCCGATGAGGTGGACGCGCAGTTGGACGCGATTTCGCAAAAATTCAAACGTTATCCGATGGGCAGTGACAGCGCGGCGCGTGAAGTCAAGGGCGCCAAAGAGCAAACGCGCATTCTCACCATCGCGCTCGCGGCAATGAGTCTGCTGATTGGATTCATCGGCGCGCTTGGCGTCGTCAATACGATTACGTTGAGCGTATTGGAACGCCGCCGCGAAATCGGTGTCCTGCGTTCCATCGGCGCGAGCGACGCGAACGTGGTGCAAACCTTTTTGACGGAAGGACTCGCGTTCGGCATCGGCGGCTGGCTCATTGGTTTATTGTTGGGTTATCCGCTCGGCTGGCTCATTGCGCGCGTGATGGAATCGGTGCTGTTTCATTTGAATTATGTCTTTACATTTCAAATGGTGTTGGTGAGTTTGCTGTTTGCGTTGGTATTAACGACGCTTGCGAGTCTGATTCCCGCGCTGGCTGCCGCGCGCATGCGCGTAAAGGATGTCCTGCGGTATGAGTGAGGATTGAGGGATGAGGACTGAGGACTGAATGGAGGCGACCGAATTTGAGAGACAATCGGACGCGATGAAAATTCTTAAAATAGAACAAATTTGTAATTTGTCGAGCCGCCACTATTTCACAAATAAATTTTGGGTTGCCGTTTCGGGGACCAACACGCGCACTGCGCGCGGTTGAATTGTGATATGCAGCGGCGTCGTGCCAAAGGGTTCCGCGTCCAAATGCACGGGCAGCGTCGCGCCGCGAATCTCAATGTCACGCCCGCGCAAATGTTCAATGTCGCGCTGCTGTTGAAAAAAGCCGGTGCCGAGACGGATAAAATGCCATGCCGTGTGCAACGCATTGTCGCCGTGAAACAGCGTGATGTCGAGCAAACCGTCGTCCACGCGCGCGTCGGGCGGCACGCGAAACAGCGCGGCATACAATTGCGCGTTGCTGACGAGGGCGAAAATGACGCGGCGTTTATGGTCCTCCCCATCTACAGTGACGGCGATGCGCCGCCCGCGATATTGAATTGCCTGACGGAAGCCGACAAACACAAAGAATAACTTGCCCCAACGCCGTTTCACCGCGCGCTGCTCCTCGACCTCACGAATGACCGACGCATCAAAGCCCGCGCCGCTGAATAATAAAAAGGCGCGCGGTCCAAAGGTCTCGGCGCCTTTGCCGCCTTGCGCGATGCCCACATCTACCCAACGCGTCGGCGCGTTGGCTTGCAGCATAGCTGCGCGCGGCATGTCATTGAGCGGCAAGCCCATTTCGAGCGCCCACACATTCGCCGTGCCGAGCGGCAGGACGCCGAGCGCGGTTTGTGAACCGAGCAGCCCGTTCAATACTTCGTTCAAGGTGCCGTCGCCGCCGACGGCAAACGCCGCGTCAAAATTTTCGTTGACCGCCTCACGCGCCATACGCGTCGCATCGCCGCCGCGTTGTGTTTCGCGCAATTCAATCTCCCACCCCGACGCGCGCAATTGTTGTATCGCCGCCCGGAGAGGGGAAGCGTGTTGATTCACGCCGGAAGATGGATTGTGTATGACGACTGCGCGCAACGAAATCAGAAGGATGAAGGATGAAGGATGAAACGATTTTTTTCATCCTTCATCCTTTTGCCTTCATCCTTTCTTTCACTTCCATGACCAAAATGCCAACACGCCTTCGCCGATTTTTTTCGCGGGTGTTTTGGCGAGCGCGTCGGCGACCCAAATCGAACCGCGGTCGGCAGAGTCGAGGGTAGTATATACCAAAGCTTGGCTGTCGGGCGACCAGAATGTGGATGAGTTGGTGTATTGGTCAAAGTACGGCAGCACATTCAAAAAACTGCGCGTTGGCACAAACGTCGCGGCGAGATGCGTTTTATCCGTGACACTGTCCCAAACTTTCCAATTGAATTCCAAACGCGTTTGTCCGTCTTGGTTTTTTAGCGGTGCGGTGACCAGCGAGTCGGGCGTGTGCGATGCAAGCTGCGGCGCGCCGGGTTGAAAATTCTGTTGATTGTTGGAGACGGTGATGGTGAGGAACGCGATTTTTTGGCTGTCGGGCGACCATTGGAACGCGAGCGCGTTTTCCGATGCGACAAGGCGCACGTTCTGCCCGTCGGCATTGACGACGCGCAGCGGTCCGTAATGCGGCACGCGTAAATTGGCGTCGGTCACGATATAGGCGACGCGCGTGCCGTCGGGCGCGCGCGCAAACGACGCGCGTCCTTGATAACCGGCGAGTTTGGTCGGCGCGGCGCCTTGTGGGTCGCTCAAGGCAATCGTTTGTGTGCCGCCCTCTTGCGTCGAAAACAACAACTTGCCGTCGCGCGACCATTGCGGCGCTTGAAACGCGCCGGGCAATGCTTGCAGCGGCTGCGGCGCTTGGGCGTTACGTAAATCCAAGAGCGCGAGCCGCGCATTTTCGTTATCGTCGCGTGTGCCGCCGACGTGCGTAAACAATTGCGCGCCGTCGGGCGACCACGCCCAATAAAACGGCGCGCCCGTATCCACTTGTTGCATCGAATCGGGGCGGTCGGTTTGGGCGATGCGCAGCGCCATGCCGCTGCTATCTTGATTGCTCAGGAAACTGACGAATTGACTGTCGGGCGACCAATACAAGTAAAATGGAAAGTTTTTGGTGGTCTTGAAAATGGGCGTCAATTTTTCGCCGCGCGGCGTTATGGTGTACAACGCGCCTTCGGTCGGACTGCCGTTTTCAAACGTGTAACCGACGAACGCAAGACGTTGATTGTCAGGCGACCACGTCGGATAATTGTAGGCGTGCGCGTCGCCCGCATCTTGCGTGAGCGCGATTTTGTTTCCCGTATTCGGGTCAGCGACATAGATGTTGGAATCGTTGCCGACGTACACGATTTGATTGCGCGTAGTCGGCGCAAACGGGTTGGCGACGGACGCGGCATTGTTGAAAAACCAAAAGCCGCCGATGCCGACAACCGCACATGCCGCAACCGCAAGACAGCCGGCGACGGCGATTGCCAGAACCAAAATCATAGAGCGATTGTTCATGCGTAATCCTTTCTCTGCGGAGCAATACGCGCAACGTTTGTCTTGTCAGTAGAGAATACGTATGCGACAGCGTTCGAGATTCTTTGGCGCATGAAAAAAAACGCCGCGTCGGACATTTGCGGCGGCGTTGGTTTGCGTCTCAAGCGGTGAGTTTGCGCAGCGCCGCGAGATTGCGTTTTTCGTCCTTGCCCGTGCCGTCGGTAGGCGTTTCGAGCAGTCCCGGAATTTCGGCGAGGCGCGGGTCGGTGAGAAAGGAACGGAAACCGCTTTTTGTCACCGTTCCTTTGCCGATGTGGTCATGGCGGTCCACGCGGGAGCCGAGCGGCGTTTTGCTGTCGTTGAAATGGACGACCTTGAGCGTTTTCAGCCCGACGATTTTGTCAAAAACGCGCATCATGTCCGTATATTTTTCGGGTGTCGAAAAATCGTATCCGGCGGCGACGAGATGACACGTGTCGAGACACACGCCGAATTTTTTCTTGTCGGACATTTGCTTGCGAATCGCGGCGAGATGTTCAAACGTGTAGCCGATGTGATTGCCCTGCCCCGCCGTGTGTTCGATACAGGTGACGCATTTGAATTTATGCCGCGCGTAAATTTCGTTCAATGCCTGCGCAACGCGCGCAATGCCAACGTCTTCGCCCGCGCCCATGTGCGAGCCGGGATGAACGACGAGATACGGCACGCCGAGCCGGTCACAGCGTTCCAATTCTTCCGCGAACGAGTCGCGGGATTTTTCCCACAACGCTTGGTCGCTCGTCGCCAGATTGATGAGATACGACGCGTGCGAGACGACCGGGTGGAGATTGGAGGACCGGAGATTGGCTTTGAAACGTTTGACGACATCGTCCTTGAGTTCGAACGCTTTCCATTGATTGTTGTTTTTGTTGAAAATCTGAATTGCCTCGCAGCCGAGCGCGACGCCGCGTTCGATTGCCAAATCTACGCCGCCCGCGATAGAAACGTGTACGCCAAGTCGCATGGGATTGCTCCTGTATGAAAAGATGATTGGTTTATGGTTGGCAGGTCTTAAAATTCCAGCCACATCCCAATCCCGCGTTCGCGCGCGCGTTGATACACCAGCGGCGCGGTTGCCATGTCGTCGAGCGCGAGACCGAGATTGCACGTCATGGTGATTTCATTCGCGCGTTCGCGCCCGCGTTTTTTGCCCGCGACCAATTCGCCGATGGTGGCATAAATCGGCGGCACGTTTTGGAAATAGCCCTGCGCGCGATAATGCTCATACTGCGGTACATCGTCGGTGCAAAATTTATCCGCCGCGTGCAATGCCGCGCGGTCCCAATACGAATCAAAATCCACCAGCGACGCGAACGCGCCTGCGTTCAACCAACCCGGCTTGATGGTCGCGTGCGGCGTATGCAAAATCGGTCCCGCCGTGACGACCATATCCAAACCATCCACCGCGTCGCGCGCGTTATCGGCA
>CAZXYP010000394.1:0-5025 GCA_964644955.1 uncultured Anaerolineales bacterium | reverse complement strand
AACCGACCGCCGTCGTCTATGCCGACCTCGACCATTTTCGTCCGTTCAATCAGGCGTATGGACATGCGGCGGGTGATCAGGTGCTGCTTCATGTCGCGCATCTGTTGGTCGAAACCTTACCGTCGCAAGGGGGCTTTGTCGCGCATCTCGGCGGCGATGATTTTATTGCCGTCCTTGCGCCGGAAACTGCCGAGACCTTTGCCCAGACGATTGTGGAACATTTCCGCGAACTGCGCGAGCAATTTTACGAGCCCGAAGATCTGGTCCGCCAACACATCTTGGTCGAAGGTCGTCGCGGCGAACAGCGCCCCGCGCCGTTAATGACGCTTTCTGCTGCGATGGTGAGCAACGACCGCCGCGTGTTGATTAATTACATTCAAGTCAGCGACTTGCTCGCCGAAGTGATGCGTTATCTCAAGACGCAGGGGGGGGGGAATTGGGCGCGTGACCGCCGCACTCGTTAAGTAATGAGGTACGAGTGCTGAGGACTTGGCGGGATATAACTTTCTATCCTCAGTCCGCATGCCTCAGTCCTTACTTATGTCTGTTGACCTCGAAAAATATCGTTCTCTCTATTTTGCCGAAGCGCAAGAACAACTTGCCGCGTTGAATCGGCATTTGGATGCCCTCACTGAAAATCCTCAAGATCGCAGTGAATTGAATCATGCCTTTCGTGTGGCGCATACGCTCAAAGCCATGTCGGCAACGATGGGTTATGGCGAATTGACGCGCGCCGCGCACGCGCTCGAAGATTTGCTCGCGCGTACGCGCAGCCAAACCGAAGCGCCCAGCGAAATCACCATCCGCCTTTTGAAAAACGCGGCGGAAGATATCAACGTTCGCTTGCGACGCGCCGAGACCGGCGCCATTTTGCAAGCGGCGGAACAAACCGCCCCGCCGGAGACTTTCACCTCGACATTGAATTATTTAGCAACCGACGTGCGCGTGCGCCAGCAAGACTTGAATCTCTTGCTTGAATTGGTGGCAGAACTCGCGGTAAGCAGCAATTTGTTGGAACATGCTGCCTTGCAAAACAAAGCTGTACAGACTGATGCGACAGTGCGCAATCAACGCGAACTTGTCAGTCAGGTGCGGCGTTTGACGTGGCAGCTGAACATGTCGCCCATCGGTCCGGTGTTTGATCGGTATGCGCGTGTGCTGCAAGAACTGGCGCGCCAACAAAACAAAACCGTGCGCGTCGTGACACACGGCACGGATGTGGAATTGTGTCATGCCATGCTCGACGAATTGAACGAACCCTTGCTGCATTTGTTGCGCAACGCGATTACGCACGGCGTGGAAATGCCGGCGGAACGCACGTGGGCGGAAAAAGACGCGTCGGCGACCATCACATTGTGCGCGCAGCGGAGCGGCGACCGCGTGTTGATTCAAGTCGGCGATGACGGGCGCGGCATGGACGCGGGCGCCATTTTGCAAGCCGCGTATTCACAGGGACTCGTCACGCGGGAGCAGCGCCGCAGCATGAACGCGCAAGCCGCGCTGCGTTTGATTTTACTGCCGAATTTTTCCATGTCGCACACCGTCACGCAAAACGCGGGGCGCGGCATTGGCATGAGCGTGGTGCAGGAACGTTTGCAAACGGTGGGCGGCAGTATCGAGATTCGCACGGAACTCGGGCGCGGCACCGTGTTCACGCTCGATGTGCCGCGTCTCGTCGGCTTGATGGAAGTCGAAATGGTGCGTCAAGGCACCAGCGTCTTTGCCATTCCTACCTCAAGTATCAAAGAAACGCGCGTGTGGCTCGCTGCCGAAATCGAAAAACGAATCAAGCAGGGCAGCTTGAACAAAGAATATGTCCTTGACGTTCAATCCGTGAAACCGATTCCTCTGTCCCAATTGATGAATCCTGCCGGTGTTTCGCTGGTCGAATTGTCGGAACCGCAGGGCGTCGCGTTTTGCGTGGATGAATTGTTGGGCAAGGCGCTGCTGAATTATCCGTTTGCCGTGCGCGCGGCTTCCATCCCCATTCTCGACCCCGCCGTAATTTTTTCCTGAACGTCGCTCCGTTCGCGTTACTTTATTCTTTTTGCGCCTTGTGTTATTGTTGGGTGCGCGTGCCGTACACCCGACAGTGTGCGGCGCGCTCCGGTCCCCCTTGAAACTCGCTTTTGTCGTCAGTTGGTTGAATCAATACGGCGGCGCGGAACGCGTATTGGAAGCCGCGCATGTTCTATTCCCCGACGCGCCGGTGTACACGTCCATGTACGACCCGAGTGCAATGCCGCGCGCCTATCGCGCGTGGGACATTCGCGCGTCGTTCATGAATCGCCTGCCGTTCGTGTATCACCACCATCAAAAATTTTTGCCGCTGTATCGTTACGCGTTCGAGTCGTTTGATTTGCGCGGCTATGATGTGATTCTGAGTATTACGAGCGCGTTCGCGCACGGCGTGAAAAAACCAAACAGCGCGCGGCATCTCTGTTATTGTCTGACTCCCGCGCGTTTTCTCTTTCAGTACGACGAATATGTGCAAAACGAACCCGTGAACGGGGTCGCGCGCGCGCTGTTGCCCGCGCTCGTGTCGTCGCTGCGCGCATGGGACCAACGCGCTGCCGCACGGGTGGATGAATTCATCGCTATTTCACACGAAGTACAAAAGCGGATTCGCGCGTGTTACGGACGCGAATCGTTTTTGCTGTATCCGCCGGTGGATGTAACCTCCTTTCACGTTGCGCCGTTGTCACAAGTGGAAGAATACTTTTTGATTGTCTCGCGCCTCATTCCGTACAAGCGGATTGATATTGCGGTCGAGGCATTCAATCAAACGGGCTTGCCGCTCGTGATTGCGGGTGATGGGCGCGACCGCGCGCGGCTCGAAGCCATGGCAAAACCGAATGTAAAATTTCTCGGGCGGGTGTCGGATGCGGAACGTTTGGATTTGATGGCGCGCTGCAAGGCATTCGTGTTTCCGGGACAAGAAGATTTTGGCATTACGCCGTTGGAAGCGAACGCGGCGGGGCGTCCCGTGATTGCATTTGGGGGGGGGGGGGCGCTCGATACCGTGATCGAGGGCATGAATGGTGTTTTGTTTCGTACGCCGACCGCCGACGCGTTGGTCGAAAGGATGCGCGCGTTCGACGCACGCGCATTTGACCCGCAACAAATCCGCGGGCACGCAGAGAAATTTGATACGCATGTGTTTCAAGCGGCATTGCGCGAACGTGTTTTTGCCGCGCGCGGGTAATTTGCGCCCATGCCTGCCCTTTGTTATACTCGCCGTGCCGTGTGGCAAGAGTCGCGCGGCAGTGCAAGCACCTCCATGACCGAAATCCGTGAATACTGGCGCATCATTCGCGCCCGATGGTATATCCCCGTTTTTCTGACTGTTTTCACCGTCGTTCTGACCGTACTGACCGCGCAAACTCCGCTGCCGAGCTATGTCGCGTCCACCCGTTTTACCATCAGCGTTTCCGCCGACCGTCCGTTGAACGGCGTGGACCCCGCGCTCACCGGCGCGCAGGCGTCCGAATACATTCGCGATGATTTTGTCGAAGTGATTCGGAGTGATTTGTTTGCCAAAGATGTCAATGCTGTCTTGAAGGACCCGCAGCTCCAAATCAGCAAAGGAAACATTTCGGGTGCGGTGGAAAAACAGCGCCGCATCATGTCGCTGGCGATTACATGGCACGACCCCGAACAGGCGAAACGGATTGCCGACGCGGCGGTGCAAGCATTACAGACCAACAACCCAAAGTATTTTGCCCAGATGGGCGCGCAGGGCGCAACGGTGACGGTGTTGGATGAACCAACGGTTTCGGCGCCCACGCCCGGTTTGCGCGAACGGCTTGACCTTTTCATCCGCGCGGCGATTGCGTTTATTGCAGGCATCGTTTTGGTTTTTATTCTGGATTATGCGGACGATTCGGTGCGCGGCGCGCGCGATATGGAAAAATTGGGCTTGAAGGTTTTGGGAGAAATACCGGATCGAAAATGAACAATGGGAAATGGACAATGAACAATGGACAATGCGATTTGCGATAACTCATTCGCTCTGCTAAGATAGTTGCCCGTTTGAAAGGAGTCGCTCGAAATGGATTTGCGTGAATATGGTCGCGTGTTACTGCGGCGCGGGTGGATTGTGGTCGTCGCTGCGATTGTCGGCGCTTTGGCGGCGTTCGTGTTTAGCCGCATTCAGACGCCGATTTACCGCTCGACAATCACGCTGAGCGCCGTTCCCTCGCGTCCGTCCGATTACGGGCAGAGTCTGGCGATCAAGAATTTGCTGCGCCTGTACGGACAGCAAATGCAAACCAAAACCATCGCGCAGCAAGTGATTGACCAATTGCAGCTCGACATTCCGCCGGAGAAATTTTTGGGCGGCGTCGAAGTGAGCGCGAGTGAAGCGGATTATACGCTCCAAGTGGCGGTCAAAGACGCAAACATGGATATGGTGCCGCGCATGACGCAAACGCTGGCGGATAATTTTGTCATTTTGCATCAACAAGAAAATTTGCAAGTGGACCAGAGCGACCGCATCCTCGTCAATATTTTGGACAATGCCACGCCGCCGGAAAAATTTTCACCCAAAACGACTATCAATGTGCTGGCGGGCGCCATTCTCGGCGCGCTCGCGGGCGTGCTTGCCATTTTCGTTATCGAATACATTCAATCCGGTTATATTCGCAAACCGGAAGATGTGGAACGTTCGCTCCATCTCACCGTGCTTGGCGCGATTCCAACCATCTCGGCGCAAGACGCAAAAATAAAACAGCCCGCGCCTGCAGCACAAGCCGGCAGTGCCGTAGCGCAATAGCGCAATCGTGAGATAGTGCTGTCGTGAGATAGTGCAATCGTGAGATAGCGTAATCGTGAGATAGCGTAATCGTGAGATAGTGCAGTCGTGAGATAGTGCAATCGTGAGATAGCGTAATCGTGCGATAGGGCGAGCGTACAATCATGGTGTGGTCGTGTAATCGAAACCAAAAACCATTCAACAAGATACTTATCGCACTAACGCACTAACGCACTAACGCACTAACGCACTAACGCACTAACGCACTAACG
>CAZXYP010000393.1:0-5027 GCA_964644955.1 uncultured Anaerolineales bacterium | reverse complement strand
AATGGTGCTCAGCGCCGGGAAGGAAACGCTTGCCAGCTGAATATCGTCAAACCCGATGATGGAAATGTCTTGAGGAATACGGCGCTTTGCCTCGTGGCAGGCACGAATTGCGCCCAACGCCATCAAATCGTTGTAGGTGAAAATTGCGTCCGTTTCGGGATGGACCGCAAAGAGGTTTTTGGCTGCCTGATATCCGCCGTTCAGCGTGGGCTGCCCGCGGCTCAATCGCGAGGGCTCGATGGGATGATTGTGCTCGGCAAGCGTTTCGATGAAACCGCGCGCGCGCGCGCTTTCTTTGCCAATGAGATTGGAGGGCGCCAACATGCCCGGGGCAGTCCGTTTTTCCTGCATGAATTTTTCCACCGCAAAGCGTGCGCCATCGCGATTTTTGGACATGACCGCGCAAATGTTCGGATGCTCGATGCGCCGGTTGATAACCACAATCGGTTTGAACGAATCCGCAAATTGCAGAATTTGGGTTATTGGTGCGCGTGTGGTAGATGTAATCATCCCGTCAATGCCCTGTGACGCCAGATGTTCCATCATGGCAATTTCAGTCTGGGGATTTTCGTCGGTGTTGCAAATGATGACGTGATAATCCAGCGCAATCGCGGCGTCTTGGAGCCCGCGCGCGACTTCGGCAAAAAACGGATTTGCAATGTCGGGCACCAAAAAACCAATCAAACGCGTCTGTTGAGTATGAAACGCGCGCGCGAGATGATTTGGACGATACCGCAAGTCCGCTGCCAATTTGAGGATGCGTTCTTTGGTTTCGGGGTCAATTTCGCCTTTGTTGTTGAGGGCGCGTGAAACTGTTTGTTTGGACACGCCGGCGGCTTGGGCAATATCATCGAGGGTGGTTCGTTTGTTCATCAGGTTCCGCCATTTGCCACGTTATCGGTAACAAAAATTATAATTTAGACATCTGCATCCTGTCAAACCAACGCAGAAAATTTTTGCAGAAAGGGCAAGTTCCATGTCGTTAGAGGACGGGCAACCGTGGGCGGACAGTATTCACGCCCTGTTCAAAACCCATCACGTCAATCTGATTTCATTTGTCCCGGATGCGGGACACAAACGTTTGATTGAATTGTGTCAACGCGACGCGGAGCTGCGCGTCGTGACCTTGACGACGGAAGAAGAAGGCATCGCGTTTGCGGCAGGCGCGTTTTTGGGCGGCGAACGCAGTGCGCTGTTGATGCAATCGTCCGGCGTCGGCAATTGCGTCAATATGTTATCTTTGCCGCGCGTGTGCAATATGCCGCTCGTCATGTTGATTACGATGCGCGGCGAGTGGGGCGAATTCAATCCGTGGCAAGCGCCGATGGGACAAAATACGCAAGGGGTTTTGGAACAATGCGGCGTAATTGTCTATCGCGTGGAAACGCTCGACGAGGTTGCGCCGACAACTGATGCCGCAATCCAATTCGCATTTGCGAGTCGTCAGCGCGTTGCGGTGCTGCTCGCGCAAAAATTGATTGGCGCGAAAAATTTTACGCGAGGTGACAAATGAACGCGGCTGAAAACAAAATCAAGCGGCGCGACGCAATACGCGAGCTGTTATGCGAACGCGGTGATTTGCTTGTCGTCGCGGGATTGGGTTCCACTGCATGGGATGTTGCCGCAGTCGGCGACCACGCGAACGACTTTCCCTTGTGGGGTGCAATGGGTGGCGCGGCGATGCTCGGCTTGGGTCTCGCGCTCGCGCAGCCCGAACATCGCGTTCTGGTGGTGACGGGCGATGGTGAAATGTTGATGGGGCTTGGCAGTCTCGCGACGATTGCGGCGCAACAGCCGCGCAATTTGGCGATTGTGGTTTTTGACAATGAATGTTTTGGCGAAACGGGGCAGCAGCGTACGCATACGGCAATGGGCGCGGATTTGGAAGCGATTGCGCGCGGCTGCGGCATTGCAGATACGCGCACCGTGCGCGAACTTTCGCACGTGTCCGCGCTGCGCGACGCGATTCATACAACGCAAAAGGTCTTGTTTGCGGCGATAAAAATCGCGCCGGAAGAATTGCCGCGCGTCTTGCCGCCGCGCGACGGCGCGTATCTCACACAGCGGATGCGCGCCGCGTTATTGGGCGCAGAACGCGCGGTGCAATAAAACTCAATTCGCCGCTGCCGCTTTCGCGTTTTCGTGAAATACGACCGCTTCATTGGTGGCGACGATTTCGGCGTCTTGATTTTCCCCCATCGTTTTGAATGTGACGATGCCGCGTTTGGCGCGAAGGACGGTAATCGCTGCGGTCGTCGTGATCGGGTTGTCAATGAATACGGGGTTCAAAAATTTTACGCTCTGTTTCAATGCCTCATCTCCGACGGCAAAGCGCCATGTCAAGATTTGACGGATTGTGAACTCGTATTATTATACGTCTTGTGAATAGATTTTATTCAGAACGAGAATTAGAATACTATCCGCGCTGGCTAACGCCGGATCTCCAAGCGGCGGTTGAGCAGCACCCGATTGTCGTTTTGACCGGCGCGCGGCAAGTTGGAAAGAGCACACTGCTTCGTCATGCTGAACCATTTGCCTCGTGGCAGTACTATACGCTCGATGATTTTGATGTGCTTTTGCAAGCCGAACGCGATCCGCGTGCTTTGTGGGCAGGCGCTTCCGCAATCGTCTTGGACGAAGTGCAAAAGGTACCCACATTGCTTCCTGCCGTAAAACACGCGGCTGATCAAGCCAAAGGCAATTTGCGTTTTGTTCTTTCGGGCTCGGCAAATTTGCTCTTGATGCAGCATGTGAGCGAGAGTCTTGCGGGGCGTGCCATCTATTTTGCACTGCATCCCATGGCATGGGGTGAAACACTGCGAAAACCGGCTCCGACTCTCGTGCACGATTTGTTGGCGGGTCAATTGCCGGCTGACAAGCGGATAAACCAAGTCGTACCGGATTTGATACCGCTGTTGCTGCGGGGTTGGTTGCCGGCGCTATTGCGGTTCAAAACGTCTCAAGCAGTTTTGCAATGGTGGGAGGGATATCTCACGACGTATCTGGAACGAGACCTGCGGCAGCTTTCGCAAATCGACTCTCTGTCTGATTTTCGGCGCATGATGCAATTTCTCGCGCTGCGCACAGGGCAGCTTTTAAATCAATCGGAGGTCGCGCGCGATGCTGGACTTTCCCAGCCGACGACCCATCGCTATATCAATTTATTAGAAGCGACCTATTTGTTACAACGTCTCCCTGCATTTACGGCAAGTCGCACCACGCGTCTCTTGAAATCACCCAAAGTCCATTGGGCAGACAGCGGACTCGCAATTTATCTGGCGGGATATTTCGATGTGGCGGCATTGCAGCACGCGCGCGAATTGGGAAGCTTGTTCGAGACCTTTGTGGTGCAGCAATTGCGCGTCCTCGCTGAATTGGAAACGCCGCATGCCCAGCTCTCGTTTTGGCGAACGGTATCCGGCAAAGAAGTGGATGTTGTCATTGAACAAGGACGCCGCATGATTGCTTGTGAAATCAAAATGAGTGAGACCGTGACCTTTGCCGATGCGGAAGGGATTCGTCTGTTTCTTGCCGAACATCCGAAAAATGCAGTTGGCATCGTGATTTATTGCGGAAAGCAAATCAAACATTTGGATGAAAAAATCGTGGCGGTGCCATTGAATCTCATTCTCGGCGCGTAAATTCAAGCGTAACCCGATGGCTCGTTATGGATTTGCAGTATGTCCATCCTATACTGTAATTGACCCGTCAATGACTGACTTTTGATTTTTTATCGGCTCGTCCACCCGCCGTCAATCACGAGCGTATGTCCTGTAATCAACGACGCGGCGTCGGACGCGAGAAATACGACCGCGCCCGCGACTTCACCGGGCTGCCCAATGCGATGCAGCGCGGCAATGCGTTCCAGCACCTCTGCGCGAAACGCGGGGTCGGATAACGCGGGTTCCGTGCCGGGCGTTTCGATAAACGTCGGCGCGACCGCGTTGACGCGAATGCCGTACTTGCCCCATTCCACCGCGTGGCATTTGGTGAGTTGGTTGATGCCCGCTTTGACCGCGCAATACACGGATTCGGTGGGCAGCGCCACAATTCCCGCTTGGGAGCTGAGGTTGACGATTTTGCCGGAACCTTGCCGCATCATGACGCGCGCGGCGAATTGGCTCGCGAAAAAAGTGGCTTTGAGATTTTTCAAAACGGTCTCGTCAAATTCTTGTTCGGTGACGTTTTCGGCGTCGTTGATAAAACCGCCGCCGACGTTATTGACCAAAATATCAAGCCGTCCGAAATGCGCGACGGTGTCGTCAATGCCGCGCTGTATTTCCTCCATACGCGTCACGTCCATCTGCAAAGGCAGCGCGCGACGCCCCAACGCGCGAATTTCCTCCGCCAAACCGGAATCGTTGTTGACATCGCGCAAGCCCAATGCCACATCCGCGCCCGCGTGCGCCAACGCCAACGCAATCGCGCGTCCCAGTCCGCGCGCCGCGCCCGTGACCAACGCGACTTGATTCGTCAATTCGAAATTGGGTTGTGTTTGCATCATGCTCCTTTGCATTTTGTTTCGGGAATGAAATTTATTCCGTCGTCGTGATTTTGGTATTGCGTTCAAAATTGCCGGGCACGTGTCCGCGCAAACGCGCGAGCGCGAGCGAAAACATTTCGGGTACAAGAATTTCGAGTAACGGCAGTGCGGTGGGGGAAACCGGCGGCAGCGAAAATACATCGGGCGCGTTGTCTTGATGTACCAATGCCGCGTGCGCGCCCGCCGCGCGAATATCTTGCACCAAACGCGCGTTGAGTTCTTGCGTCGGCGCGGCGCCTTGAAAAACCAACACAAACATTTGCGGCGAAAGCATTTCCATCGGTCCGTGACGGAACGCCGCGCTGCTCAGGTCGAGACACGGCATGCGCGCGGCTTCACGCACAATCAACGCGCCGGTTCCCGCCGCCGCCAACGACGCGCCGCGTCCGACCATGACGAGGTGTTGAATTTCCTTAAGGTTGGTCATTAACGCGCGGACATGTGTTTCCCAATGCGCGAGATATGTTTCCGTCGCGTCGGCGGC
>CAZXYP010000392.1:470-5028 GCA_964644955.1 uncultured Anaerolineales bacterium | reverse complement strand
AACGCGTCGAGGATTTCATTCAACACGTTGACAATCAACACATTGCCGCTGCCGCTGTTGGTCAGAATCGCGCACGCGAATTGTTTTTCCGGCGCGATGACTAACCGCGTGATTTGTCCTTTGGTGCCGCCGCCGTGTTCGATAAATTTTACGCCGTCCAATTCGTAAATGAACCACGTCAAGCCGACCGACTGCGGGTGGGTGGCAGGCACGCGCGGCGTTTGCATTTCATCCATTGACGCGCGCGTGAGTAAATGCGTTCCGTCCGCGCTCGTGCCGTCGCCCAATTGAAAGCGCGCGTAACGCATCAGTTCGTGCGTGTTGGTGATGATGCCGCCCGCCGGATGCGCGGTGCGCGCGAGCGCCCACGGCAGCGCGACAGTTGCTTTGTCCTCCACCGTTTCGTGTCCCACCGCGAACGATTTGGTAATGACATCTTCGGCAAAAAAATACGCGTCGCGCAAACCGAGCGGTTCAAACATCCATTCCTGCATGACGCGTTCGAATGGCTGCCGCATCACGCGTTCAATGACGCGCCCGGTGAGATAAAAACCCGCGTTGTTGTACGAAAACAATTCGCCCAACGGCGCGTCTTGCGCCAGCGATGCCATTGCCGCGACCATTTTCGCCAATGCGTTTTCGCCGCGTCCAAAATCGTCAAAGTAATCGCCGACCCAGCCGCCTGTGTGCTGCAAACAATGCCGCAGGGTCGCATGTTGCGTCGCGTGTTCATCGCGCAATTGCAGCTCGGGCAAATACGCGCGCACGGGCGTATCGAGGTCGAGTTTGCCCGCTTCGACCAAACGCATCACGAGCGTGCCGACGAATGTTTTGGTAATCGAGCCGATTTGAAACAACGTGGCACTTGAAACGGGCAGCGGATGATTGACGTTTGTCACACCCAGGCCCGCGTGAAATTCCTCATCGCCGTACAAAATGCCGACGGCTGCGCCGGGAATGGGCAGCCGTTCCAGTTCTGCTTGCACCGTATCGCACACGCATTGAAAGCGTGAATCCATCTGTGTCATCTCCATTTGTGATTGAATTTTTGCGCGTGCTTGCCCTTTAACACTTTGCCGTGTCCAAAACAGACGGCGGCAAAATCCAACTGCGCGAGTTTGCGTAATGATTCGCGTCCCTGCGCGTGGTCGTCGTACACCACACTCGGCGCGAGCCGCATCACGTTCGCGCACGCGTCTGCGGCAAATAATAAACCGCCGTCGCGTTCGAGCAGAAACGAACAATGCCCCGCGCTGTGTCCCGGCGTGTAAAGAACGCGCAACCCGCCGCCGATGGGCAGCACGTCGCCGTCGGCGATTTCGTTTTCGATTTCGGCTTGCGGCACGACGCCCGGCACCTTTTTTATCATCCGATTGTAAATGAATTTGCTGATGAGGTCGGGCGAGGGCGTCGAACGCGTCATGGGAACTTGACCGCGCACCACTTGCGCGTCCACGGGGTGCATGTACGCGGGCGCGCCGGTCGCGCGTTTCAACGCCGCGAGTCCGCCCGCGTGGTCGGGATGGGTGTGCGTGACGACGATGCGTTTAATGTCGGACGGCTGTTTGCCAAACGCCGTGAGCGCGTCCAAGATTTTTTTTTCCTGTTTTTCATAGCCCGTGTCTATCAGCGTCCAGCCGTCGTCATCCTCGATGAGCCATTCGTTGACAATGCCGTTGGCAAATTCATAGACCCCGGGAAAAATCTGTTGAAAGGACATGTGTCACCGGCAGCGCGCGTCATTTGTCCGACAAATGACCCGCGCTGCAAATCTTACGCGCGCAGCTCGCTGCGTGAGCCGCGCACGCGCAGCGCGACGCCAATAACAAAAATACTCAAGCCAAACAACGCCAGCGCCAGCCACAGCGCATAATCCGAAAAATCGCCGCCGCCGGTGGGCAGCGCGGTTTGTCCACACGACAATTTGCCGCCGCCGAGCAAACACTTGTCCATGTCATTGCCGTTCACGTCACGCACCCCAATCGCCCAATGGTCGCCGCTGCGATACATTGCCGCGTAACCGAATTGGTCAATGCTGACGCCTTCTTCGACATTCATGCCCGCGATTTCCAAACCTTTGAGCGGCGTCGTCATCGGCGGGTCGAGTAACGTGCCGCTGTTGCCGACGAGCAATTGCGGCGGACGTCCGTTTCCGAAACTCAGCGTTTCAAAAATATGCAAGTGTCCGGACACGAACGTCTGCACCGTTTCGGGAAACGTATTGTCTGTCGCTTGCTGCAATGTCGGTTGGTCTTGAAATAATTGTTCTTGACCATCTTTTTCGCCCGCGTGTCCGAACGCATACATCGGGTCGTGCACCAAAATCCACGAAAGCGCGTTCGCGGCTTGCGCGTTCACCTGCGCGAATTGTTTTTTGAATTCTTCCACTTGCGCGGGTTCGACCTCATAATCGTTCACGGCGGAATCATCCACAATGAGCAGCTGTGGTTCCATGTACGAAATCGCGTACGGGTCGGTATATTCCGGACAAGCCGCGGGTAACGGACGCGGGTCGAGCAGGCGAAAATAGCCGCCGCCCGCGCGCGCGCAATCTTCGTGATTGCCGCGCACAATGACCCACGGCGCGCTTGACAACAAAGTGCGCGCGGGCGTAAAGAAATCGGCATTCCACGCTGCCCAATTGTCGCCGTACGGACTGCCCACGCAGTTTGCCTTGTCCACGATGCACGGCGATTCGCGATAATGATAATCGCCGACGTGAATGACCAATTCGGGATTGCCTTGCGCGACGCGGTCTGCGATTTGGGCAAAGGGCCACTGCGCGGGGTCATTGCAAGCTTGTACATGGTCGCCTTTGAGCCGGCAGCCGGTGTCGCCAATGACGGCGATGCGTTCGGGTTTGGCAACCGGCAATTTCAATTTTTGCGCGCCCACCATTACATCTTGCGCCGACGAAGGAATCGCGGCGTCGCACACGGTGACGGGAAACTTGTCATCGGGCGCAGCGCGCAGTTGCATCGCGCTTGGATTTCCATCGAGCATAATGTTGGGACATTGTGCGTCCGTCGTAATGACGCGCGCGACGACGCCGTCCGGTCCGAGAAGGGTAAACGCAATGGGCGCGGCGTTTTGTGCGTACGCGAATTCCGTCGCGTGGGGCATCAAGAACGCGCCGGTGATGCTCAAGCTGAAAAGGATGGCAAGACGAATCAAGCGCGACATGGGATTCCTCCTTGAAGAAATAGGGGCAGGTGAACATTGCCGGATGATTACGGTACTGCGGCTATATTAAACGCGCGCGGGGGCTGTGTCAATGGGGTTGCGCGTTTGCCCTGCGTTTGTCTTTTATATGACAGACAACGGCGCGTTCTTTTGTTAAAATACAAGCGGCTATTCTTTGCGCGCGTATCAGAGCATCGGAGGTTCATGCATGTCCAAGAAAGCAGCTTCTCAAACCGACAAAAACAAATCCCCACGTAGGGCACCCACCGCGAGAACGACCGCGCGGCGACGCGCAGCCGCGAATCCTGTGCGGAACGAGCGCGTTTTGCGCGCCTTGTACGACATTGCGACGGTTGCGACGGTCGAGTCCGACGAACAGCAGTTGTATGCAGGCATGCAGCGCATCATCAGCGGATTGATGTATGCGGATAATTTCATTCTCGGGCTGTATGACCCGATTATGGACATGCTGCGTTATCCGTATGTGCGCGACGAAAAGGGTTTGACCTCCGACCCGCCGCAGTTGCTCAGAACGCGGCGCAAAGGTTTGGCAATCCATGTTTTGACGACCGGCGAACTCTTGCATGTATCGCGCGCGCAGCAGAAAAAAATGAATGACGCCGGTATCACAAAAATAATCGGCGAGCCGTCCGAAGATTGGGTCGGCGTGCCACTCAAAACAAATGAACGAACGGTCGGCGTGCTGGCAGTGCAGAGTTACAAAAGAGGGGTGCGTTATTCCGAACAGGATGTCGCCGTGTTGAATTTTGTCGCGCAGCACATTGCCATCGCGCTCGAACGCGCGCAAGCGATTCACGAAACGCGCAAGCGTAACGCCGAATTGGAAATTATCAACAGCATTCAGCAGGGTCTCGCCACACGATTGGATTTTGACGAGATTGTTAGTCTTGTTGGCGACAGATTATCTGAGGTGTTTCGTTCACAAAGTGTGAGCATCAACCTCTATGACCCTGTGGCAAAGACGATTCAAGCGCGCGCGGTCATTGTTCAGGGACAGCGTATGCCGCGCGAGGAACCGCCCACACCGATTGCAGAGGCGCAGATGCGCGCCTATGTAATTCAACAGCGCAAACCGCTGTTGCTAAATGACAAGGTCCCGGAATTCGCCCGCGAAATCGGGGCAATTCCGCACCCCGGTACCGAATGGCCCAAATCGGTGATTGCCGTACCCGTATTTGTTGGCGATGCCCCCATCGGTCTGATATTTATCTTTGATACAGAACGAGAAAGCGCTTTCACAGAGACCGATGTCAATCTCTTGACCACGATTGCTGCGAGTCTTGGCGTTACGCTTCAGAACGCGCGTCTCTTTGACGAGACGCAGAGATAGATAAAAGAGACAGAACAGCGCGCG